>NZ_JBEPDC010000028.1:0-146442 GCF_040300065.1 Nonomuraea sp. NPDC000554 | reverse complement strand
TCGGGGCGAGCAACATCAAGAGGGCCGGGCTGGTCCTCCGAGACGCCAGCGCGGCGTAGCGAGAAGCCCCCTCGTTTACGAGGGGGAGGAGTCACAAATAGCCTTCGAATCCGGGAGGGCAGTGCGAGGTGCGGGCGACGTAGCCCCTTCTGTGTCCCGAGGTGTCGGGGCCGTAGGTCAGGCAGAGGCCGGTGGAGACGTTTCTGACCACGTGGCCTTTGCCGGCGGCCAGTGCCTCTGACGCGGCCGGGGTGAGGGCGGCTACGACGGTGGCTCCGACGGCCACAAATGCGATCTTTATCCGTCTTTTCATGGGCCGGAATGCTATCTCGATCATTTCGCTCGTACGGCGATCACGGCCACGCGATGAGCTGGAACCAGACGGACTTGCCGTAGGGGGTCAGAGTCCAGCCCCAGTCGTGGGAGAAGGTCTGGACGATGGCGAGACCTCGGCCGCGGATGTCGAGGTGGCTCGCCCGGCGTAGGCGGGGGAGTGCGACGCAGGTGTCGTGGACGTCCACGACGATCAACTCCTGCTCGCGGCTGACGGAGATGCGGATGGCGCTCGCCGTCGGTTCGCCCGCGGGCGTGTGCGCGAGGGCGTTGGTGACCAGCTCGGACGTCAGGAGTTCGGCGACCTCCGGGACGTCCGGCGCCGCGTCCCAGTCGGCGGCCACGTCGCGGACGAACCGCCGGGCGGATGCCAGGCATTTCCCGTTGCGCGGAATCCATTTCTCGCCGAGAAGGGGGACGAGCCGGTCCGGGGCGTTCCGGCATTCGGCGAGCGCCGCACGGGCCTTGAGTGCCTCTTTCATCGATGTTTCTCCCCGCCTCGGATTTCCGGGCTCCAGAGTGCCGTGTCGCAACTACCCTCAGTAGTGACTTCGTCACCAAGGCGGTGTTTTGAAGGCCGCGTCCGTGTCGTTGAACTCCGGCAAAGGGGGCGTTGTGGGTGATTTCTACTCGCCGCAGGCGATATGGGGCAGGGAGCTGCGGCACTACCGGCAGGAGGCGGGGCTGACGCAGGCGCAGCTCGCCGAGAAGATCCACTTCAGCGAGTCGCTGATCAGCGGGGTGGAGACCGGCCAGCTTCCGGCCAGTCCGGAGTTCGCCCGGTGCTGCGACGACGTGCTCGTCACGGGAGGCGCCCTCCAGCGGCTTCTCGACTGGCGACGGGGCCAGGTATATCCCTCCTGGTTCGGGAAGTGGCGTGACAAGGAACAAATGGCGACCACGCTCCGGACCTATCAACCGCTCCTGATCCCCGGCCTCCTCCAGACCGAGGCGTACGCGCGTGTGCTGCTGCGCGGCAATGAGACGGCAGTGTCCGGCCGGTTGAACCGGCAGCTCATCCTCACCCGAGAGGACCCCGCGCCGCCGTGCCTCCGATGCGTGATCGACGAGGCGGTCCTGCACCGGCCGATCGGCGGGCCGGAGGTGATGCGTGAGCAGCTCTGTCGCCTGGTCTCGATGATCGGCCCCCGGCTGAGCGTGCAGGTTCTCCCACACGGGATGCACTCCGGCCTGCTGGGCGGTTTCGTCCTGGCTACCCTGGCTGATGGAGCCGACGTACTGTATGCGGAGACGGCCGTCCGAGGGATCACCACCAGCGACCGGGACGACGTCAGCGCGGCGGTCGAGCGCTTCGAGGCCATTCGCACCGAGGCGTTGCCGCTGAACATGTCCATTGATCTCATCACGGAAGCGGCGGAGGAAAGATGGACCTGAGCAACGCGCGGTGGCGTAAGTCAAGCTTCTCCGGCGACAACGGCGGCGACTGTGTCGAGTTCGCGGAGTTGACCGGCCTCGGTCAAACGGCAGGCCCCGTCGAAGGTCTGGAGCACAAGGCCGGGCATGACAGGTTGGTCGCCGTCCGTGACTCGAAGGACCCCGACGGGCCCAAGCTGTTCTTCACCCCGGCAGAGTGGAACGCCTTCCTCGACGGCGCGAAGGCCGACGAGTTCGATCTCAGGTAGAGCGCGCAGGCCCCTCGGTCGTACGGCCCGGTTGCCGGTGGCCGAGGGGACATGACCGCCTCAACGACCCATCTCAGGCCGATTCGCCGGGCGTCAGATACCGGTAGCCGCTGTCGGTCTCCTCGGCGAGCCAGCCGTTGACGCTGCTGAGGCCGCGATCGTTGAGTTGGGCGTCGTGGATCGCGAACGCCCGCTGCGGCTTGATCGCGTTGACGAAGTCGATCGCCTCCGCCATCTTCATCCACGATCCCTGGGCCGGAACCAGGAGCGTCTCGATCGGCTGCTCGGGGACGTGCAGCGAGTCGCCGGGGTGGTAGAGCGCCTCGTCGATGAGGTAGCCGAGGTTCGCGCAGTCGGGTTGGCCGCCGTAGATGAACGCGTGTCGCCCGCCGACCGCCCGTACGCGGAAGCCGGCGGCGGTGAACTCCTCGCCGGAGGACACCCCGGTGACGTCCAGCCGTGGAATGTCCGCATCGGCAGGGGCGTAGACCGGCACGCCGAGCCCGGCCAACCGGAGGACGTCGACGTGATCGGCGTGCTCGTGGGTCACCAGCACGGCGTCGGCGCCGGTCAGGGCGGCCGGCTCGCTCCAGGTGCCGGGATCGATGACCAGCACCCGGCCGTCGTGTTCGAGCCGTACACACGCGTGGGTGTACTTCATGATCCGCATGACGTCCCAAGGTACGCCCGCCGCACCGCGCACCCGCAATCGTGGCCGGCCGGGATATGCGGGAAGGGGGAGAGCATGGACGTTGAGCGGGCTCGGGAGATGTTCGGTGGCGAGCGGGTCGCCCGGCTCGCCACCGCCGACGCAGAGGGGACGCCGCATCTGGTGCCCGTCGCGTTCGCCGTGCGCGCCGACCGGGTGGTGACGGCGATCGACCACAAGCCCAAGACGACCGCCGACCTGCGGCGGCTGCGGAACATCCGGGCGAATCCCAAGGTCAGCCTGCTGGCCGACCACTACGAGGACGACTGGACGCGGTTGTGGTGGGTGCGTGCCGACGGGCCGGCCCGCGTGGTGGAGGACGGCCCGGAGCGCGAGTCGGCGCTCGACTGGCTGGCCGGCAAGTACGACCAGTATCGAAGGCGCCGCCCGGAGGGGCCGGTGATCGTCGTGGACGTGGTCCGCTGGTCCGGGTGGGCGTACTCGGGATAGCCCGACGGCGGCGTGCATGGTGGATGCCGCTGGGCGCACTCGGGACAGCCCGACGGCGGCGTGTGTCGTGGATGCCGCTACGGTGGCCCGGTGAAGGGTGCGTTGCTGGTCGCGGGGACCACGTCCGATGCGGGGAAGAGCGTGGTCACGGCGGGCATCTGCCGGTGGCTGGCCCGCCGGGGTGTCCGGGTGGCGCCGTTCAAGGCGCAGAACATGTCGCTCAACTCGTACGTCACCGCCGACGGCGCCGAGATCGGACGCGCCCAGGCCGTGCAGGCGCAGGCCGCCGGGGTCGAGCCGGTCGCGGACATGAACCCGATCCTCCTCAAACCGGGCAGCGACCGCCGTAGCCAGGTCGTCCTGATGGGGCGGCCGGTCGCCGACGTCGACGCCATGGAGTACGGCGAGCTGCGGGACCTGCTGCGCGCGTCCGCGCTCGACGCGTTCGGCAGGCTGCGCGAGGCGTACGACGTGGTGGTCTGCGAGGGCGCGGGCAGCCCTGCCGAGATCAACCTACGCAGGGGCGACCTGGCGAACATGGGGCTGGCCAGGGCGGCGAACCTGCCCGTGATCGTGGTCGGTGACATCGACAGGGGCGGCGTGTTCGCCGCGTTCTACGGCACGGTAGGCCTCCTGGACGAAGCCGACCAATCGCTTATTTCAGGATTCGTCGTTAACAAGTTCCGGGGCGCGCGGGAACTCCTGGAACCCGGCCTGGACCAGCTCCGCCGCCTGACCGGCCGCGAGGTCTACGGCGTCCTGCCCTGGCTGGACGGCCTCTGGCTGGACGTCGAGGACTCCCTCGCGCTCGACAGCCGTACCGTCCCGACCCGCAGACCGCACGGCAGGCAGACGCTCCGGGTCGCGGTGGCCAGGCTGCCGCGCATCTCCAACTTCACCGACCTGGACGCGCTGGCCGCCGAGCCGGGCGTGCACGTCCGCTTCGCCACGGACCCGGTCGAACTGGACGACGCCGACCTGGTGGTGCTGCCGGGCTCCCGGGCCACGGTGTCGGACCTGCGCTGGCTGCGCGAGAGCGGCCTGGCCGCCGCGCTGAGCGCCCGCGAGCGGCCGGTCCTCGGCATCTGCGGCGGCTTCCAGATGCTCGGACGCGAGATCGTGGACGAGGTGGAGTCCGGCGCCGGCCGGGTCGACGGGCTCGGCCTGCTACCGGTGCGGGTCGAGTTCGCCAAGGAGAAGACGCTCTCCCGGCCGCTCGGCCACGCCTACGGGCACCCGGTGCGGGCGTACGAGATCCACCACGGGGTCACCACCGTCGAGGGCGGCGAGCCGTTCCTTGACGGCTGCCGCGCGGGGAACGTCTGGGGGACCACCTGGCACGGCGCCCTGGAGAACGACGCGTTCCGCCGCGCCTTCCTGCGGGACGTGGCCGAGCGTGCCGGGCGCGACTTCGTCCCCGCCCCCGGCACGGACTTCGCCCGGCTGCGCGAGGAACGCCTCGACGCCCTGGGCGACCTGGTCGAACGGCACCTCGACACCGACGCGCTGCTGCGGCTCATCGAGCACGGCCCGCCCGCCGTGCCGATCCTCCCGCCCGGAGCCCTAGCCTGAATCGGATCCGGTCCGCAGATATCGGGCAGAGGCCTGGTAGGCGCGTTCGATGTGGCGCGCGGTCTGCGACACATCCCGGTACCGCAGCGGCGACACCGCCTCGGTGGCCCCCGACGGCAGCACGTGCACTTCCACGCCGGGCGGCAGGGTGGCCATCTCCTCGGCGAACCGGTGCCTGCGCGCGATCTCGAACGCCACCATGCCCACCTCCCACGGCCGCCGGGGCGCGGCAAGAGGGCGCTCGATCCGTCCGACATGCAGGACGTAGAGCCGTTTCGCGCCGAGCCGCACCGCGCGCCCGACCGGGATGCTGTGCACCAGCCCGCCGTCGAAGTAGTGCTCGCCGCCGATCGCGACAGGCGGCAGCAGCCCCGGCACCGCGCACGACGCCAGGACCGCGTCGACCAGCGGGCCGCTGGTGAACCAGTGCCCGCTCGCCCGCTCCACCGAGGCCGCCACGCACTGGAACGGCACCGCCAGGTCCTCGATCAGCGACACCGGCACCATCTCGTCGAGCAGTGCGCGCAGCGGGCCCGCCGGGTGCAGGTGGGTGCCGGTCTTGGCCAGGGTGGAGATCCGGCTGACCCAGGAACCGGCGAACGCGGTGCGCACCACGTCCGAACGCCACAGCGAGCTGAGTATGCGCACGGCGTCGGCGGGCGCGGCGGCGATCAGCGCGCCGTTCAGCGCGCCGACGGACGTTCCCACCACCAGGTCGGGCTCGATCCCCGCCTCGTGGAGGGCCTGCAGCATGCCCACCTCGTACGCGCCGAGCACGCCACCGCCACCCAGGACGAACGCGGTCTCCACGCCAGCACGCTACCCTCGCTGCCGGTTCCGGCACGCGACCCGCCCCTCAGGCTGCCGAGCCCGCCGGGCGACGTGATCAGGCCGACCGGCGGAACGGTGCGCGCCGGCCTGGCCGTGGCGCCGATGACGTCTCCGGAGCGGAACTCTGGCCGAGCGTTCACCCGTTGTCGTGACATGACGAGACCGCAGCTCCTCTGCCCCCTCTGCCACGGCACCGAGTTCCAGCAGGAAGAGGGCCGACTCGACAGCAAATGGGGCGTCACCTCCCACCGCATGACCCTGATGATCTGCAAGCGCTGCCGGTACATCCTCCACTTCTACGACAAGCACTCGATCTTCGACTTCGACTGACCGTCCGATCAGTCCTGGAACGCCAGCCGGAGACCGAAGGCGACGATGACCACGCCCGTGACCCGGTCCAGCCCGCGCCGCACCGCGGGGGAGCGCAGGAGGCCGCCCATCAGGGACGCGAACCCGACCAGCACCGCGCTCCACACCAGGGCCTCGGCCACGTGCACGCCCGCCAGCAGCAGCCCCATCGCCGCGTGCGGCGCCCCGGACGGGATGAACTGCGGCAACATCGCCACGTAGAACGCGCCGACCTTGGGGTTGAGCAGGTTCGTCAGCAGCCCCCGCCGGAAGCCCGTGCCGAATCCCGCCGCCCGCTCGTCCGCCGGTGTCTCGTGCCCGTCCGATCTGGTCAGGAGCATCCGCGCGCCCATCCACACCAGATAGGCGGCGCCCGCCCACCGCAGGACGTCGTAGGCGACCTGCGAAGCCGCCAGCAACGTGGACAGGCCCACCGCCGTCAGCAGTCCCCAGGCGAGGGTGCCCAACTGGATCCCCAGCACGACGCCCCAAGCCGGACGCCTACCGGCCAGCAGCGACGTCCGCAGGATGAGCGCCGTGTCCAGCCCGGGGGTGACGGTGAGCAAGGCGACAACGGCGGCGAATGACCAGATTGAGGAGGTTACGTCCACGCGCCAGAAGCCTAACCACCCACTGGCCACGCACCCACGCCACCCCGGGACGTTCGGCCGCTTCGCCGCCCAGCCGCTCTGTAGCCGTCCGGGGTTACGGGATGAGCAGCAGCTTGCCCGTGGTGCGGCGGGCGGCCAGGTCCTCCTGGGCCTGCCCGGCCTGCGCCAGCGGGTAGCGACGCGAGATGTTGATCTTCAGATCTCCGGACGCGATCCACCCGAACAGGTCCGACGCCCGCCAGAGCAGCTCGTCGCGGTCGGCGATGTAGTGGACCAGCGTCGGACGGGTCAGGAAGAGCGAACCGCCCTTGTTGAGCCGCTGCGGATCGACCGGCGGCACCGGCCCGCTCGCCGCCCCGTACAGCGCCATCAGGCCGCGTGGCCTGAGCGCCTCGAGGCTGCCGTCGAACGTGGCGGCCCCACGCCGTCGTAGACGACGTCGATCTGGTGGCGCAGCTTGCCGGCGAAGTCCTCGTAGCTCAGCACCTCGTCGGCGCCCGCCTCACGGGCGATCTTCGCCTTCTCCTCGCTGGAGACGGTGGTGTGCACGGTGGCGCCCCTGAGCTTGGCGAGCTGGATGAGGAGCTGCCCCATCCCTCCGGCGCCGGCGTGGACGAGCACGTTGTCGCCCGGCTTCACCTCGTGCGTGGAGTGGGTCAGATAGTGCGCGGTCATCCCCTGGAGCATCGTGGCGGCCGCCAGCTCGGCCGTCACCCCGTCAGGCACCGGCACCGCCCGCCCGGCCGGGATCACGGCCTTCTCGGCGTAGCTCCCGAGCACGTTGGCCCACGCCACCGTGTCGCCGACCGCGACGTCCGACACCCCCTTGCCCACGGCGGACACGACGCCCGCCCCTTCGGACCCGATCGGGCTGGGCAGGGGCAGCTGGTACGCCCCCGAGCGGTGGTAGACGTCGATGAAGTTCACGCCGCTGGCGGCGACGTCGACCACGACCTCCCCTTCTCCCGGCACCGGGTCGGGACGCTCCACGTATTCGAGAACCTCTGGGCCGCCCTGGGCGGAGATGACAATGGCACGCATGCCCCTAGTCAACCTCGACCCCCGGCAGCTGATTCCACCGGCCCGTCTCCGTGCGCGTGCTGCCGGCGGGGGCGCATCGCGGCGAGGACGGTTGCGGGGTCGTCGGCGAAGAAGCGGATCGTGCGGGCCTCGGCGCGGCTGCCGAGGGGCCGCACGGCCGTGATCGGTTCGGTCAGCTCCAGGATCAGGTTCGTCTGGGACGCCACCGCCACGGCCAGCCGATCGCCGTCGACCTTGACCGTGCCGCTCTCGTTGAAGTTGCGGACGTGCCGCACCCTGGCGATCCGCTCGCGCGGGACGCGCAGGTCGAAGAACGCGCCGTAGCGGATACGCACCTCGTCGTCCGAGACGACGTGCGGACGGGTGACGCAGGCCGCGATGACCGCGAGCACGATCAGGACCGTGTAGGCGTCGGCGACCAGGACCACGGCACGCAGGCCGACCGGCGCGCCGAACGCCCGCAGCAGGACCTCCGCGCCCACCAGCTCCACGACCATCGCGCCCAGGAAGATCATCATCGTGAGGGTCTGCGCGCGCGAGTAGGAGACGGCGGTGGCGTCGGCGGGCACGCCGTGGCGGCGACGGGCGACCCACAGGGCGAGGCTGATCATGCCCTTCAGGTCGAACCCCATGATCCGTCGCACCTGCTCGGGAACCAGCTCCTCATAGGCCGCGCGCAACGCCGTCCGGCGGTCCGCGCCACCCCGGCGGGCGGCCCGGAACAGCCGGTACGCGGTCATCGCCTCCAGGACGAGCACCGCAACGACGGCCGCCTCGGCCACCGCGACCACGGGGAGCGGCAGCGACACACCGGACACGAGCAGGACCGCGAGCACCAGCTCCGCGGGGACCGTGGCGAACAGCGCGGCACGCGCGACCCTCAACATCACCTTCGCTCCTTCAACGGGAAGACCTCGGCCTGGGCGGCGGGCAGCCTCGCCATCACCTTCGCTCCTTCAACGGGAAGACCTCGGCCTGCGCGGTGGGCAGCCTCGCCATCACCTTCGCTCCTTCAGCTGGGCCACGAGCAGCTGGAAGACCTCGGCCTGGGCGGCGGGCAGCTCCCGCAACAGCTCCACCAGCCACTGACCGGTGCCGGTGTCGTCGAGGCTCGCGATCATCGCCGAGACCATCTCGTCGGGAAGGTGGGTCGCGAGGTCACGGGCGACCACGGCGACGCGCGGATCTCCGGGGTCGGCGTCGGCGAGCTCGTCCAGCCGGGCGATGAGGGCGTGCCCCCGCGCGTACGCCTCAGGCTCGGTGAGCGGGCGCAACAGATCGGCGAACTCGGCTCGGTCGGCCGGGTCGGTCACGCTGGCGACCAGGGTCAGCAGCTCGCGGTCGAGTTCGGCGAACGTCGAGCTCCCGGTGGGGAGGCCGCGCAGCACCTCCGCCATGTCGGGCGACACCGTCGAGTCGGGATGCAGGTCCGCCTCCGCCAGCAGAGCCGCCAGCCGGGCCCTTCTGGCGGCGATCGCCGCCTGCTCCCTGGCCAGGTCGGCGTCCAGCTCCAGAAGCATCTCCCGCAGTTCCCGGCCCTGGTCGTCGGCGAGGACGTCGCGGATCTCGTCGAGGGACAGGCCCAGTTCGGCCAGCCGGCGCACGCGGGCGAGCGCCACCGCGTCGCGCAGCCGGTACTCCCGGTAGCCGTTGGCCAGCCGTTCGGGCTCGGGGAGAAGCCCCAGATGGTGGTAGTGGCGCACGGTCCGGGTGGACACCCCGACCAGCGTCGCGAGTTCGCCGATCCTCATGCCCTCATTGGACACGTTGACGCCACGTCAAGGTCAAGCCGATCGATTCCGGCTCCCTCGACTGCTCAGAAAGGGAGTCAGGGGTGCCGTAGCTCTCGGGGGCACCAATGGGTGCCGATCCCTGCTGCGTCTGTAATGAGTCTGAATTCCCGCCAGATGTAATAGCGGTTCATCGGGATTCCGTCTTCGCGACGGAAGATGTGTGCGGTGTCTTCTCCTCAGCGCCGCCAGCGCGGCCACCACGGAGGGCGAAAAGGGTCTGTGATAAGGATGTCGATGCTGATGGTGGCCTTATAGCTGGCTCGGTCGACGGTTCCTTTGGTGTTGTACATGGAGATCGCGCGTTTGGCGACACGGGGTCGGGTCCGGATGCGCTGTTTCTTGGATCAGGGACGCGGGAGCGATTCATCGCCGATCGGGACAGTGATCGTGAGCACTGACGGCCCCGAAGGTTGGGGCTCCAGCAGTCTCAATAGCCTACGGAGACGCACTCGGTTTCGGGCGACGTCGACAGGAGGCTGAGATGAACCGCGATGAGGTATGGCAGGCGATCGATCATGAGCGGTCCAGCCTCGCGGACCTTCTCGACGATCTCTCTGACCGGGAATGGGAGGTCGCATCCCTGTGCTCAGGCTGGCGGGTGCGTGACGTCGCCGCCCACCTGACCCTTGCCCAGATGGGTGTCGCGCAGGTGGCGCGTGAGCTGCTGAAGGCACGTGGAGATATCAACCGTATGCTTCACGACACCGCCATCCGGCAGGCCGAGATACCCTTGCACGAGATCAGCGCCCTGTTGCGGGGCATGGTGGGCACTAGGAGAAAGGCTCCCGGCGGCCAGCCACTCCTGGACATTCTCGTTCATGGCCAAGACCTTGCGATCCCCCTCGGACGAGACCGTCCCATGCCGGTGAGAGCAGCGGCCTTCTCCGCAACCCGGCTCTGGAATCTGGGATGGCCCTTCACGATGGGGTGGTCATTCCGTGCGCGGCAGGAGCTGAATGGACTCGAACTCGCGGCCACCGACTGCTCCTGGTCCGTGGGACACGGTCAGCGTGTTGAAGGTTCCATCGCGGCGATACTCCTGTTGCTGAACGGACGAATGGCCGCTCTGTCAAGCCTGTCCGGCCCAGGCATGGCCGAACTGCGCGTCCGCCTGTCACCGGCCACCCAGCCCTAGATCCAATGCCGTCGCCGGGGCTCGGCGGTCAGCCGATTCTGGCGAGGGCCCCGGCTTCCAGGGCGACCCAGATCGCGCCGTCGGGGCCGACCGTGAGCCCGTGCGGCTCGGCCGGTTTCGGCGGGCCGGAGGGGGCCGGGGGTGCCGGGAGGGGATGCTCCTCGATGGCGCCGCCGGTGGTGATGCGGCCGACGCGGTTGGCGGCCCATTCGGTGAACCAGAGGGCGTCGTCGGGGCCGCTGATGATGGCGTGCGGGCGGGAGGACCGGTCGGGGAGGGGGAATTCGGTGATCTTTCCGGACGTGTCTATCCGGCCGATCTGGCCCGCGCCGATCTCCACGAACCACAGCGCACCGTCAGGCCCGGAGGTGATGCCCACGGGGGCGGCGCCCTCGGTGGGCAGCGGATGGATCGTGACCTCGCCCGACAGGGTGACGCGCCCGATGGCGTTGCCCTGGTTGACGGTGAACCAGAGGGCGTCGTCGGGGCCCACCGTGATGGCCGATGGCATGCCGCCCTCCGGAGGCACCTGGAAGCCGGTGATCGCCCCGTCAGGGCCGACGCGCCCGACGCGGTCGGCCTGGAGCTGGGTGAACCACATCGCGCCGTCGGGCCCGGCGGTGATGCCGTAGGGCGCGCTGACCTCGTACGAGGTCACCTCGCCCGATGCGGTGATGCGCCCGACCCGGCCGCCCTGGAACTCGGTGAACCACATCGCCCCGTCGGGACCGGGCGTGATCACGGTGGGCCCGCCGTCGGCCGGGGTGAGCTGATGCAGGACGGGGGCCTCACCCGGGATGACCCTGCCGACCCGCCCCTCGTGCACCAGAGTGAACCACAGGCCGCCGTCGGGGCCGGTGGCGATGCCGTACGGTGAGCCGCCCGGGATGTCGATCAACATAGGTGCCCCCTGAAATCTCTGACTCCACGCCGCTGAACCAGGATGGAGCTCCAATCGCAACTGTTGTAGCGTTAGTCTGGCACCAGAAGGGCGACTAACGCAACTGGAGTAGTGTTTGGAGACGAGCAAGCGTCCCGGCGGGCGCAGCGCGCGGGTGCGCGACGCCGTCCGGCAGGCCACGATCGCGGAGCTGGCCGAGCACGGCTACGGCGGGCTGACGGTCGAGAACGTGGCAGAGCGGTCAGGCGTCCACAAGACGACCGTCTACCGGCGCTGGGGCAGCGTGGAGGGGCTGATCTCCGACGCGCTGGAGCTGGCCCGTGACGAGCCGTGGCCGGTGCCCGACACCGGCACGATCGAGGGCGATCTGCGGGGCGTCGCCCGGTTGGTGCGCAACGGGTTCGACGACCCGGAGCTGGGCCCGGTGTCGTCGGCGTTCGTCGCGGCGGCCGCCCAGCACCCCGACGCCGCGCGGGCGCTGCACGACTTCTTCGTGGCCCGCCACGACCAGGCCGCGGCCGTCGTGCGTCGCGCGATCACCCGTGGCGAGCTGCCCGACACGGTGGACGTCCGTGAGGTGATCAGGGTCGCGGTCGCGCCCGTCTACTACCGGCTGTTCGTCGCGTACGAGCCGGTGACCGAGCGCGACGCCGACCGGGCGGCCGACGCGGCACTGGCCGCGGCCCGCGCCGGAATCCTTTAGACCTCGCGTGGTTCGAGCCGCGCTACCGGTCCGCCGCTACCGGCGGCTGAATCGAGGCGCGGTTCGAGCCGCGCTGTCGGTCCGCCGCTACCGGCGGCCGAACCGGGGAGGGAGCCGGTCGAGCGTCTCGATGACGCGGGCGGGGCCGTCCTCCGCGCCGACGCGCCCGGCCAGCTCGGCGGCCCGCTGCCGGTAGGCGGGGTCGGTCACGGCCTGGCGTACCAGGTCACCGAGACGCTCGGCCGACAGCTCGTTCATCGGGACGTACCCCGGGCTGACCCCCAGCCCCGCCAGGCGGCGCGACCAGAACGGCGCGTCACCCATGATCGGCACGGGTACGGCCGGAACGCCCGCGCGGACACCCGCGCCCGCCGTGCCCGCTCCCGCGTGGTGGACCACGGCGGCCATCCGGGGGAACAGCCACTCGTGCGGCGTGTCGCCGATGGCCAGCACGTCGTCGCCCATCGCCGACAGCTCCGACCAGCCCGCCTGGACCACCGCCCGCGTCCCCGCGCGGCGCATGGCGGCGGAGATGGTCTCGGTGAGTTCCGCCGTGTCGCGCCGGGTGATGCTGCCGAAGCCGATGAACACCGGCGGCGGCCCGGCCTCCAGGAAGTCGGTCAGCTCGCGCGGTGGCCGCCAGTCCTCGCGGGCCGGCGGCCACCAGTAGCCGACCACCTCCACGCCGGGACGCCAGTCGGCCGGGCGCGGCACGACCTGGGGGCTGTAGCCGTGCAGGATCGTCCAGTTCTCGTCTTCGACCGTCCGCCTGCGCACCTCGCTGAGCCCCGTCTGCGGCAGGCCGAGCTGCTGCTGGAAGGACCTGATCGGGGCGTCGAGCGGGGTCCTGACGTGGCTGGTGACCCCCATCGCGAGGCTGGGAAGGTGGCGGTTGCCCCACCTGCCGAGGAAGCGTACGTCGAACGACGGCAGCGCGAAGTCGGCCGTCGGGACGCTGGGGAACAGTTCCAGGCCCACCGCCGGGATGCCCATGGCCCCCGCCGCCAGGTAGCCGTGCCACAGGGCGGTGCGGTGCAGCAGCAGCACGTCGGCGCCCTCGGCGGCCGAGACGACCCCCTTGCCGGTCTCCTCCAGCAGCCGCATGCCCATCTGGATGTTGGTCTTCATGGCGCGCAACGTCCCGGTGCCGCGCCCCTGCCACCTCTGGCCGTCCTCGGACCCGAGCATGGCCCGCGTGTCGCCAGGGACGAGGCGGAACTCGCAGCCCACCTCGCGGACGAGGCCGGCGAAGCTCTCCTGTGCGGCTATCGCCACATCGTGCCCCGCCGCCTTCAGGCGGGCTCCGAGGCCGGTGTAAGGGGCGACGTCTCCACGGGATCCGCCGGTGATGATGACGACTTTCATCGGCTCGCTACGCCTCCAGACGCGTTGGTGGGCAAGGCGATGGGCTGCTGGGCGGAACGGATGCGCCGCATGCGCGTCCCATCTGGCACGCCGAGGAGGACACTTCCTTCTGTATCGGCTAGCAATTTCATAATAAGCTGAAACTGCTAGCTGTGACAATTCGTTGGCTGAGGGCTCCAGGGTCTCCGAAGGCGGTGGGGCGCAGGCCGGGCGGGCGCCTTCGAGCCACGAACGGGGCAAAGATCGAGGTGCACCCTCGACCGGAGAGGCGCGAGATCGCCAGAAGGCGTCCAGTGAGGCTAGGGTTCCTTGCGGCCGCGTACTTCGAAGTCGTCGAAAGTGGTCTTGAGCAGCGACTGGCTGTCCTTCGTAGTCCGCGCCCACAGCCCCATGTCGCCGTTGCCGATGCCGTTCTGGTCGTCCACCTGGTGGACCCGCTCGCCGTTCACCCACATCGTCAGCCGCACGGTGCCGCCGTTCTGCTCGCACGAGGCCGAGATGCGGGCCCTGCCGGACAGCCCGGACACCTCGACCGGCTGGGCCAGCGCGCCGCCGGAGCCCTTGAAGATGCGCCGGATGCGCGCCTTGCCGGTGGTGTCCAGCGCGAACTCGTAGTACGTGTCGTTGCCGACGCTGTGACAGTAGACGCCGTACTCGCCGTACCCCTTCGCCTGTTTGACCTCGGCGGTGACGCTGATCAGCGAGGACGGCGGCAGCATCGGCGTGGGCGTGGCCGACGGGTCGGGCGTCGCGGTGGGCGTGGCGGTGAGGAACGGGATCGGCGCCTCGGCCCAGCGGTACTCGTCGCTCGTGTCCACGTCGAGGCCGTAGGTGCCGTCGGTCCGGTAGCCGTAGCTCGTGGCGTCTTCCGGGTCGTAGGTACCGCTCCAGCCGCCCGAGGTCTGCGTGAAGTCCTCCTGGTAGAGGATCGGCAGGTCGGGCGGCCCGCCGGGCGCGAGCACCGCCCACGCCGCCACCCCGACGGCGACGACGGCCGCCGCCGCCACCGCGATCCCGGCCATGAGCCTGGCGCGGTTCGTCCTCCGCGGCGGCCGGCCCTGCGATAACGGGGTCGTCGCCCGCTGCCAGGCGACCCCTGCCGTCTGGGCCGCCTGCTCGGGCCCGGCGGCGCGTCCGACGAGCTGGTCCAGCAGCTGCTGGGCGGTGGGACGGGTCGCCGGATCCTTGCGCAGCGCGCTCCCGACCAGCTCCCTCAACCCCGGCTCGACCCGGTCGAGCGCGGGTTCGGTGTTGAGCACCTGGTAGACGATCGCCGGCAGCGTGTCGCCCCCGAACGGATGCCGCCCGCTGGCGGCGAAGGCGATCAGGCACCCCCACGAGAACACGTCGCACGCGGGCGAGACGGGCTCGCCGCGCAGCACCTCGGGGGCCATGTATCGGGGTGTGCCGACCAGTTCGCCGGTGCCGGTGACGCCGCCGAGCGTGTCGAGGGCCCGCGCGATGCCGAAGTCGATCACGCGGGGGCCGACGGGCGAGAGCAGCACGTTGGACGGTTTGAGGTCCCGGTGCACCACCCCGGCCCCGTGGATGGCGGTGAGCGCGGTGGCCACGCTGACGGCGAGCGCGTCCAGGCTGGACCCGGTGAGCGGCCCCGACCTCTGGACGGCCTGCTCCAGGTTCATCCCCGGCACGTACTCGGTGACGACGTACAGTTGCTCGCCGTCGAGGGCCGCCTCGATCACCCCGGCCGTGCAGAACCTCCGCACCCGCTGGGCCGCCTCCGCCTCCCTGCGGAACCGCGTCCGGAACTGCTCATGCTGGCTGAGCTCCGGGTTGATCACCTTGACGGCGACCCGCTGCCCGGACGGATCCTCGGCGAGGTGGACCGTGCCCATCCCGCCACGCCCGAGGACGCTCAACAGCCTGTAGCGCCCGATCTGGGAGGAATCACCGCTCACGGCGCGCTAGCTTACCGATTTCGCGCAGTTCGGGAAGGCCGGAGTGCGGGTCCACCACCAGAACGCGGCATCCGGCGGCGGTCGCGGCGGCGATGCCCGTCGGACTGTCCTCGATGGCGACGCAGCGTTCCGGGAGGACCGCCAGGCGCCGGGCGGCCTCCAGGTACGGGTCCGGGTGGGGTTTGCCGCGTGGCGTGTCCTCGGCGGTGACGATCTGGTCGAACCGGTGCCCCAGGCGGGGGAGGACCAGGTCGGCGATGGCCCGCGGGGAGGCGGTGACCAGGGCGGTGGGTACGGCCGCGGCCGCGAGCCCGCGCAGGAGCGGAAGGGCGCCGGGGATGAGGTCGAAACCCGCGGCGACCCGCTGCGCGAAGCCGTCGGTGAGCCGGGCGGCCACCGTGTCAGCCCGCGGAAGAAGCAGGCAGGCGGCGTCGGCCCGCACAGGGAGCGGGCGGGCGGCGTCGGCCTGGGCGGGGTCCGGGCGGGCGGCGTCGGCCTGAGCGGGGTGCGGACGAGTGGCCGTGGTCCCGGCCCGAGCGGCGATCAGGTGGGCGGCCACATCCTCGACGGTGCGGCCGAGGACGTGAGGGACGTCGTCGGGCCCCAGCGACAGCCCGAGCGAGGCCGCCACTGCCGCCGTCGCCTCCCACCAGAGCGTCTCGGTGTCGATCAGGGTGCCGTCCAGGTCGAACAGGACGGCCTGCGGCGGGTCAGACGGCATCGGCCGCAGCGGGAGAAGGGGCGGGCGAAGGGGACGCGGCCGTGCGCGCCGCCACCAGCACCGGACGCTCCACCAGCCGCACGCTCACCCGGGCGCCGGGCGCGAGCCGTCCCGCCTCGTGGCCCGGGACGTCGGCGAGGACCTCGCCGCCCGCCAGAGCCACCCGGAGGCGGACGGAGGCGCCGCGGAAGGACGCCACCAGCACCTCGCCCTCGCCCGAGGCGTCGGGAGAGACCCGGACGGCCTCCGGACGCACCAGGACGTCCACCTCGGCCCCGGCGGGCGCCGGCCCGTCGACGGGCAGGAGCTGCCCCAGCACGGACACCTGGTCGCCCGCCACCCGGCCGGCCAGGTGGTTCATGGTGCCGACGAACTCGGCGACGAACGGCGTGGCGGGCCGGTCGTACACCTCGGCGGGCGGCCCGGCCTGCTCCAGCCGCCCCTCGCGCAGGACGGCGACCCGGTCGGCGATCGACAGGGCCTCCTCCTGGTCGTGGGTGACGAAGACGGTGGTGATGCCGAGGTCGAGCTGGAGCCGCCGGATCTCCTCCCTGAGCGTCACCCTGACCTTGGCGTCCAGGGCCGACAGCGGCTCGTCCAGCAGGAGCACGCGCGGTTCGAGGGCGAGCGCGCGGGCCAGCGCGACCCGCTGCTGCTGCCCGCCGGACAGCTGGTGCGGGTAGCGGTCGGCGTGCGCGGGCAGCCCGACCAGGTCGAGCAGCTCGGCGGCCCTGGCCCGCCTGGCCGCCGTGGGCACCTTGCGGACCCGCAGCCCGAAGGCGACGTTGTCGCGGGCGTTCAGGTTGGGGAAGAGCGAGTAGGACTGGAAGACCATGCCCGCGTCGCGCTTGTTGGCGGGAACGTCCGTGATGTCCTCGCCGTCGACCAGGACCGCGCCGGAGTCGGGCCGCTCGAACCCGGCCACGCAGCGCAGGGCTGTGGTCTTGCCGCACCCGGACGGCCCGAGCAGCGCGACGAACTCGCCCGGTTCGACGGTCAGGTCGAAGCCGTCGAGCGCGACCGTCCTGCCGAACGTCCGCCGGAGCCCGCGGAACTCCACGCGTGCCGTCATTTCCGCTCCTTACCGAACGCGCTGGACACCGCGAGCAGCAGCAACCAGATGAGCAACAGACTGAGGATCGAGACCGCGACGGACAACTGCCCCTTGGACCCGGAGATCGTCACGATCCACACCGCGAACGGCTGGTACCCCAGCAGCCTGGCCACGGTGAACTCGCCGAGCACCAGGGCGAGCGTCAGGAAGGACGCGCTGGCCAGCGCCGTCCGCAGGTTCGGGATGACCACCCGGAACAGCACGTGCGGCCAGGAGGCGCCGAGGTTCCGCGCCGCCTCGACGAGCGTGCGGACGTCCATCGTGCGCAGCCCCGCGTCGAGCGAGCGGTAGACGAACGGCAGCACCAGCACGACGTAGGCCAGCACCAGCACGACGGGGAAGGCCGGGTTCTGCGCCGCGATCAGCGTCGCCCAGAACGGGGTGGGGGCCAGCAGGTCGGTGCCGGTGCGCAGGGAGGTGGTGAGCCCGACGACGAACGTGATCGGCGGCACCACCAGCGGCAGCGTGCAGAGCACCTCCATCACCGGGCGCAGCCGCGGCGCGCTGAGCCGCACGGCCAGCATCGCGGGCAGCGTCAGCAGCAGCACCAGCGCGATGGTGGCCGCCGCCAGCGACAGCGAGAGCGCCAGGCTGGCGAGGAAGCCCTCGGCCGTGAGCAGCTCGCCGTAGGCGGAGAAGGACACGCCCGCGGTGGGCGTGTAGATCGTGTACCAGAGCGACGCGCCCAGCGGCACCAGGAAGTACGCCGCGGCCAGCAGGAACACCACCCCGCGCCAGATCCGCGGCCGGGTGGGCGGCCTGCGGGCGGCGGAGGCGACCGGCTCCAGGCCGGTCAGTGCAGCCATCGGGAGCTCCTCTTCTGCAACGGCAGGTAGATCGCCATGACCAGCCCGGCTACGACCACCATGTCCAGGCTGAGCGCCAGCGCGATGTTCTCGTAGCCGATCAGCACGTCACCGGTGAGGGCGCTGGCGATCTTCAACGTGACCAGCGGCACCACCGTGCCGACCATGGCGTTGGCCGTCGCGAAGCCCGCGAACGCGCTGCCGAACAGCAGCACCACGCCGCCCAGCATGGCCGGGGTGAGCACGGGCAGCGCGACGAAACGCCAGTACTGCCAGGAGGTCGCGCCGTTGTTGGCCGCCGCCTCCCGCCACTGGGGGCGCAGGCCGTCCAGCGCGGGGGCCATGACCAGCACCATCAGCGGGATCGAGAAGTACAGGTAGACGACCACCAGCCCCCAGAACGTGTACAGTGCGCCCGACGGCAGCCCGACCAGGCCGCTGACCACGCCCGAGTTGCCGAGCGTGGCGATCCAGAAGAAGGCCAGCGGCACGCCGCCGAAGTTCGCGAGCACGCCGGACGCCGTCAGGACCGCCTCGCGCAGCGCGGTGAAGCGCGAGGTCACGACCGCCTGGGCGAGGACCGTGCCGAGCACGGCGCCGAGCAGCGCGACCACCGCGGACAGCCGGATGCTGCCGCCCAGCGCGGTGAGGTAGCCGCCCCGCAGGCTCTGGCCGACGGCGTCCAGGCTCGGCCGGCCCTGGACGGTGAACGCCCCCGCCACCAGCGCGATGGCGGGGATGCCGAAGACGGCGGCGAAGAAGACCAGCAAGGGCAGCGCGCCGAGCCACCCCTTGGAGCGGGTCATCCCGAGATCGCGGCGTCCCAGCCGCTGGCGAGCTTGGCCTTGGCCGCGTCGACCTGTTCGGACGTGGGGAACGTGGGGGTGCCCTCCACCTTGGGCAGGGCGTCGGCCGCGGCCTTGTCGACCGTGCCGTCGGCGGTCATCGACGGCAGGAGCACCGGCCTGGCGAAGCCCTTCAGGTACAGGTTCTGGCCTTCGGCGCTGTAGAGGTACTCCTGCCACAGGCGCGCCGCCGCCGGGTGGGGGGCGTCCTTGTTGACGGCCTGGGCGTACATCTGGAAGTACCTGCCGTCACCGGGGACGTTGACCTTCCAGTCGATGCCCTTGGCCGACATCTCGGGGGCGTAGGCGGCGTTGTTGTAGTCCCAGTCGATGCTGATCTGGGTCTCGCCCTTCTCGATGGTCGCCGGGGTGGTCTCGACCGGGTTGTAGTTGCCGGCGGCCTTCAGCTTCTTGAAGAACTCGATGCCCGGCTGGATGTCGTCGAAGGAGCCGCCGTTCGCGATGGACGCCGCGTACACGCCGGCGAACGCCGAGCCGGCCTTGGTCGGGTTGCCGTTCATCGCGACCTTGCCCTTGTACTCGGGCTTGAGCAGGTCGGCGAAGGTCGTCGGGCAGGTCTGGATCTTCTTGGCGTCGCAGCCGATCGACACGTAGCCGCCGTAGTCGTTGGCCCAGAGCCCGGTGGGCTCCTTCTGCCCCTCGGGGATCTTGTCGAACGCCTGCACCTTGTACGGGGCGAACAACCCCTCCTTGGCGCCGCTGATCGCGAACGCCTGGCCGAGGTCGAGCACGTCGGGAGCGCGGTCCTGGCCCTTGCGGGTCTTCACCGCGTTGATCTCGTCGGCGCTGGCGGCGTCAGGGTCCTCGCTTTCGACCTTGATGCCGTACTTGGCCTCGAAGGACTTGATGATCTCGCCGTAGTTGGCCCAGTCGGGCGGCAGCGCGATGACGTGGAGGTTTCCCTCCTTCTTGGCGGCCTCGACGAGCTTGTCGAGCCCGCCGAGGTCGGCGGCCGAGGTGGCGGTGCGCGCGTTCGCCCCGCCTGCCGAGCTCTGCGCCTGCTGGGCGCCGGGGGCGGCACCACACGCCGCGGTGACGGTAAGTGCTGCGAGGACGCCTGCCACGCGCACGCGAGGTGTGAACACGTCGCCTCCACTCTCCGGGTCGAATGTATGAGAACTTGTACGAACAAGCCAGCGCCAGTAAGTCGCATCGACATTGCGTTTCGGTGAACAGAAAGGTCACGGATGGTTGCTCGCTATGAACGGATCGCCGATGAGCTGCGCGACGAGATCCTCGCCGGTGTCCACGAGGTCGGCTCGCAGCTGCCCAGCGAGGCGGAGCTGGCCGCGCGCCACTCGGCCGCCCGCGGCACGGTGCGCCAGGCGCTGGCGGTGCTCGTCGCCGAGGGCCTGATCGGCTCGCGGCAGGGCGCCAGGAGCATCGTGCTGGGACGCGCGCGCAGCCAGAGCTTCGCCGAGCTGCGCAGCTTCGCCCAGTGGGCGCGGGCCAACGGCTACCGCTTCGGCGGCCAGGTGCTCGCCCAGCGCCGCAGGCGCGCCACCACCGCCGAGGCGGCCAGGCTCGGCACCGAGGAGGTGCTGGACGTGCTGCGGGTCCGCTCGCTGGAGGGCGAGCCGGTGCTGGTCGAGCGGACCGCCTACGCGAGCTGGATGACCGAGGCCGTGGAGGCGCTGCCGCCGGACTGCGAGTCGGTCACCGAGGCGCTGTACGACTCGGTCGGGCTGGTGTTCGCCTACGGCGAGTACTTGATCGACGCGGTCGCCGCGGGCGCGCGGGACGCCCGCCTGCTGGGGGTTCGGCGGGGCAGCCCCCTGCTGCGCCAGCGCCGCATCACCACGACCCACGAGGGCAGGCCCGTGGAGTGCTCGGACGACCGCTACCGGGCGGGCAGTGTCGCGTTCAGCGTGCGCAACTCGATCGGCGCGAACCCGTTGATCCGGCAGGCGGGCGACTTGCGCTCACGGCCGTAAGAACATATGTTCGAGATAGCAGCACCCGCCTTCCCCCGGGTGGCTCAACAGAAGAACCAGAGCCGCGGGGAGAAGCATTTTGAGCAGACTCTATGGCGATCCGATAGAGGTGTGGACCAGAGACGGGCAGCCGACCCAGTTCGTCTGGCGCGACCGCCTCTACCTCGTCCACCGCGTCCTCGACCACTGGGTGGTGGCGCGGGAGTGGTGGAAGCTGCATGAGGCGGATCCGGGTGAGCGCCAGTTCTGGCGGGTCGAGGCCGGCCCCGGCCGTGATTCGGGGGCGTACGAGCTGCGGTTCGACACCGCCAGCAACGGCTGGCTGCTCCTGAGGGCGTGGGACTGATGGCCCCGCCGTTCCCGCACCTGAACGTGAGCTCCGCCTACTCGATGCGGTACGGCACCGCCTTCCCGCAGGCCCTGGCGCGGCGGGCGGCCGGCGACGGGATGGACATCCTCGCCCTGACCGACCGCGACGGGCTCTACGGCGCGGTCAAGCACGCCCAGGCCTGCGCCGACGCCGGCATCGCCCCGGTGCTCGGCGTGAACCTGGCGCTCGACGACGCGCTGGTGACCGGCCTGGGCGGCGCCCGGTCCGGCTCCCATCGCGCCCGTCCGAGAACCGGGCCCGAGGCGGAGGACCGCGTCACCGTGCTCGCCCGCTCGGGCGCCTGGTCCCGGCTGACCCGCCTGGTCACGGCCGCGCACCACGCGGGGGAGCGGGGCGAGCCCCGGGTGACCCGCGAGCTGGTCGGCGCCTGGGCCGCACCCGACGAGCTGGTGGTGCTGCTCGGCCCCAGGTCCGACGTCGGGCGGGCGGTGGCGGCCAGGCGCGACGAGCTGGCCGCGGCGCTGCTCGGCCAGTGGCGGGCCATGGTCCCGGGCGTGGTGATCGAGCTGGTCGACCAGTACGGGCAGCACGACGCCGCCACGGCCGTCCGCATGCTGGCGCTGGCCGAGTCCGCGGGGGTGCCCGCCGTGCTGACCAACGCCGTCCGCTATCTCGACCCCGCCGACCACCAGGTCGGCGACGTGCTCGACGCGGCCCGCCAGCTCGTCCCGCTGCACCCGCGCCACCTGGAGCGGAGCACCTCGCACGCCTACCTCAAGGGCACCAAGGAGATGTGGCAGGTGGCCGCCAAGATCTGCGGCTCCGACCAGGCGCGGATCGCGGATCTCCTGCGCACCACCCGCCTCGTCGCGGAGGCGTGCGTGATCGACCCGGTGGAGCTGCTCGCGCTGCGTGCCGCGCCGCCGAACCTGCTGCTGCCCGAGATCGGCCGCGACCCGGTGCCGCTGCTGCGCCACCGCGTCGAGGACGGGCTGATCACCCGCGGCCTGCGCCGCTCGCGCGAGGCCCGAGACCGGCTCAGGGCCGAGCTGGACATCATCGAGCAGAAGCGGCTGTCCGGATACTTCATCGCCGTGGTCGGCATCACCGACATGATCAGAGGGATGGGCATCCGCTGCGCCATCCGCGGCTCGGGAGCGGGCAGCCTGGTCAACTACCTGATCGGCATCGGCGAGGTGAACCCGCTCGAACACGGCCTGCTCATGGAGCGCTTCCTCTCCGAGGGCCGCATCGGGCTGCCGGACATCGACGTGGACGTGGAGTCCGCCCGCAGGCTCGACTGCTACAAGGCGATCTTCGACAGGTACGGCGAGGCCAGGGTGGCTTGCGTCTCGATGATGGAGACCTACCGGGCCCGCAGCGCCATCCGCGACGTCGCCGGCGCGATGGGGCTGCCGCCGCACGAGATCGACGCGATCGCCAAGGCGTTCCCGCACATCAGGGCCGAACAGATCACCGCGTCGCTGAACGACCTGCCGGAGCTGCGCGACAGCCGCCTCGGTGAGGCGGGGCTCGACCAGGTGTTCCGGCTGGCGGAGAAGCTCGACGGGCTGCCCAGGCACATCGCCCTGCACCCGTGCGGGGTGCTGGTCGGCAACGCTGAGCTGCGCGACCGCACCCCGGTGGAGCGCAGCCTGCTGGAGTTCCCGATGTCGCAGTTCGACAAGGACGACGTCGAGGAGGCGGGTCTGCTCAAGCTGGACGTGCTGGGCGTGCGGATGCAGTCGGCGATGGCCTACACGCTGAGCGAGATCGAACGGGTCGACGACGTCGTGGTGAAGCTGGACGTCCAGCGCGGTTCGGAGCCGGGCGTCCAGTACGTCCCGCACGACGACCCCGACACCTACGACATGATCTGCGCCAGCCGTACCCTCGGCTGCTTCCAGATCGAGTCGCCCGGCCAGCGCGAGCTCGTCGCCAAGCTGGAGCCGCGCACGATGCACGACCTGATCGTGGACATCTCGCTGTTCAGGCCGGGGCCCGTCAACTCCGACATGGTCACGCCGTACCTGGAGGCCAGGCACGGGTGGCGCCGGCCGTACTACCCGCACGAGAGGCTGCGCGAGGCGCTGAAGGAGACGCACGGCGTGGTGGTGTTTCACGAGCAGGTCCTCAAGATCGTGGACGTGATGACGGGCAGGGGCCTGTCGTTCGCCGAGGTGCTGCGCCGCACGCTCGACACGTCGGAGGGGCGGGAGCGGGTGCGCAAGACATTCGTGCCGCTGGCCAGGTCGAAGGGGTTCGACGACGCGGCCGTGGAACGGGCGTGGAAGGTGCTCGACGCGTTCGGCGCGTTCGGGTTCTGCAAGGCGCACGCGGCGGCGTTCGCGCTGCCCACGTACCAGTCGGCGTGGCTCAAGCGGCACCACGCGGCGGCGTTCTTCGCCGGGGTGCTCACGCACGAACCCGGCATGTATCCGCAACGCGTGATCATCGACGAGGCCAGGCAGTGCGGGGTCGAGATCCTGCCGCTCGACGTGAACAGGTCGGGCAAGGACTGGCAGGTGGAACGCCTCGGGCCGCGCGACGACCAGGCGTTGCGGCTCCGGGTGCGTCCGGCCGACCTGGGCGACGACCTGCCACGGCGGATCAAGGGCTTCAAGGCCGAGGAGATCGGCAAGGGGTACGCGCTGCGCGTGCCGTTCTCCGCGGTCAAGGGGGTGAGCGAGGCCGAGGTGGAGCGCATGGTGGCGGGCCAGCCGTACACCTCGCTCGCCGACTTCTGGGACCGCGCCAGGCCCTCCCGCCCGGTCGTCGAGCGGATCGTCCAGGTCGGCGGGCTCGACACGCTGCACGACCTGCGCCCCGGCGGCGGCTCCCGCTGGCGGCCGGGCCGGCTGACGCGCCGCGACCTGGTCGCCCAGGTCGGCGCCCTCCAGCGGGGCTCCACGATCGGCGTCAAGCAGGGGCCGCGCAGCAGCAGGCGTTACACGCCCCCCTCCGCCGCCCGCCCCGACGCCGTGGCGGGCGGCCCGCCGGCCGTCCAGCTCCCGCTGGGCTTCACCGAGCACCTCCCGCCGGGCGAGCTGCCCGAGATGACGGAGACCGAGATGGTGGAGGCCGAGCTGGAGATCCTCGGCATCGACATCAGCCGCCATATCATCAGCTTCCACGAGGAGTTGCTCGACGCGATCGGAGTGGTACGTTCCAGAGACCTCCTCGACCAGCGCAACGGCGCCGAGGTGCTGGTCGCGGGCGTGAAGGTGGCCACCCAGACCCCGGCGGTCCGCTCGGGGCAGCGGGTCATCTTCACCACCCTCGACGACTCGACGGGCCCGATCGACCTGACGTTCTTCGAGTCGGTGCAGGGCAGGTGCGCCGCGACGGTGTTCGGGTCGTGGCTCCTGCTGGCCAGGGGCGTGGTCAGGCGGACGGGCACCAGGGCGGTGTCGATGCGCGCCGTCGACTGCTGGAACCTGGTCGACCTCGACTCCCTCTGGCGCTCCGAGGGCATCGAGGCGGTCAGGGCGGTCCTCGACCAGCCCCTGGACGACCGCGGTGGCGTCGGCGGCCGGAGGATCGAGTACGCCAACGGCTTCAGGCTCTCCCCTTACTCCGACCTCGGCCCCGCCATCACCACCCCGCCACGCAGGCTCTGGCACGCCAGCCAGGGCAGTTCCGGCCCCACCGCGGCGTGACCTCCCGCCCGGCGGGCCGGACGGGCGGGAGCCGGGCGACGACGGTCAGCCGGTGTGGCCGATCGGGGCGGAGTCCGGCGACGGCGGCGTGATCGGCTGCGCGATCGTGGGGGCGACCGTTGGGACGACCGTTGGGACGACCGTGCGCGCGCTGGCCGCGGCCTGCGCGCTCTCCGGCGCGGGCACCGGGTCGGCCTGCGACCGCTGGATGCGGGTGATCTGCCGGACGGTGGCCGCGCACAGCAGGGCGGCCAGAGCCGTAGCGCCCAGCTCCCAGCCGCCCACGCCCGTCAGGTCGCCCGCCGAGGAGTCCATCGGGACCCGGATGGTGATCAGCGCCAGCGCGCCGAGCCAGCTCAGCCACCACGCCCCGAGCAGCGCCAGCCAGCGGGTGCGGCGGTCGAGCGGCGGACGGGCGCCGCGCCAGACGTCGTCCACCAGCACCATCGGCGCCAGCAGGTTGACCCCGGGGATCAACCAGGCGGCGGCCACCGGGCCCGTGGGCGCGGTGCGGTCGTTGGCCTGCCTGGCCCGCACCAGCCAGGTGACGTACGCGGCGGCGGCGGCCACCGCCGTGCCCGCGACCAGCATCATCAGCACGGCGAACACGGTCACGGCGCCGACGACCGCTTCGGCGTCGGCCCCGCGCGGGCGTCCGCCGAACGCGGCGAGCTGGGCCGCGAGGCGACGCCCGCGGGTCTGTTCGAAGATCACAAGGGCGCCCAGGGAGAGGACCTGTGCGACGAGGGTCACGTAGACGGCAGAGGCGGCTTTGGTAGGCGGCTGGGCATAGCGCACGTTGTTCTCCCCCCGGGCCATGCGCTGAGGTTCTGATTCTCTTCTATCCCGCCGACCACGTTGTTAATCAGCCCACCACGCCGGATTCCCACGCCCAAGCTGCGATTCCAACGCGATTTCTGACACCGAGTTTGGCCTGGATGCTCCCAAGATGCGTCTTCACCGTCGACAGCGAGACGAACAGCTCGCCGGCCACCTCCTGGTTGGTGCGCCCCCTGGCCACCAGGCGGACGACGTCCAGCTCCCGGTCGGTCAGCGGGTCCTTCAACGGGGCGGGTCCGCGCCGGGGCCGGGCCAGGTGCTGCAGCAGCCGCACGGTCACGGACGGCGACACCAGCGACTCGCCCTTGGCCGCCGCCCTGACCGCCTCGATCAGCAGCGTGGGCCCGCTGTCCTTGAGCAGGAAGCCGGTGGCCCCCGCGCGGAGCGCGCCGTAGACGTACTCGTCGAGGTCGAAGGTGGTGACGATGACCACGCGCATCGGGTTCTCCACGCCCGGCCCGGCCAGCAGGCGAGTCACCTCCAGCCCGTCGAGCTTGGGCATCCGGATGTCGAGCAGGCACACGTCCGGCCGCAGCCGCCTGGCCTCCGACACCGCCTGCGCGCCGTCGGAGACGGCGGCCACCACGTCGAATTCCGGCTGGGCGTCCAGAATCATCTTGAATCCGGCACGGACGAGTTCCTGGTCGTCGGCGATGAGCACGCTAATAGTCACGGCGACAACTCTAGGATCAGCCGTTCGGCCGAGGCGGCCCGGTCGGACGGCCGATCCTCCGAACCCCCCTTCCACGCCAGGCTCGTGCCCATGAACGACGTGCTTGTTGGACGAACCCTGGCCAAAAGGTTCGGGCAGACGGTCGCCCTGGGGGGCGTGGACATCGCGGTGCAGGCCGCGGAGGCCGTGGCGATCATGGGGCCGAGCGGCTCGGGGAAGTCGACCCTGCTGCACTGCCTGGCCGGCATCATGAAGCCGGACTCGGGCGAGGTGCACCTGCTCGGCCAGCGCATCGACGCGATGCGCGAGCGGGAGCGCAGCGCGCTGCGCCGCACCCGTTTCGGCTTCGTCTTCCAGTTCGGGCAGCTGCTGCCCGAGCTGCCCGCCGAGGAGAACGTGGCGCTGCCGCTCATGCTGGGCGGCGTCCCCAGGGCCCAGGCGGTCCAGCAGGCACGCGACTGGTTCGGGCCGCTCGGCCTGCAGGGCATGGAGTCCAGGCGGCCCGGCGAGCTGTCCGGAGGCCAGGCGCAGCGGGTCGCGATCGCCAGGGCGCTGGTGAGCAAGCCCGCGGTGGTCTTCGCCGACGAGCCGACCGGCGCGCTCGACCAGCACACCGGCCAGGAGACGATGCGGTTGCTGGTGGAGGCCACCAAGCACAACGGCGCGTCCCTGATCGTGGTGACCCACGACACGAACGTGGCGGCCTGGTGCGACCGCACGGTCGAGGTCCGCGACGGCCGGCTCCTCGCGGGTGGGGTGCGGGCATGAACCTCGGTCTGACCTGGCGGCTGCTCAAGGGCGGCGGCCGGAGCGGCATGCTCGGCACCTGGCTCACGCTGGGCGCCGTGGCCGTGGCCACGGCGCTGCTGCTGTTCGCCGTCGCGGCGAACTTCGCCTTCGCGGCCAGGGCCGAAAGGGGCGCCTGGCGCAACCCGGTCGCGGCTACGGGCAAGCCGGTCGCGATCGAGGCCGCGCGCTTCGACTACGTGCGCGACAAGCAGATCACCGTCGTCGACCTGGCGGCGCTCGACCCGGGGGCGCCTGCCCCGCCCGGCCTGGCCCGCTTCCCCGCGCCGGGTGAGATCTGGCTCTCCCCGGCCCTGGCCGAGCTGGCCCGCGAGCTTCCCGCCGCCGAGCTGGCCGCGCGGTACCCGAAGCAGAAGGGCGTGCTGGGCGACGAGGCGCTGGTCTACCCCGGCGAGCTGGTCGCGGTCGTCGGCCACGCCGCCGACGCTCCGGAGCTGGCCGCGCAGCGCGGCGACCTGCCCAGGGGCGCCGCCCCGACCAAGATCGCCGACTTCGCGGGGACGCCGACCGACGACGCGGTGGGCTACCGCATCCTGGCGCTCATCGCCAGCGTGCTCATGGTCGTGCCGCTGCTGGTGTTCGGCGGAGCCGCCGCCAGGCTCACCGTCGCCCGGCGCGACCAGCGGCTGGCCGCGCTGCGGCTGGTCGGCGCGACGCCCGGCCAGGTTGTCGGGATGACCGTGGCCGAGGCCGTCATCGTCGCCTTCGCCGGCGCGCTCGCGGGCACGGTCGCGTACGGCCTGGCCGCGCCGCTCCTCGCGAACATCCCGATCGGCGGCGGCTCCTGGTACGTCTCCGACCTGTGGCCGAGCCCGCTGATCATGGCCGCGGCCCTCGTCGCGGTGCCGCTGCTGGTGGGCCTGTCGGCGGTGGTCGGACTGCGGCGTGTCGTGGTCAGCCCGCTCGGCGTGGCCAAGCGCGAGACGCCGCCCGCCATGCGGTTCGTCAGGGTGCTCGCGCTGGTCGCGGCCCTGGCCGCGTTCCCCGTGCTGAGCCAGAGCACCAGCGTGGCCGTCGTCGTCGTGGCGCTCGCGCTTCCCTTCCTCGGCATCAACCTGGCCGGCCCGTGGGTGGTCGGCCTGATCGGCAGGATCACCGCCGGACGGGCCCGCGGTCCCGCGCGGCTGCTCGCCGGACGCAGGCTGGTCGACGACCCGCGCTCCGCCTGGCGGACGGTCAGCGGGGTGGCCCTGACCGGCTTCGTCGCGGGCTTCATCGGCCTGCTCAGCCCGGGGGTGTTCACCAGCGACGCGGTCCCGGGCCAGCTGCGGGTCGCCGTCCCGGCCGGGCAGCCGTCGGCGGTGGCCGAACAGGCGCGCGACAGGCTCAAGGCCGCCCGGCTGACGGCCACCGTGAAGACCGAGAAGAAGGTGGTCGTGATCGCGCTGGGCACCAGTGCCGACACCGCGACCGTCGACAGGGCCCGCACCGCGCTCGCCGGGCTCGTCCCGGGGCACCTGCCCACGACCGGGGCCGACGACGATCAGGCCGGGGTGCAGATCCTCGCCGACATCCGGTCGGGCACCGTGGTGGTGCTGACGGTGTCGTTCCTGGTGGCGATCGCGAGCGCGGGCATCACGGCGGCCTCGTCGATCCTCGACCGGCGCCAGACGTACGCGCTGCTGCGGCTGGCGGGCACGCCGCTGGAGGTGCTGGACAAGGCGCGCAGGGCGGAGACGCTCGTCCCGCTGACGGTGATGGGCGGGGGCGCGATCGCCGTGGGCGTGTTCTGCGGGCTGCCGTTCATGGCGGGCGCGGTGAACGTCACGGGGGTCGTCACGCTGCTGGTCTGCGTCGTGCTGGGCTTCGCCGGCGTGATCGGGGCCGGCGCGCTCAGCAGCCCCCTCCTCAGGTCGGTCACCGCCGACCCGGCTCCCCGTCCCGACTAGCCCAGCACCAGGTCGCGGACGACCTTCAGGGACGGCTCGTCGCGCACGCCCATGACCAGCAGGTTCGTGACGGGGGAGGCGTGCCAGAGCTGCAGCCGCTCCTTGATGCGGCCGGGCGGGCCCACCAGCGAGATGCCGTCAGCGAGCTCGTCGGGGATCGCCCGGAACGCCTCGTCCTTCCTGCCCGCGAGGTAGAGCGACTGGATGCGCTCGGCCGCCTCCGCGAAGCCCATGCGGCCGATGATGTCGGCGTGGAAGTTGCGGTGCTTGGCCCCCATGCCGCCGATGTACAGGGTGAGCATCATCTTGACGCCGTCCAGAGCGGCCCGGACGTCGTCGGAGATGACGACCATGACCATCGCGGCGATGTCGAAATCCCCGCTCCTGCCGGAGAGGGCGTCGCCGTACATCTCCTCGATCTTCTCGGGGAAGGCGAAGAGCGGCAGCCAGCCCTGGGCGATCTCGGCGGCCAGGGCGACGTTCTTCGGCCCCTCCGCACCCAGGTAGACGGGAATATCGCCGCGGAGCGGGTAGGTGATGAGCTTGAGCGGTTTTCCAAGGCCGCCCGGCAGGGGGAGGGGGTAGTGGACACCGTCGCTGGTCACGGGTTCCGCACGGCGCCAGACGCGGCGCATGATCTCGACGTACTCGCGGGTCCTCGCAAGGGGTTTGCCGAACGGCTGGCCATACCAGCCCTCCACCACCTGTGGCCCCGACGCGCCCACGCCGAGCAGCAGGCGACCGCCCGTGAGGTGGTCGAGGGTCATCGCGGTCATGGCGGTGGCGACCGGCGTCCTGGCCGAGAGCTGGGCGACGGAGGTGCCGAGCTTGATCCGCGACGTGCGCGCGCCGTACCAGGCCAGGGGCGTGAACGCGTCGCTGCCGTAGGCCTCGGCGGTCCACACCGAGTCGTAGCCGAGCCGCTCGGCGGCGAGCACCGTCTCGGTCGCGTCGTCCGCGTGACGCTGCCAGTAGCCGAGGTTGAGACCGAGCTTCATGCGACACCTCCCGAATATAGTTCTATTACGGCCGGGGGTGGCCCACGTGTCAATGCACGATCTTCCGGGGAGGTCAGCTCTGTGTTCAAGGGTCTCCGTCGTCTCCTCTGCCTCCTGCTCCTCCTTCTCCCCGCCGCCGAGCCCGCGGCGGCAGCCGGAGCGGCACGCGTGACACAGCCGAACATCGTCTTCGTCATGGCCGACGATCTGGAAAGCGGCACGTTGCCGAACTTTCCCAACATCACCGAGCAACTGGTCCGGCAGGGCGTCTCGTTCGACCGGTTCTTCGTGACGAACTCGTGGTGCTGCCCGTCCCGGACGTCGATCCTGCGCTCCCAGTACGTCCACAGCCACGGCGTGCTGACCAACACCGCGCCCGAAGGGGGCTTCGACCGCTTCAACGCGCTCGGTTTGGAACGCTCCACAGTCGGGACGTGGATGCAGCAGGCCGGATACCGCACCGCGCTCATGGGCAAGTTCCTCAACCACTATCCGGGCAACTCGGCCCCCGAGACGTACGTGCCGCCGGGCTGGAACGAGTGGGACGTGCCCGTCCGCGAGCTGTACCAGGAGTACGGCTACCGGATGAACGAGAACGGCACCACGGTCGACTACGGCTGGGCCGAGCAGGACTACCTGTCCGACGTGCTGGCCCGCAAGGCCCACGACTTCATCAGCGGCTCCACCCAGCCGTTCTTCCTGTACCTGGCCCCGATCGCGCCGCACAACCCGGCCAACCCGGCGGTGCGGCACGCGAACGACTTCGCGGGGGCCACGGCGCCGCGCCCGCCGTCGTTCAACCAGCCGGACGTGAGCAAGGAGCCGCTCTGGCTGCGCTCCCTGCCGCCGATCGGGCCGGCGGGCATCGACGGGGTGGACGAGCGGTACCGCCGCAGGATGCGAGCCATGCTCGGCGTCGACGACCTCGTCGGACAGGTGATCAACACCTTGCGGGAGACGGGCAAGCTCGACGACACCTACATCTTCTTCACCTCCGACAACGGCTTCCATCTCGGCACGCACCGCCTCAAGCAGGGCAAGACCACGCCGTTCGAGGAGTCCATCAAGATCCCGCTCGTGGTGCGGGGGCCGGGGATCGAGCCGGGCTCCCAGGTCAACGAGATGGGCGCGACGGTGGACCTGGCGCCGACCTTCGCCGAGCTCGGCGGGGCGCAGACCCCGTCGTTCGTCGAGGGGCGGTCGCTGGTGCCGCTGCTCCGGGGCGAACATCCGCAGTACTGGCGCAAGAACGTGCTGCTGGAGTTCTACCGCCCGACCAACAAGTCGTCGGCCCGCCAGACCCCGGTGCCGCCGTACGAGGCGTTGCGTACCGCGAACTACACCTACGTCCGGTACGCCACCGGCGAGATGCAGCTCTACGACCTCGCGAGCGACCCCTACCAGTTGCACAACGTCGCCGCCCAGGCCGACCCCGACCTGCTGCTGAACCTACAGGGGAGGCTGATGTCGATGCACGAGTGCTCAGGGGAGACCTGCCGGATCGCCGACCTGCGCGAATGACCGGCGCTCGGCCCCCGGTTCAGGCCGCCGAGCAGGAACCGGGGGCGGGCAGGCGGCCCGAGCGGTACGCGTTCGGCGGCACCCCCATGACCTCGTGGAACTCGGCCGTCATGTGCGACTGGTCGTAGTAGCCCGTGTCGGCGGCCAGCGACGCGGAGCCCTCGCGGCAGACCCTGGCCAGCACGCCGCGCACCCGGTGGATGCGGGCGAACCGCTTGGGCGACACGCCGACGCCGGCGGAGAACAGGTTGCGCAGGTGACGCTCGCTGACGCCGAGCTCCCTGGCGACGTCGGTCACCCGCTCCCGTGCCAGCAGCTCGGCCGCCGCGTCGAGCAGCTGCCCGCGCGCCAGTTCCGCGGGCCGCCGCTCGGCCAGGCGGCGGCTCAGCGCCGCCTTCATCCGGTCGGCCACCCGCTCCCGCCAGGCTGCCGCCGAGGACACCAGCTCGGTCAGCTCGCCGGCCAGCAGGTCGGCCTGCGCCCCCCACAGCTCGCGCAACGGGACGATCCGGTCGACGAGCTCGCTCATCGGCAGCCCGAGCAGCGGCCGGGCCCGACCGGGGCTCAGCCGCAGGGTGACGCAGTGCGGCACGTTCTTGGGCATCAGGTACGAGGCGCGCGTGCGTGGCCCCAGCACGAACAGGTCGCCCGTCCCGTCTGCGACCGTGCGGAAGGCCACCGTGGCGGCGGTGTCGGGCTCCCGCACGTGAACCGTCAGGTCGCGGAGACCGCCCACGGTGGGCGGCGGCGCAGTGCTCATGTGCCGATTCTTCCTATAACCGGCGAGGAGCGCGCTGGCAGCCTGCCTCTATGATCCTGATCACCGGTGCCACGGGCACCATAGGCAGCGAAGTCGTCCGTCTCCTGCTGGAGCGCGGCGAGCCCGTCCGTTCGCTGACGCGCGACCCCGCGCGGGCCGCGGGCGGCGAGGTCGTGCGGGCGGACTTCGACGACCCCGAGTCGCTGAGAGCGGCCTTCGACGGCGTGTCCACCGCCTTCCTGGCGACGGCCTTCGGGCCCCGGCTCAAGGAGCACGACCTGGCCATGGTCGAGGCGGCCAGGTCGGCGGGCGTGAAGAAGGTGGTGAAGCTCTCGGCCATCGGCACGGGCGACACGGAGGACCCGAACGACATCAGGGCCTGGCACCTGGCGGGGGAGCGGGCCATCCAGGAGAGCGGGATGGCCTGGACGATGCTCCGTCCGGCCGGCTTCGCCTCCAACGCGCTGGCCTGGGCCGAGGCTGTCAGGTCGGGCGGCCCGGTGCCCAACTTCACCGGCGACGGCGCGCAGGGCGTCGTGGACCCGCGTGACGTGGCGGCCGTCGCGGCCGAGGCCCTCACCGGCACCGCGCACGAGTCGCGCGCGTACGCGCTCACCGGGCCCGAGCTGCTGAGCGTCCCCGGCCAGGTGGGCATCGTCGCCCGGACGGTCGGGCGCCCGGTGGAGACGCTGGCGGTCTCCATCGAGGAGGCCGCGGCGGGGATGCGCCAGTCGGGCGCCGGCGAGGACCTGGTCGCCGCGGTCGTCATCGGCTGGACCATGCTCAGGGACGAGGGCTACCCCGTCCTCACCGACACCGTCCAGGCCGTCCTGGGCCGTCCGGCGACCAGCTTCGGGGCCTGGGTCCAGGACCACCGGGCCGCTTTCACGGAGTGACGCTCCCACCTGGGACTTCTTCTCGGCGAGTCACGGAGTGTCGCCGAAGAGTGCCGGGTAGGCGTGTGACAGGTGGTCGGCGACTGCTCGGGTGGCCTCGTCGGGGTCGCCCGAGCGGATGGCGGTGAGGATGTGGTGGTGGTCGGCGTGCAGGAGCGACGGGTCGCCCAGGCGTTCCACCGCCTCCACCGCGTACCGGCGCATCGCGTCGCGCAGCGAGCGCATGATGGCCGCGATCAGCCGGTTGCCCGAGGCGTCGGCGAGCGCGCAGTGGAAGGCCGTGTCGTGCTCGACGAACTCCTCGGCGGACGCCGCGGCCTCCATGCCGGTCAGCGCGTCCGCCAGCGCGGAGGTGTCGGCGCGGGTGGCGGCGGCGCGCGCGGCCGACCAGCGCTCGATCATCAGGCGCGTGTCGATGACCTCGCGCAGTTCCAGGGTGGCCAGGCCGAGGTGGAGCCTGAGCAGGTCCGTGAGGGCGGTGTCCGGCCGGGACGTGAGGATCGCTCCGGCGTCGGGCCCCCTGCCGACCTGGGAGGAGACCACGCCGAGCGTCTCCAGGACGCGCATCGCCTCGCGGACCGAGCTGCGGCCGACGCCGAGCTGCTCGGCGAGCTGGCGTTCGGCGGGGAGGCGGTCGCCGACCGTGAGCCCGTCGTCGGCGATGCGCCGCTCGATCTGCGCGAGCACGTCCTCGAAGGTGCGGGTCTTTTTGACGGTCAACGGGGGTCCCTTTCGGCGGGCCTCGTTCGGTATGGTCAGACCATACAGTGGTCAGACCATACTTCGGAAGGAGAGCCGTGCGCATCGCCCTGTTCATCACCTGCGTGAACGACACGCTCTTCCCCGGCACGGGCAAGGCCGTCGTGTCGCTCCTGCGCAGGCTCGGCTGCGAGGTTGACTTCCCCGCCGCCCAGACGTGCTGCGGCCAGATGCACGTCAACACCGGCTACCGGGAGGAGGGCGTGCGGCTCGCGCGGCACTTCACCGAGGTGTTCGCCGGGTACGACGCGGTGGTCGCGCCGTCGGGGTCGTGCGCCGCGATGGTGCGCGAGCAGTACCCCAAACTGGTGCGGAAGGGCAGCAGGGGAGCGGCGGCCATCGCGGAAGTCGTGCCCAGGGTGTACGAGCTGTCCGAGTTCTTGATCGACGTCCTGAAAGTCGACGACGTAGGTGCATTTTTCCCGCACCGGGTGACATATCACCCGACGTGTCACTCGCTCCGCGGCCTGCACCTGGGCGACCGCCCCACCCGGCTGCTCCAGCACGTGCGCGGCCTCGACCTGGTCCCTCTGCTCGCGGCGGAGGAGTGCTGCGGCTTCGGCGGCACGTTCGCGGTGAAGAACCCGGCCGTCTCGGCCGCGATGGGGGCGGACAAGGTCCGCAACATCCTCGACACCGGAGCCGAGGTGCTCTGCGCGGCCGACAACTCCTGCCTGATGCACATCGGCGGCAGCCTGAACCGGCAGCGGACCGGAGTGCGGATCATGCATCTCGCGGAGATCCTCGCGGCCACGGAGGGGGCCCAATGAGCGCCACTTTTCTCGGCATGCCGGGAAATTTCCCGAAGAATGCGGCTCAAGCCGTCCAGGACTCTCAGCTCCGCTACAACCTCAGGAAAGCCACCCACACCATCCGCGACAAGCGGCTCAAGGCGGTCGCCGAACTGCCCGACTGGGAGGAACTCCGCGCGGCGGGCAAGGCGATCAAGGATCACACGCTCCGCCACCTCGACCGCTACCTGGTCCAGCTGGAGGAGGCGGTTACCAGGGCGGGCGGCCACGTCCACTGGGCCCGCGACGCCGCCGAGGCCAACCGGATCGTGTCCGACCTGGTCAAGGCGACGGGCGAGACCGAGGTGGTCAAGGTCAAGTCGATGGCCACCCAGGAGATCGGCCTCAACGAGGCGCTGGCCGCGCAGGGCATCACGGCCTACGAGACCGACCTGGCCGAGCTGATCGTGCAACTCGGCGACGACTTCCCGTCGCACTTCCTGGTTCCCGCGATCCACCGCAACCGCTCGGAGATCCGCGAGATCTTCAACGCCAAGATGGCCGAGTGGGGCCGTCCCGCGCCCGCGAACCTGACCGACGAGCCCGCCGCGCTGGCCGAGGCGGCCCGGCTGCACCTGCGGGAACGCTTCCTCAAGAGCAAGGTCGCGATCTCCGGCGGCAACTTCATGGTCGCCGAGACGGGCACCCTGGTGGTGCTGGAGTCCGAGGGCAACGGCCGGATGTGCCTGACCCTGCCCCGGACCCTCATCAGCGTGGTCGGCATCGAGAAGCTGCTCCCGACCTGGCGGGATCTGGAGGTCTTCCTCCAGCTGCTGCCCCGCAGCTCGACGGCGGAGCGGATGAACCCGTACACCAGCACGTGGACGGGCTCGGTCGAGGGCCAGGACTTCCATCTGGTGCTGCTCGACAACGGCCGCACACAGGTGCTGGCCGACGAGGTCGGCCGCCAGGCGCTGCGCTGCATCCGCTGCTCGGCCTGCCTGAACGTGTGCCCGGTCTACGAGCGCGCGGGCGGCCACGCGTACGGCTCCGTCTACCCCGGCCCGATCGGCGCCATCCTGACTCCGCAGCTCAGAGGCATGTCGTCGGAGCTGGACGCGTCGCTGCCGTACGCCTCCAGCCTGTGCGGAGCCTGCTTCGAAGCCTGCCCGGTGGCCATCGACATCCCCGAGGTCCTGGTGGACCTGCGTGCGAAGGCGCCGCACAAGCCCGCAGAGCGCGCGGGCATGCGCGTCGCGGGCTGGGTGCTCAACGACAGCGTGCGGCTGGAGAAGGCGCAGCGCCTGGCCTCCCGCTTCCGCAAGCTGGTGCCGAAGCGGCTGCCGGGCCCGCTGTCCGCCTGGACCGACACCCGAGACCTGCCCGACATCCCGGAAGAATCGTTCAGAGACTGGTGGGAGCGGAATGAGCGCGCGTGAGGAGATCCTGGCCGCGGTCAGGCGAGCCGTCCAGGGAGCGCCCGACGTGGAGATCACCCGCGGCTACCGGACGAGCCGGCCGGCCGAGGACGTGGTAGGGCTGTTCGCCGAGCGGGTCGGCGACTACCGGGCTGTCGTGCACGTCACGCCGGCGGCGCAGGTGCCCGGCAAGGTCGCCGAGCTGGTGGGCGGACGGGCGATGATCGTCCCTGACGGGCTGCCGTCCGAGTGGGCGCGGGCGGCGGGCGGCGCCGAGCCCGAACTGGGCGCCGCCGACGGCGTGCTGACCGGCTGCGCGGTGGCGATCGCGGAGACGGGCACGATCGTCCTGGACTCGGGCCCCGGCCAGGGCAGCAGGGCCCAGACCCTGGTGCCCGACTATCACCTGTGCGTGGTGCGGGCCGACCAGATCGTGGCCGGGGTGCCGGAGGCGGTCGCCAGGCTCGACCCGTCCAGGCCGCTCACCTGGATCAGCGGGCCGTCGGCCACCAGCGACATCGAGCTGAACCGGGTCGAGGGGGTGCACGGCCCCAGGACGCTGGAGGTGATCGTCAGCACCTGATGACGGCGGCCACGTCCTCGACCCCGTCGGTGAACCAGAGCTCGGCGTCGGTCATCGCGGCGGCCCTGGCGAGAGCCGAGTCGGCGCGCTCCCTGACCGGCTGCTCGACGCCCCACCGGCGCAGCTCGTCGGCGTCAGTGGAGAGCTGGGTGCCGCCCTTCCCCACCCACACCGGGCCGGGCAGCTCGCCGGGCAGGAGCAGCGCGTGCGCTCTGCCCTCGCGCAGGGCGCGCCCGACCTGCGGCAGCCCGACGGGGCCCGCGGCCTCGCGGTGGCGGTTGAGCAGCTCGTCGCGCCTGCGGTCGAGCCAGCCGTCGAGCGCGGTCTCGACGTCCCGCTCGAACTGGTCGTGGCCGGCGCTGATGCCGTGTTCGACCATCAGCACCCGATCGGCGGACTTCGTCCCGAGATGGTCGCAGAGCAGCGATCGGGACTTGGGGTCGCCCGCCACGATGACGAGTTCGGCGCCGATCCTGCGGACCTGCTCGTCGATCTCGTGTGCGACGGCCGCCGCGCTGCCCTCCCAGGTCTCGTCCACGCCGCGCTCGTAGCGCTTGCGCGACCAGCCGCCCTGCGCCGTCTTCTGCAGCGGCCACGGGACCGCCCGCACGGTGGCCGTGCGCGGCGAGCCGCCGCCGAAGACGGCCAGCTCGGCGCCCGCGTGGTCCGCGATGACCCGCAGGTGCGGGACGTTCTCTCCACGTCCCATCAGCATGGGGGTGACGTGCGGCAGCGGCGACCACCTGGCGAGCGCGGCCGGCGGGTCGGCCAGGGTCTCGGTCAGCACCACGTCCCCGTGGGTGGCGAACAGCACGCGGCCCGGCTCGGGCCGCAGCACCTGGAGGCCAAGGGTTTCCAGCGTGTCGGCATCGGCCTGCCCGAGCTCCGCACGCAGGCTGCGCCAGCGTGCCTCCCGCTCCGGCCCGGTGAGCGCGCCCAGGTAGACGGACGCGTACGGCCCGCGGCGCTCGTAGAGCGGACGGATGAAGTCGAGCCGCACCGATCACCACCTCCGCCTCTCCAGCCCCAGACCGAGGGCCTCGGCCACCTCCGCCACGCTGGCATACCGGCGCTCTGGCAGGGAACGGACCAGGTCGGCAATCTCGTCAGGCGCTCGCACGCCCTCCACATGTTCGGCCAGATCGTGCTGAGAAGCGGGAAACTCGCGGTCGCTCAGCCACTTCGCGAGGTCGCCGCGGAGATCGATGCCCTCGCGGGCCATGTCTTCCTTCTCACGCTTCTGCTGCTCGTCGACGCGGCGGCCGTGCTTGGCGCTTCCTCGTTCCATACTCCACTCACTCCTCTCGAAGTCGCACCTACCCCCGCTTTTGTTGGCAAACGTCCCGTGTGTAGCCTGCCGAACGTGTTCGACCCTGCCGTGAACATCACCACCGAACGCTTGACGCTGCGGCCGTTCAGCACGCGCGACGCCGACCGGGTCCGGTCCATCGTCCGATCGGGCGTCCAGTTCCTGCCCCCTGGCACACCCGCGCAGGTGTCCGGCGTCGACCAGTGGCTCGCGAGCGGCGTGCACGACCTGCAACGCTCGGGGCAGGGCGTCCACCTGGCGATGGCGGACGCCGCCGACCGCATCGTGGGAGCCATCAGCCTGTTCAAGACGTCATGGTCCGCAGGCACGACCGAGGTCGGGTACGGCGTGCACCCCCTGTACCGCGGACGCGGCTACGCCCCCGAGGCGGTACGCGGGCTCACCGGCTGGGTGTTCGCCACCACCCAGCTGCGCAGGATCGACCTGACGGCCAACCTGGACAACCTCTCGTCGCTCCGCGTCGCGCAGAAAGCGGGCTTCACCTGGGAAGGCGTCCTGCGGGAGGCGGCGATGGAGGACGACAGGCCGCACGACCTGGTCATCTTCGGCCTGCTGCGCTCCGACAGCCCGCTGTCGTCCCCGATCCTGCCGCGGACCGAGCTGCGCACTCCCAGACTGCTGCTCAGGCCGCCGACCGAGACCGACGTCCCGGACCTCGCCGCCACCGCGGCCGACCCGCTCACCCAGGCCATGACCGGGGTGCCGCGCGACTACGGCGAGGGACACGCGCGGGCGTTCCTCATCCTCTCCGAGCGGGCGCGGTCGAGAGGTCACGGAGCGGCCTTCACGGTCGTGGAGCCGTCGAGCGGCCGCTTCGTGGCCAACGTCGACCTCAGGGACGCCGACTGGACACACAGGACGGTCGAGGTCGGCTACATGACCGCGCCGTGGGCGCGCGGCAACGGGTACGCGGGCGAGGCGGTGCTGGCCATCGCGCGCTGGCTGTTCGACAAGCACGGCTTCGTCCGGCTCCAGCTCCGGGCCGCGGTGACGAACCAGGCCTCGCAGCGGGTGGCGGAGAAGGCCGGGTTCGTCCGCGAAGGCGTGGCCCGCAACGCGCTGCAGGGCGAGGACCTGGTGGTCTACAGCCTGACCCCGTCCGACCTCGACTGAGCCCTTGGTGAAACACCTCGGCAGCCGTCACCCTTGAGGGGTGAGGTGGTGAGGACATGATCACGGTGGTCGGCTGGGACGGATCGGCGCTTTCGACCAGGGCGGTGAACCGGCTGCACGAGGCCGCGCTCGTCGTCGGCCCCCAGCCGCTCCTCGCCAGGCTCGGCCTCGCCGCCCCCACGACGGCCGGCGACGAGCTGCTCGACACCCTCGACCACCACCTGGAACACGGCGAAGGCCCGGTCGTGGTGGTCGTGGAGGGCGATCCCGGCTTCTTCGGCGTGGTGCGCACCCTCCGCGACCACGGCCTCGCCCCGGACGTCCTGCCCGCCACCTCGCTCGTCACCCGCGCCTTCGCCCGCGCCGGGCTGAACTGGGAGGACGCGCTCGTCGTCGCCCCGGCCGGTGCCCACCAGCTCGACCGCGTGGTCAACGCCTGCCGGGCGCACCCCAAGGTGGCGCTCCTGGTCGCGCCGGGCGCCGGGCCCGCCGAGGTCGCCAGGGAGCTGGCCCCGACCACGCCGCGCGCGCTGATCGTCTGCGAGGACCTCGGCGGCCCCGACGAGCGCGTCACGCACAGCCGGATGGGGGAGGCGACCACCAGGCCGTGGAAGGACCCCCAGGTGGTGCTCGTCGTCGACCCGCTGCACCGGGGCGGCGAGCGGGGCTGGCTGGCCGGCGCGCAGCCGGGGCCCGCCGAGTGGGCGCTGCCGTTCCCCGACGCCGTGATGCCCGCCGAGGTCAGGGCGTACGTCCTGGCCAAGCTCGGGCCCCGGCTCGGCGACCTGGTCTGGGACGTCGGAGCGGGCAGCGGCGAGATCGCCGTCGAGTGCGCCAGACTCGGCGCGGCCGTCATGGCGGTCGAGCGCGACGACGAGGCGTGCGCCAGGCTGCGGGCCAGAGTCCTGGAACACGGCGTCAAGGTCGCGCTGACCCGCGGGCAGGCCCCGCCCGCGCTGGAGCCGCTGCCCGACCCCGACGCCGTGTTCGTCGGCGGCGGCGGGCTCGACGTCATCGCGGCCTGCGCCACCCGCCGCCCACGTAGGCTGGTGTGCGTCCTCAGAACGGTCGAACAGGTGCCCGTGGTGCTCGACCTGCTGCGCGAGCACGGCTATCGTGCGGAGGGCACCCAGATCCTGGCCTCCGAACTCACCATCCAGCCTGCTGGATCACACACCCTGACCTCGGCAGACCCCGTCCTCGTCGTGCACGCCACCCCCGTGCACAAGCGGTGACCTGTCGCCTACGGGCACGCATCGGTTATCCTCGCGTGTCTTGTCCCAACCCACGGAGAATCCCTCAATGAAGCCGCCGCTCCTGCTCGTCGGGCATGGCTCGAACGATGACGCCGACCCCGCGGAGTTCGGCAGGTTCGTCCACAGGCTCCGCTGCCGCCTCGACCGGACGGCCGCCGACGTCTCCGGTGGCTACCTCTCGCGAGCCACGCCGCGGCTCAGCGACTCCGTGGCCTCCCTGGTGGCCCGCGGGCACCACCGCCTGGTGGCGCTGCCGCTCAGCCTCAGCCGGCTCGACCAGGAACTGCCCGCCGCGCTGGCGCTGGAGCAGGAGCGCCACCCCACCCTCATGTACGACTACGGCCGCCCACTCGGCCCCGACCCTCGGGTCCTCGCGCTGCTGGCGGAGCGGCTGAACGACGCCGCCACCGAGATGACCAGGCCGCGCCCGCTCGAACTGGTGGGCGCCAGGCCCCGGCTGCGGGCCGTCGACGCACTGCCCGCCGAGGACGCGCCGACGCACGTCGAACCGCAGGAGACCGCGGTGGTCCTGGTGGGCGAGGGCTCGACCGACCCCTCGGCCAACGCCGAGATCCATCGGGTGTCGCGGCTGTTCTGGGAGACGCACGCCTACGACTTCATGACCGTCGAGACCGCGTTCGTCTCCGTCACCCCGCCCGGCGTGCCCGGCGGGCTCGAACGCTGCCGCCGGCTCGGCGCCAAGCGCGTGATCGTCGTGCCGTACCTGCTGTTCGCGGGCGGCATGCTGGAGCGCGTGTGGGCCCAGGCGCTGGCGTACGGCGCGGGCCACCCTGACCTCGACATCCGCTGCGCCGAGGTGATCGGCGACTGCGAGACCCTGGCCGATGTCGTGATCGACCGCTACGAGGAAGCGCTGCTGCAACTGGTCCCCTGAAGCCCGTCCACTGGAGGTCTGCCGTGCTGGCCGAGACGCTCACCGCGATCCGTCCCGCCGATCCCCGCGTTCTCGCCGACGCCCGCGCCCACCAGGACCGGCTGACCAAGCCGCGCGGCTCGCTCGGCGTGCTGGAGGAGGTCGCCGTACGGCTCGCGGGCGCGGCGGGGGTGACCCCGCCGCCCATGCCCGCGCCGGCCGCGCTCGCCATCTTCGCCGCCGACCACGGCGTGCACGCCCAGGGCGTCACCCCGTGGCCGCAGGAGGTCACCGTGCAGATGGTGGCCAACTTCCTGTCGGGCGGCGCGGTGGCCAACGCGTTCGCCGCCCAGGTCGGCGCCTCCGTCACGGTCGTGGACGTCGGAGTGGCCGCCGAACTCGCGCCCGCGCCCAGCCTGCTCGACAGGAAGATCACCTGGGGCACCGCCGACCTGTCCGCGGGCCCCGCGATGACGGTCGACCAGGCCGTCCAGGCCATGGAGGCCGGCATCGCGGTGGCAGGCGACCTGGTGGCGGGCGGCGCGCGCTGCCTGATCACCGGTGACATGGGCATCTCCAACACCACCGCCTCCGCCGCGCTCGTCTCCACCTTCACCGGCCTCGACCCGGCCCTGGCGACGGGCAGGGGCACCGGCATCGACGACGAGACCCACGCGCACAAGGTCGCGATCGTCCGCCAGGCGCTCGCGGTGAACGGCCTGCCGCCCGTCGGCTCCCAGCCCAGCGACGCGCTGCGCGCCCTCGCCGCCGTCGGCGGGTTCGAGCACGCCGCCATCGCGGGGTTCATCCTCGGCGGCGCGGCGGCCAGGGTGCCCGTGATCCTCGACGGGGTCATCGCCGGGTCCGCCGCGCTCGTGGCGGCCGCCCTGGAACCGGCCGTCGTGGACCACTGCGTGGCCGGGCACCGCTCGGCCGAGCCCGGCCACACCGCCGCGCTGGACAAGCTGTCCCTGCCGCCGCTGGTGGACCTGGGGATGCGGCTGGGCGAGGGCACGGGCGGGCTGCTGGCGTACCCTCTGATCTGCGCCGCCGTACGCGTCATGCACGACGTTGCCACGTTCGACGCGGCAGGGGTGACGGACAAGCCCGTGTGACATCCGCGGCCTTGACGGCCGTCGGCTCGCGCGCAGCGAGTCTCGTGTAAGACCCGGTAGGTTAGCGTCCTAATAGCCACAACCCTCGCGAACGGGAGATTCCCCACGATGGGCCCCTACCTCCTCGGCCTGCGGCTTTCCGGCCGCCGGGTCCTTGTCGTAGGCGGCGGCCGGGTCGCGCAACGGAGGGTTCCCGCGCTGCTGGAAGCCGGTGCGTTGGTCACCCTGGTGTCGCCGTCCGTCACCCCGGCCCTCGACGACCTGATCGCCACGGGCCGGATCGAATGGCGGGCCCGGCCATACGAGGTCGGTGACTGCGACGGCGCCTGGCTCATCCAGGCCTGCACCGACGACAGGTCCGTCAACAGTGCGGTCGCCGCTGAGGCCGAGGCCAAGCGGATCTGGTGCGTGCGCGCCGACGACCGCGACTCCTCCGCCGCCTGGACCCCCGCCTCCGGGCGGGTCGACGAGATCAACGTGGGCATCACCGCCGGAGGCGACCCGCGCAGGGCGGCGGGCATCAGGGACGCCGTGGTGAGCGCGCTGCGCGACGGCACCGTCGACGCCCGACGCAACCGGGCCAAGCCCGTCGGCGTCGCGCTGGTGGGCGGCGGTCCCGGCGACCCGGGGCTGATCACCGTCCGTGGGCGGCAGCTCCTCGCCCAGGCCGACGTGGTGGTGGCCGACCGGCTCGCGCCACGCGGCCTGCTCGACGAACTGGCCCCCGACGTCGAGCTGATCGACGCGGCCAAGGTTCCCTACGGCCGGGCGCTGCCGCAGGAGACGATCAACGAGCTGCTCGTCGACCGGGCCAGGCAGGGCAAGTTCGTGGTCAGGCTCAAGGGCGGCGACCCGTTCGTGTTCGGACGCGGTGGCGAGGAGATGATCGCCTGTGCCCGCGCCGGAATTCCGGTGCTGGTCGTGCCGGGTATCACCAGCGCCGTCGCGGTGCCGGCGGCGGCCGGGGTCCCCGTGACGCATCGGGGAGTAAGCCAGGAATTCCACGTCATATCCGTACACGTGGCGCCGGATGATCCGAAGTCGACCGTCGACTGGCCCGGGCTCGCTCGTTCCGAGGGCACCCTGGTGCTCATGATGGCCGTCGAACGGCTGGCGAAGGTGGCCGAAACCCTCCTTCGCGACGGTCGTTCCCCAGAGACTCCCGTAATGGTGGTACAGGACGGTACCCTTCCGACCCAGCGGGCGGTTATCGCTCCACTTTCCACCGTGGCCGACCGCGTGTCCGCGGCCGGGATACGGCCACCGGCGATCGTGGTCGTCGGCGACGTCGTGAGGGTCGGCCAGGAGGTCGAGATGGTTCGAGCGGAGCGCTTGCCGTGAACACGGCCATGGATGACGGGCGGCAGGAGTCGCCAGGGGAGCAGACGTGGAGCTTCCGTGCGATCACGGGCGAGGACGACGGCGGCCTGCCTGAGGAGGTCGCCGCCGTCGAGGACGCCGTGCCCGCAGACGTCCCCGAAGAAGGGGAGACCAGCGTCCCGGATTCTTCGGACTCTACGGGCGTCACGGATTCTTCGGACGTTGCGGACTCCTCGGAAGAGGAGGCCGAGTCGGCGGGCGGCGAGGAGTTGCCGCCCGAGGTTGTCGCGGCGCTGACCTCGGCGCTCAACGCGCTCCGCGAGAGCGTCTCCGAGCTGCGGTTCTCCCTCGACCTGCCCGGCGTCGAGGAGGCCCGGCGGACCCGCGCCGACCTGCTCGCGCAGCTCCAGAACTACGTGCTGCCCCGCGTCCGGACGAGCACCGCGCCCGCGCTCATCGTGGTCGCGGGCTCCACCGGCGCGGGCAAGTCCACGCTGGTCAACTCGCTGGCCGAGAAGAACGTCTCGCGCACCGGCGTGCGGCGGCCCACCACCGGCACGCCGCTGCTCGCCTGCCACCCGGAGGACCAGCAGTGGTTCGCCGAAGGCGATCTGCTCAGCGACCTCCAACGGCTGGAGCAGCTCAGCCCCGAGGCCGGACCGGGCGACCTGATCGTGGTCCCCACCGAGAAGCTGCCGGAGGGCGTCGCACTGCTCGACACCCCCGACATCGACTCCGTCGTCGAGCAGCACCACGAGATCGCCCACCGCATGCTCGACGCGGCCGACCTGTGGATCTTCGTCACGACCGCCGCCCGCTACGCCGACGCGCCCGCCTGGAGCCTGCTCAGGCTGGCCAAGGAGCGTGGGGTCCGGCTCGCCATCGTGCTGTCGAGGGTGCAGCCCAGGTCCCGCGAGGTGGTGCTGAAGCACTTCGTCCGGATGCTCACCGAATACGGGCTGGGCGAGGTCGACCGGTTCGTCATCCACGAGTCGAAGGTGACCGACGGCAGGCTGCCCGACAACGAGGTGACCGACCTGCGGCTCTGGCTCGCCGAGCTGTCGGTCGACGGCAAGCGGCGGGCGCAGGCCGTCAACGAGACGCTGAACGGCGTCCTCAACAGCTTCCGCACCCGCGTGCCCGCGCTCGCCCGCCACCTGGAGAGCCAGGTGGCCTTCCGCGCGGACCTGCGCGGCGACGTGGAAACCGCCTACTTCAGCGCGCTCGGCGAGATCGACAAGGCGTTCAGGGGCGGCTCACTGATCCACGGCGAGGTGCTGGCCCGCTGGCAGGACTTCGCCGGGTCCGGCGACCTCATCCGCACGATCCGGCTGCGCAGGCGCGGCAGGGCCGCCGGGCGGACGCCGGAGCGCGTCACCGCGTTCAGGACGGCGCTGCGCACCGGCCTGGAATCCGTGATCGTCGCCGCCGCCGGACGCGCCAGCGAGGAGGTCGTCGCCCGCTGGCGGCGCCGATCCGAGGTGGGCGCCGCGCTCGCCGACGGGCTGGAGCGGCCGTCCGACGAGCTGGTGCGGCGCGCCAGCCGGGGCATCGCCGCCTGGCAGGAGCACGTCACAGAGCTGGTGCGCACCGAGGGCGTGGCCAAGCGGTCGGTGTCCAAGATGGTGTCGTTCGACGCCGACTCGCTCTCATTGATCTTCATGGTCGCGATGTTCAGCGGACGCGGCGCGGAGGGCCTGTCGCATCGGCTGGTCACCGCGTTGCTCGGAGCCGAGTCGCTGCGCGGCATCGGCGCCAAGGCGCTCAGCGACCTACGAGCCAGGATCGGCATGCTGTTCGACGAGGAATCCATGCGTTACGTGCAAGCGCTCGACTCCGCCGGGGTCCCGGACGAGTCCACCGCGACCCGCCTCTACCAGGCGACCTACAACCTAGAGGTCGCCCGATGACCACTGTCGCGACCAAGCCGGGCCTCGCCCCGCGGCTGACCGCCCTCACCAAGATCGTCGAGCTGGGGGGCGGACGGCTCGACGCCAAGCTGCACTCCGAGGCGGGAACGGTGCTGCAGCAGGCGGGCGAGCGGCTCAAGCTGTCGTCGGACCACACCGTGGTCGCGCTGGCGGGCGGCACGGGAAGCGGCAAGTCGTCGCTGTTCAACGCCGTCTCCGGGCTGGAACTGTCACCCACGGGCGTGCGCAGGCCCACCACCGCGCGCACCCACGCCTGCGTGTGGGGGCTGGAAGGCGCCGGGCCGCTGCTCGACTGGCTGCAGATCCAGTGGCGGCACCGCTTCGCCCGCGCCAGCGCCCTCGACAAGGGCGAGAGCCAGCTCCACGGGCTGATCCTGCTCGACCTGCCTGACCACGACTCCATCAGGGCGCTCACCGACACCGAGGCCGACCGGCTCATCGGCCTGGCCGACCTGGTCGTGTGGGTGCTCGACCCGCAGAAGTACGCCGACGCCTCCACGCACCGGCGCTACGTGACCGAGCTGGCCGGGCACGACGCGGTGACCGTGTTCGCGCTCAACCAGTCCGACCGGCTGGCCCCCGAAGAGCTGGCCGAGCTGGTCATCGACCTGAACGACCTGCTGCGCAGGGAAGGCGTCGAGCATCCCACCGTCGTGCCGACCTCGACGGTCAGCGGGCGCGGGATCGACAGCCTCAAGAGCGTCATCGCCGCCGCCGTGTCCCGCCGCCGCGCCGCCATGCAGAAGCTCGAGGCCGACCTCGACCGGCTGCAGAGCCGCCTGGCGCAGAGCATGCCGGTCGGCAGCGCCCTGTCGGCGCCCGCCTCGGTGGACGAGGCCAGGCGGCTCGGGCTCACCGACGCCCTCTGCGACGCGGTGGGCGTCCCGGCCGTGGGCGAGGCCATGGAGAACATCTACGCGGAACGGTCGAACCAGTGGGTCGGCTGGCCGTACCCCCGGTGGATCGCCCGGCTGCGTCCCGACCCGCTGAAGAGCCTGCGGCTGGGGGACATCGCCGACGAGGTCCGCGGCATCGCCACCGGGTCGGTCAGCGCGCAGTCGGCCGAGGTGAACAACGCCGTCCAGGCGCTCGCCGACGGGCTGACCGCAGGGATGCACCCGGTCTGGCGGACGGCGGTGCACAAGGCGGCCAGGTCGCGCGCCGGGAAGCTGCCCGAGGCGCTCACCAAGGACCTCACCGAGGTCGCCCCGCAGCTCGACCGGGTGCCCGGATGGTGGCGGGTGCTGCAGGTGTGGCAGTACCTGCTCGTCGTGGCATTCGTCCTCGGGCTGGCCTGGCTGGCCGTGGGGCTGCTCGCGCCCGGGCAGGCGCCCGGCGGGATGCAAGTGCTCGGCGACACGGCGGCGCTGCCCTGGGTGGGGTTGATGATGGCTTCCGTGCTGGGGTTGGGGGCGTTGTCCGGGATCGCTTCGCGGAACTTCGTGGAGTTGGGGGCGTCCAGGGAGCGGGAGCGGTTGGAGCGGGAGATGCGGCGGCGGGTGTCGGCAGTGGCCGAGACCACGGTGGTGGAGCCGGTGGAGCAGGAACTGGGACGTCACCACGCGTTCTACACGGCCCTGCGCGGCTTGTCGGGATAAATCCACTCTCCTTCCGACACTCCGCACCAACCCGTCGATCCAACCTTTCGGGCTGTCTGCCTTGTTCGGGTTCGTGTGGCGGTTCGTTCTGCGGTGGTCCGGATTCCCCGCTTGGCGGGCCGCCCTTCCGTCGGCCTGCTTCTCGGGGGCTTGCCGTCCCGGTTTGGTAGCTCGCTCTCGCGTTGGCTCGGCCTTCCGTCGGCCTGCCGTTCTGGCGGTCTGTCCGTCCGGTAGTCCGCCACGCGGCGGCCCTCCTACCTGACGATCCCTTCGTTCCGGCGGCCTGTCTTCTGTCCACAGGGAGTAGCCGGCTGCATGGCGCCTGTCCACAGAACCGGGTTCGGAGGGCGGCCCGACTGGGCGGCTGGGGCACGGTGTTCCCAGGTCGCGGGCAGCCTGGCCCGCCGCATGGGAGGCAATCAGATGAACGACATCCAGATCACGCTGACCGGCAACGTGGCAGCAGAGCCACGGCAGTACACCTTCGAAGACGGCGCCAAGGTCACCTCGCTCAGGGTGCTGACCACGCACCGCTACTACGACAAGCGCACCGGGCAGTGGGCCGACGGGGAGAAGGTCTGCTTCGCGGTCCGCTGCTGGCGCTCGCTCGGCGACAACGTCGCCCACTCCGTCCGCATCGGGCAGCCGATCGTGGTCTCCGGCAAACTGCGCATCAGAGAGTTCGGGGCCGAGGGAGACCGCAGGTTCATGCCCGAAGTGGAGGCCAGCGCCGTGGGCCACGACCTGCGTTGGGGCACCGGCGTCTTCACCAAGCCGGAGCGCGCCGGAGCGGGGGCCGCGGTGAGCAGGGAGATGCGCGACCGCCTCGACGAGGAGACCCAGGACTGGGCGATGGGTGGCAGGCGCCTTCCGGCACGACGCCCAGAAACCGCTCCCAACGGCCCGATCGGTTCGACCGCGCACACCGGCTCCGAAACCCCCGGCCAGGCCCAAGCCGAGAATGCCCCTGGTCAGGCCCGAGCCGAGGGCGCGTTCGATCGGCCAGGCGGCATCGAAGTCAGGCCTGACGCGTCGGTCGAGGCGTCGGGCGCTTCCCGCCGCCGATCGCCCGACGCCGCCTCGGCCGATGAGGGCGGAGCGACGGCCGCGACCTCGTCCAAGCTGGGAATGCCTGCCGACGAGACGATGCCCCCGCACCCCTTCGCCGCAGACGACGACAACGGAATCGACAACCAGGAAGGGGCGCCCGGAGAGACAACCGGCCTCCAGGCAGCCAGGGGTCAGGCGCGCGGGGGTCGGGCAACCGGGGCCCAGGTAACAGCAGGCAAGGCACTCGACGCCCAGGAAACCGGAGACCGGGCAGCTGGGGATCAGGAAATCGGAGGGAAGGCGGCCGGAGGCCAGGCGACCGAAAGCCGAGCAACCGGAGGAAGGGCGGTCGGGGGGCAGGCGACCGAAAGCCGAGTGGCTGGAGGAAGGGCGGTCGGGGGCCAGGCGACCGAAAGCCGAGTGGCTGGAGGAAAGGCAACCCGGCAGACAACAGGAGGGAAGCCGGTTGGAGGGGCGGTCAGCGCAGAGACAACAGGAGGGAGGTCGGCGGGAGTTGGACGGCGCGCGCAGGGGGAGACGGCAGCAACAGGCGCCGACTGGCACGTACAGGAACGAGCAGCGGCCTGAGGAGCCCTGAAGCGGGTTGGTGAAGATGGCGGAGGAGGGGCCACCGGCCGTACGTGTATACCGTGCGTTGCTAGGCGCGGCATGAGGGAGGAGCGGCCGATGGTGTGTTGCCCGTGTCAGCTGGCAAGAGCGTTTGTCAGGTCCAGGTTACGCCCCGCACCATGGCTGCTCCTTTCCCGCACGGTTCGCTCGCGAAGTGAGCGGTTCTCCTTCATTTGACCACAAGTGGTATGCGGCCCTGCAGTCAACGTAGCGGTTCCCATCGCACGACGCACACTCCGCAATTATCGTGTTACACATCGTTAGTCAGGGAGGAGACGAGATGGCGACGACCAGTCACACCTCGGTCGAGTCTCGCGACGGTGTGTCATCGCTGGTCGGCCGTTGGCCGCTGCTGGGGCAGCGCCGCTCGCTCGTCGGGTACCTGTGCGGGCTCGTCACCCTCGATCTCGCCGCGATCCTGCTGTTGGCGGCTTTCACCCATTTCCGGTGGTCTGATCTACTGACCTTCGCCGCTCTCATGGGTTGCGGCGCGGTCTGCATCGAGGCAACAAGGCGTCTCGGCATGCCTGCGGGGGTCTCGCGAGACCTGCTGTCGGCGTGGTGGCTGCCGGTCGCGCTGCTCCTGCCGCCGGTCTACGCCCTGTTCGCGCCCATCGTGCTGCAGTTCCTGCTCCAGCTGCGCGTCCGCGCGACGGTCCTGTACCGCAGGGTCGGCAGCTCGGCCGCCATCGGCCTGGCCGGATGCACGGCCTCCGTGGTCTTCCACGAGCTCGTCCCCGATCCGTCCGCGCTGTCGAGCGGCCGCGGCAGCCCGATCGCCGCCGCGGTCGCCGCCGCCACGATCTTCGCTCTCCTCAACACGAGCCTGATCGCCATCGCGGCGCACACCGCCGATCCCGACATCCGCTGGCGCGAGGTGCTGTGGGACCGGGAGAGCTTCCTGCTCGACGTCGTGGAACTGTGCCTCGGTGTCACGGTGGCGATCGCGTGCGGTCTCAACCTGGCGCTGCTGGTGCTGACGCTCCCCCCGGTGGTCCTGCTCCAGCGCAGCCTCCTGCACGCCCAGCTCCAGGCGGCCGCCCGCACCGACCCCAAGACCGGCCTGCTCAACGCCGCCGCCTGGCAGCGCGAGGCCGACACGGAGATCGTCCGCGCTCGGCGCACCGGCGAGACCCTGGCGCTCCTGCTCATCGACATCGACCACTTCAAACGGGTCAACGACACCCACGGCCATCTCCTCGGCGACCAGGTCCTCATCAACGTCGCGGCGACCCTGCGCAGCCAGCTCCGCGACTACGACGTGGTGGGCCGCTTCGGAGGCGAGGAGTTCGTCGTCCTGCTACCGCGCGCCGACATCAACGAGGCCCGCATGGTGGCGGAGCGCCTCCGCTGCAGAATCAGCCGCATGGCCGTCCCGGCCGACGACTGCATGATCACCGTTACGGTCTCGACGGGGGTCGCCATCATGAGCATCCACGGCGATGACCTCATCGAACTCCTGGCCGCCGCCGACCTGGCCCTCTATCGAGCCAAGGAACTCGGCCGAGACCGCATCTGCATCCCCATCGTCCAGCCACCCCGCCCAAGCTCGGAAGACACCCCCACCTAACGCCCAGCCCGACCAGATGCGGGCGGCCACCCCACGACCAGGGACCTGCTCGACCTCTGACGGCCCCTCTTCTGGCCCTGATCATCTGCCCGCTGTGCCCGGGTGTGTCCAGAGGCTCTTCGGACAATCCCAACCGGACAAGGCGATGGGTTTGTTGAGCTTTGGGAGCGTTGTCGGAGGGATTCGGGGGTTGGTGGGAGCTCCGGGGCGGCTGGGGTAGGGGGTTGGGGAGGCGGCGGAAGCGCGGGTCCGTAGCCCCTAAGCTAGTTACCATGCCGGAGTACATCTACACGCTGCAGCGCGTGCGCAAGGCGCATGGCGACAAGGTTGTCCTTGACGACGTCACGCTGTCGTTCCTGCCCGGAGCCAAGATCGGCGTCCTGGGTCCGAACGGCACCGGAAAGTCGACGCTGCTCCGCATGATGGCCGGCCTGGAGCAGCCGTCCAACGGAGAGGCCAAGCTGATGCCGGGCTTCACGGTCGGCATGCTCCAGCAGGAGCCTCCGCTCAACGAGGAGAAGACCGTCCTCGGCAACGTGCAGGAGGGTGTCGCCGAGACGATGGCGATGCTCAACCGGTACAACGAGATCGCCGAGCAGATGGCCACCGACTACAGCGATGAGCTGCTGGATGAGATGGGCAAGCTGCAGGAGCAGCTGGAGCACCGCAACGCCTGGGATCTCGACAGCCAGCTCGAGCAGGCCATGGACGCGCTGCGCTGCCCGCCGCCCGAGGCCGACGTGACGAAGCTGTCCGGTGGTGAGCGCCGCCGCGTCGCGCTGTGCAAGCTGCTGCTGGAGGCGCCCGACCTGCTGCTGCTCGACGAGCCCACCAACCACCTCGACGCCGAGAGTGTCCAGTGGCTGGAGCAGCACCTGGAGAAGTACGCGGGCACCGTGCTGGCCGTCACCCACGACCGCTACTTCCTCGACAACGTCGCGGGCTGGATCCTCGAGCTCGACCGTGGCCGCGCCTTCGCCTACGAGGGCAACTACTCCACCTACCTCGAGGCCAAGACCCAGCGTCTCAGGGTCGAGGGGCAGAAGGACGTCAAGCGCAAGAAGCGCCTGGAGGACGAGCTGGAGTGGGTCCGCTCGAACCCCAAGGCCCGTCAGACCAAGAGCAAGGCCCGCCTCCAGCGCTACGAGGAGATGGCCGCCGAAGCCGACAAGTACCGCAAGCTCGACTTCGACGAGATCCAGATCCCGCCGGGCCCGCGCCTCGGCACCACGGTGATCAAGACCGAACAGCTCACCAAGGGCTTCGGCGACCGGCTGCTCATGGAGAACCTGACATTCGACCTGCCGCGTAACGGCATCGTCGGCATCATCGGCCCCAACGGCGTCGGCAAGACCACGCTGTTCCGCATGATCACCAACGGCGAGACGCCCGACAGCGGCTCGATCACGGTCGGCGACACCGTCAAGATCTCCTACGCCGACCAGAGCCGGGGCGGCATCGACCCGGCGAAGAACGTCTGGGAGGTCGTCTCCGACGGGCTCGACCACATCAAGGTCGGCAACGTCGAGATGCCGTCGCGGGCGTACATCGCGGCGTTCGGCTTCAAGGGCCCTGACCAGCAGAAGAAGGCCGGGGTTCTGTCGGGTGGCGAGCGCAACCGGCTCAACCTCGCGCTCACCCTCAAGCAGGGCGGCAACGTCCTGCTGCTCGACGAGCCCACCAACGACCTCGACACCGAGACGCTGTCGTCGCTGGAGAACGCGCTGCTCGACTTCCCGGGCTGCGCGGTGATCACGTCCCACGACCGGTGGTTCCTCGACCGCATCGCCACGCACATCCTGGCGTGGGAGGAAGGGTCGAACTGGTTCTGGTTCGAGGGCAACTTCGCCGACTACGAGAAGAACAAGATCGAGCGGCTTGGCGCCGACGCCGCTCGTCCCCACCGCATCACCTACAGGAAGCTGCACAGGGACTGATCCTCTAAGACGTGCCCTTCGCGGGGTGGAGGCTGGCCTCTGCTCGTGTGCGGGTGGGTGTTTCTGTGGAATTCGACGGCGGGTCCTTCCTCAAGGGCCCGCTGTGAGTTTTGTCGGATCCGAGGTGCCGTCGAGCCGTGGTGCTGCCCTGAGGCGCCGTGTCGTGGTGCTGTTCGGGGCTCGGTCGAAGGGCCGCTGAGCTGCGGTCTGCTGGGGTGCCGGGTCTGAGGGGTTGCCGGGCTGTGGTGCTGCACGGGGTGGCGGGGTCGTGGTGCTGTTCGGCCCCGGTCGAAGGTCCGCTGAATTGCGGTCTGCTGGGGTGCCGGGTCCGAGGGGCTGTCGGGCTGTGGTGCCAGGCCGGAGTGGGGCGTCGGGCCGGGGGCGGGCTGCTGGGCTGAGGGGTGTCAGCTGGCTGGTCTGTTGTGGCGCGTCTGTCGGGTCATCGGGACGGGGCTGCCGTCGACGGGCCGTCGGTTGGCAGGCGGGACAGGACGGCCAGGGACTCCACGAAGAGGTAGATCACGCGGAAGAACGCGAGCACGTCCCCCTGTTCCAGGCGAAGGCCCCGGTACATCACGATGCGCCCCGGGTCGGCGCCGTTTCGCAGGTCCTGCCAGGTCGCCTGGTCCGCCGCCAGGACGTAGTCGGCCTCGGGCCGGCGGGTCGTGATCGTGCCCTCGACGCACCGGCCGTCCTTCCAGGTCAGCACCAGGTACGTGGCCGACTCTCTGATGCCGAGGGCCCAGGTCGCGGTGTACCCGGCGCGGGCCCTGTCGATCCACTCCCAGTACGTCGGGAGCTTGCCCTCCTGAGGAGGGCCCGCGTCGACCGTGCGGCGGGCCGCCTCCGCCCATTCCTGGCTGAAGAAGCGCACCTCAGCCGCCGGCCAGCTCAGGCTCGATACGGGAGATCATGTCCTGGATGTCGGGCGGGACGGTGATGCCGACGTCCACCAGTTTCATGTGCAGTTGGCGGATCATCAGGCGCCTGATCTCCTCCGGCGTCCAGCCGAGCGCCTCCAGGGCCAGCCTGCGGCTGGCCGCGCCGTTGATCGACAGGATCGTGCGGAGCGTCTCGTGGATCTGGAGCAGGAGGCGCGGGTCTTCCCGCACCGAGTCGCGCAGGAAGCGCATGCCGAACTGGACGTGCCTCGCCTCGTCCCGGCAGGTGGCGGTGAAGCCCGTGTAGTAGCCCGGCAGGAAGCCGCGCTGTCTACAGTAGGTCAGAGTGATCTTCATGACGGTGAGGGCCAGCACGCCCTCGATCCAGAGGAAGTACGTCGTCCCGTACCGGACCCGCGCCTGCGCGGACTCGGGATCGCGGCGCAGCTCGTCGGCCTGGTAGGCGAGCAGGCCGAACGGGCCGACGAAGGTCTCCGACACGTGCTCGAACGAGGCGTCGAGCACCTCCTGCACCGAGTCGCCCGGCATGCCGACGACCTCGCGGTAGAAGCGGTCGAAGAAGACCGTGTGGCGGGCCTCGTCCTCGATCTGGCTGGACATGTAGATCTTGGATTCCTCGGAGCCGCCCAGCATGAAGACCGGCAACTCCACCTCTACCTGCCGCTCGCCGTGGTGGAACCCGGCGGAGATGCCGACGAACGCGTCGCGTTCCTCCTGCGTCATGCGCTGGCGCCAGTCGATCACGTCCTGGGAGAAGTCGAGATCGTAGACGTTCCAGCGCTGACGCAGGTAGCGCTTGTAGAGCTCGGTGTAGTCGGGAAGTCGTTTGAGGTCGCTGTGCACGTAGGCGAGCACGTCGTCGATGTCGAGGTCGCGGATTCCCCGGAGGTCGGATTCGGCGACGGCGGACAGCTCGGTCAACTTTCGGCCTTTCCGAGGGTGACGGGGGCGGTGGCGCTGCGTCGCTACGGACCATTGAACAGGACGATCGCGGGCATGAACAGGGACAACCAGGTCAACGGCTACCGCACCCTGCAGCTCAGCTACGCCAACGGAGGCAGGGTAGAGCCGCTGGCGGGCTCGGCCTTCTTCGAGCTGATCCGCGGCAGGGGCGGCGTCCCTCGCTGGGGGACGTGCTCGCCGGCCGCGGCAGGAACGGCATCGCCAGCCCCTGACGGCCGTGAGGCTGCCCGGAGCGAGGCGGGGTGACGAGGGCAGGTACGGTTGCGGACGTGGTTGAACACTCCCTCGTCACACAACAACGGCATATCTTCCCCCGCATGGTGAGATTTGCTGACATTGACTCACTCGGGCACGTCAACAACGTCCGCTTCTTCGACTATCTGGAAGACGCCCGCCTGGGGATGCTGCACATCGATCCGTACAAGGCCGGTGACGCGCCTTTCAAGAGCCTCGTCGTGGCCCGGCACGAGATCGACTACCTGCGCCCGCTGAGCTTCCGGGCGGAGCCGGTCCGCGTGGAGACGTGGGTCACGGAGATCAGGCCGGTCAGGTTCACGCTGCAGTACGAGATCCGCGACGACGACGAGCTGTACGTGCGGGCGATGTCGGTGATCGTCGCCTACAACGTGGAGCGCGCCGCGCCACGCAGGCTCACGGGGGACGAACTCAGCTACCTCCGGCGCTTCGCCTAACACGCCCGGTGCTCGACCCATGACACCGCGGGGCAGGAGCCGCTGGGTGATGCTGGGCATCGGAGTCAATGCCCACGCCAGTGTGACGTTGGGACTGTTCGGCCTGCCTCTCGTCATGCCGGACGTACAACGATATTTCGGTGTTTCCCTGCCCGTCGGGGGACTGATCGGCAACGCCCCCGGCATCGGCATCATGGTCGCCCTCGTCGCCTGGGGCGCGCTGGCCGACAGGCGCGGCGAACGGCTGGTGCTCGGCGCCGGAGTGGGGCTGGCCGTCGTCCTGTTCGCCGCCGTCGCGTTCGTCTCCGAGACCTGGGCCGTGATCGTGCTGCTCGCCCTCGCCGGAGCCGCCGGATCGGCCGCCATGGTCGGTGGCGGGCGGATCGTGCTGCGCTGGTTCGACCCGACGGAACGCGGCGTCGCCATGGGCCTGCGCCAGGTCTCCTACACGCTCGGCATGGCCGCTGCCGCGTTCGTCCTGCCGCCTGTCGCACGCGCCCACGGCATCCGCGGAGTGCTGCTCGTCTGCGCCGCCGTCAGCCTGCTCGCCGCCGTGCTGGCCGCGCTCTTCCTGGCCGAACCGCCCCGCAGGCTCGCCGAATCCAGCACCGAGCAGGACGTCTCGCCGTACCGGCAGCCCGCGCTCTGGCGGGTGCACGCCACCAGCGCGCTGCACGTCGTGCCGCAGATCGTGGTCAGCACGTACGGGGTCGAATGCCTGGTCGGCGTCTACCACTGGGACGGCGTCCTGGCCGGCCAGCTCTTCGGCGTCGCGGCGATCGGCGGAGCCGCGGTCCGCATCGCGGTGGGCCGCTGGTCCGACAGGAGCGGGCTGCGGATGGCGCCCCTGCGGCTGCTCACCTTCTGCACGCTCGCCGTGCTCGCCCTGCTCGTGCTCGGCTCCGTCACCCGCTCCTGGCTGGGCCCGGCCATGCTCGGGCTCGCCGCGGTCATCACCGTGGCGGGCAACGGGCTCGCCTACCTCGCGGCGGGCGAGCTGGCCGGCCCCGGCTGGGCCGGACGGGTGCTCGGCACCCACAACACCATCCAGAACACGGTGTCGCTGGGAGTGACCTGGCTGGGCGGCGTCCTGATCACCAGGGCCGGGTTCTGGGCGGGCTTCGCCGCAGGGCTGGCCTGCGTGCTGATCTCGGTGCCCGTCATCCCGGTCCGCGGTGAGCAGAGCGCCATCGAGGTGCCGGACGCGACACCGTCCTCATGAGGTACGCAGCCAGGCGGCGGTGTCAGGCGGCAGGACGCCGTCCTCGACCGGCCCGCTCGACAGCAGCACGGACTCGTGCGGCGGCAGCAGCACCGGGTCGGAGCCGCAGTTCACCGCGCACGTCAGCGAGCCACGGCTGAAGAACAGCGCACCCTGCGGGGATTCCAGCCACTCCAGCGCGTACGGGACGGACCGGGCCAGCTCGCGGCGGCACGCCAGGGCCCGGCGGTAGAACTCCAGCGTCGAGCCGGGGTCGTCGGCCTGGCTTCGCGCGTTCAGCGTCCGGAACTCGTCCGGCTGGGGCAGCCAGGGCGCAACCCCGTCGGCCGAGAAGCCGTACGAGGCGCCGTCAGGAGTCCACGGCAGCGGCACCCGGCAGCCGTCGCGGCCGGGCAGCTCGCCCTTCGACCGCTTGAACACCGGGTCCTGGCGGGACTCGGGCGGCAGGTCCGTCACCTCGGGCAGGCCCAGCTCCTCACCCTGGTAGAGGTAGACCGAGCCGGGCAGGGCCAGCATCATCAGCAGCCCCGCCCTGGCCCGCGCCAGACCCGTGCCCGGATCGTCGGTGCCGTAGCGGGTGCGGTGCCGCACCACGTCGTGGTTCGACAGCACCCACGTCGCGAACGGGACCGTCTTCAACGTGTCGTCGATGACCTTCCTGAACGCGGCCGGCGACCAGGGCGCCTGCAGCCAGGAGAAGTTGAAGCTCTGGTGCAGCTCGTCGGGACGCACGTACAGGGCCAGGTCGGCGGGGTCGTCCGTCCAGACCTCGCCCACCGCCATGCGCTCGCCCGGGTAGCTGTCGAGCAGCGCGCGCCAGTCGCGGTAGACGGCGTGCACCTCGGGCCGGCCCCAGATCGGCGAGACCGAGGCGAACGCCTGGTCCTCGACGTCGGGCAGCCCCTCCGCCTTGTACAGGCCCATGGCCACGTCGATGCGGAACCCGTCGACGCCCCGGTCCAGCCAGAACCTCAGGATGTCCAGGAACTCCGCGTGCACCTCGGGGTTGCGCCAGTTGAAGTCGGGCTGCTCGGGCGCGAACAGGTGCAGGTACCACTGCCCGTCGGCCGACTGGGTCCAGGCCGGGCCGCTGAACGTCGACTGCCAGTTGTTGGGACGGTCGCGGAAGAGGTAGCGGTCGCGGCCCACCCCGCGCAGCGCGTCACGAAACCACGGATGCTCGCTGGAGCTGTGGTTCGGCACGACGTCGACCAGCACCTTCAGCCCGAGCTCGTGCGCGTCGTGGACCAGCGCCTCGAAGTCGGCCAGCGTGCCGAACAGCGGGTCGACGCCGCGGTAGTCGGCCACGTCGTATCCGCCGTCGGCCATGGGGGAGGGGTAGAAGGGGGTCAGCCAGACGGCGTCGACTCCCAGGCTCCTGAGGTACGGCAGGCGCTCCCGCACCCCGGGGAGGTCGCCGACGCCGTCTCCGGAAGCGTCGGCGAAACTGCGAACGTAGATCTCGTAGACGACGGCGTCACGCCACCAGGGGGAATCCATGTGGCGTGTCATGCCCGTTTATGCCGGTGAGTTCACCAGACTGTGCGCGGCGTAGACGAGATAGTCCCAGAGCTGGGTCTCCTGCTCCTGCGGCAGTTCCAGAAACTCGACCGCGTCGCGCATGTGGCGCAGCCACGCGTCGCGCTCGGCCTCGCCGATCACGAACGGCGCGTGGCGCATCCGCAGCCTCGGGTGCCCGCGCTCCTGACTGTAGGTGTTGGGCCCGCCCCAGTACTGGATGAGGAACCCCCGGAACCGCTCTTCCGCGCCCGTGAGGTCTTCCTCGGGGTAGAGCGGCCGCAGCAACGGGTCGGCGGCCACGCCCTCATAGAAGCGGTGCACCAGGCGCCGGAAGGTCTCCTCGCCCCCGACGGCCTCGTAGAAGGAGGTCTCAGCAGTCACCGTCACAGCCTATGCGCTGGCGACCATGGCCACGCCCGCGGAGTCGAGCGCCGCCTTGACCCGGTACCGCAACTCCCGTGCCACCTGGGCCTGCCTGGCGGGCAGCGTCTTGGCGGAGATCCGGAAGATCAGGGACGCGTCCGACAGCGCCTCCACGCCGAACACGTCGGGCTGCTCGACGATCTGCGTCTCGCGGAACTCGGCGTCGGCCCAGATCTCCTCGGCGACGTTCTCCAGCAGCGCGCGCACCGTCGTGACGTCCGAGTCGTACGCCACCGGGACGTCCACATAGGCCCGGGACCAGCCCTGCGACTCGTTGCCGACCCGGGTGATCGTGCCGTTGCGGACGTACCAGACGCGGCCGTCGGCGTCGCGCAGCCGGGTGACACGCAGGGTGACCGCCTCCACCGTGCCGATCGCGGAGCCGCAGTCGATCACGTCGCCCACGCCGTACTGGTCCTCCAGCAGCATGAACATGCCCGCGATGAAGTCCTTGACCAGCTCCTGCGCGCCGAAGCCGATCGCGACGCCGAGGATGCCGACGCTGGTCAGCAGCGGGGCGATGGGGATCGTCAGCCGGTCGAGCACCGTCAGCACGGCCGTGCCGAGGATGACGATCGAGGCGATGTGCTTGAGCACCGAGCCCATGGTCTCGGCCCGCTGCTTGCGGCGCTCGTGCAGCAGCGCGTCGATGCCCTCGGTGGCGACGCCGTTCCTCCGGAAGCGGCTGGTGAGGGACCCGCCGGTGGCCGCCCGGGTGACCACCCGTGTGATCAGGCGGTGGGAGAGCTTCCGTACCACGATCGCGAGCACCAAGATGAGGACGATCGTGATCGTGCTGGCGACGAGTGGAGCCCATGCCGCGTTGTGCAACCACTCGACGATCGGGCCGCAGAGGACGGTGTCCTTCTCGCATCCTTGCGCCATCTCCGTGCCGATCCTTTCGAAGCCCGGGGACTCCGTCGGAGGTGGCGTCGTGGGCGGGACCAGCAGGAACACTGGGGGAATCCTCCTTGGAAGCGGTTCGGCCGGCGGGCCCTTTGCATGTTTTCGATGCAAAAGATACCGCCGACCGAACCGGCCGCCGTCACATCACGCCGGGGAAGACGGGGTCGGCAGGGCTCGGGGCCGCGGAGGGCGAGCCCTGTCGCTCCGGTGACGTGCGGCTCGGCGGGGACATGCACCCGGAAGCATGTCCGCCGCCGTTCTCATCTCCGGGAGGGATCTCCCGGAACGCCCTCCGGTCAGACCGGAGGACGATCGTCCCTGCGGCCGGGGGGCCGCAGGAGTCATCGCGTCTTGCCAGAACCGGCGGAGTGACCAGGGCCTCCGGTAGGAGGAAGCCCTCCGCACCGGCCACTCCGCCGGCCCGCGAAGCCGCCGTGGGTGCGGTGATCCGTGATGGCTGCGCTCCACCCGGGTCACCGCCTCGTCACTCCCCCACGGCGGCAAGCACTCGCGCGACCTTGGTCGCGGCACCAGCCGGATCGTCGGCCGCGTGCATCCGTTCCCCCCAGGACCAGCAGTACCACCAGTCGGGTAGCTCAGACGCGACCGTCGGCCGACAGGTGACGTTCTCGGACAGGCTCGTCGCGTTCGGGTTGATCACCCGGACGAACATCCGTCCGCTCTGGGTCTGGACCACTCGTGCGAGCAGACCGTGAGCGTCGAGTGCGGAGACAAGACGCGCGAGGTGCTCGAAGTTGTCGTCCCCCACCTCGTTCCTCCCTTGGGTCGTGGCTGGTGGGCCAAAGATGACTCAAGTCCGCGACGGGCGCAACGAGCCCCCCCTGGCTACAGGGAGTTGCCTTCTCCCACGCGGGATGTAAGAAACAGTCCGCAGGAGGACGATCCTTATCCCTAAACTTTCAAGAGGACGTTTCAAACCCGTCATCAATGGTCCATAGTCTTTCGTAGGCGCAGCGCAACCTGAAAGCTACGCTCCGTCACCGGTAGTGAACCGGTCGGGACATGTGAGAGGGGCCGGGATGTCCGGCAGACAGCACAGGGAAACGGAGATGGCGAGGCGGATCAGGGCCAGAGGCCTGGCCGCCGGCCGCACTCCTGCCCAGATCGCTGAGGAGATTCACCAGTCCTGCGGGTCCCAGTTCGGCACGACCAAGATCAAGGGGCACCGCCTCGCACACGGCATCGCGCTCGCCGACGTGATCGAACAGGTCCGCGCCCTGTTCGCCCGCGACGCGAAACCCGTTCCCGGCATCGGCGAGACGCTGCTGTCGGCCTACGAGAGCGGGCTCAAGCGGCCCGGCCCCGAGTACCTCCACTACCTGTGCGGTGTCTACCGGGTGGAGCCCGTCTCGCTCGGCTTCGACGTCCCGTGCATCTGCGGCCACAGCCACCGGATGCCCGGCGTGCTCGTCACCGAGGCGCAGGAACGGCCCGGGGCGCGCCCGCCGTACGAGCGCGACCTGATCATCAAGCCGGAGAACCCGGACCTGAGCTCCGGCAGCGAGGAGGACGAGAACGTCCTGCGGCGCACGCTGCTCCGGCTGCTCGGCGACAACCCCTCCGACGCCAAGCCCGACGCGACCGTCCTCGGCGCGGCCGAGGGCATCAGGCGGCGGATGGACGAGACCCTCGTCTCGGCCACCGTCTCTCCCGCGATGCTCGACCAGTGGGAGGAGGCGACGCTCAGCTTCGGCCGCCAGTACACCAACACGGCGCCGCAGCGGCTGCTCTGCGACGTGCTGCTCGAACTGAGCGCCGTACGCAACGCGATGGCCCACCGCCAGCCCGTCGACCTGCTCGAGCGGCTGTGCCGGATGGCCGCCCAGCTCTCCGGGCTGAGCGGCATGATCATGATCAACCTGGGCGACCACCGGCTGGCCAGGTCCTTCTTCCGCACCGGCCGCACGGCCGCCGACGAGACCGGCGACCGCGCCCTGCGCGCCTGGGTCACGGCCCGCGAAGCCCTCGTCCCGCTCTACTACGGCGACGCCCGCGAGGCGCTCAACCTCGCCAAGAAGAGCCGCGACCTCGCCGGCCAGACCCCGTGCGCGGCGCAGGCCATGGCCCCGGTCGTCGAGGCCCGCGCGCTGGCCTTGCTCTCGGGAACCGAGAGCAAGAAGGAGGTCGTCGACCAGGCCAAACGCGCGCTTCAGCGGGCCAGGAACGCCTTCTCGCACATGCGGGCCGACGACAAGGAGGACATGGCGTTCGGCTACACCGAGAGGCAGCTCTACTTCTACCAGGGCGACGTCCTGACCAAGCTCGGTCAGACCCTCGAAGCCGAGGTGGTGCTCAACCAGGCCCTCGACAAGTACCAGGACCACATCCTCGACCAGACCCTGATCAGGCTCGACCATGCGCAGTGCCGCCTGATCGACGGAGAGGTCGACGAGGCCGTCAGGATCGCGAACGAGGCTCTGGGCAGGCTCGGCCCCGACTACCTGACGGAGTTCATCATCCGGCCGGCCGTGAAACTGGAGAGGCTCATCAGGCAGAAGGACCCCCAACATGCGGGGCTGCCCGTCCTCCTGGAGTTTCGCGCGCAACAGGCCAAGGGGGAAGGGAATGGCGGTGCATGAAGCTGAAGATTCGGCGCTATCGCTGGTCTGACCTCGACACGATCCTCACCCTCCACCAGATCTGCCTGGCGGAGGTGGGGCTGGCGCCGGGTGACGGCGTCTACTACGACGACGACTTCCCGCGCATCCAGGAGCTCTACCTGGCGTGCGGCGGTGACTTCCTCGTGGGCGAGGTCGACTCTCGGGTCATGGCGATGGGCGGGCTGCGTCCCATCGACACGGAGACCGCCGAGATCTGCCGGCTTCGCGTCCACCCCGCGCACCAGCGCCGCGGCCACGGCGCGGCCATGCTCCTGGCGCTGGAGAGACGCGCGGTGGAGCTGGGCTTTCACAACGTCCGCGGCGACACCACCCTGAACCAGGGGGCTGCCCTGTTGCTGTACCAGCGGCACGGGTGGCGCGAGATCTCCCGGCAGCAGGTGGGCGGGCTTACGGTGGTGTACGGAGAGAAGCGGCTGACGCCGGCAGCGATGCTGGAGCGGTGACCCTTGCGGTTCACCCGCGCCCCCTCCTGCCTGCCGCGCTCCCGCATGGCGCGGACGCATCGTTGACAGCGCGTGCGGACCCCGTTCGGTGCTCGTTCCGCCGCATGGCGCGCGGAGGATCTCGTTCTGCGGCATTCCGCATCCCGATGACACCGTTGCGGGGTGCTTCTGAGCCCGCGCGTGCGTTCCTGTGCGTGCAGCGGTCCGGCGCGTGTCTGGGCCGGTCTCCTGGCTTGAGCCCGTCTGCGGCTTCCTGGGGACGGCTCGCTCCTGATCCCGTGCGTGCGCCATGCCCGTTGTTCGAGTGGCCCGGAACGGCCGGATCCCGTTCGTGCGCGGCTGCCTCTGCTGAGACGTCTCCGAACCGCACAGCACGGCCTGTCCCGCCCGTCGGCGTGCTCCGTTCGGTCGCGAGACTTCTCCGCGCGCCGGGAGGCGCGAGTGGGAGCTCCGTTTCGTCTCGCTGCGTACGCGAGCGCATGCGCCGCGTAAGACGTCGGAGCAACTCCTGGGACAATTTTCTGGTGGAGAGATTTGTGGGGAATGGGCGGTTCGGCGACCCGCGCGGATAAGGATGTCCGGGGCCCCGGGTGAGACTCTTCATCCCGAGTGGTAGAGGAGCATCACCGTGCGCTCGCTGTACACTTTCGACTGCTCATCGTGATGAGATGCTTTCCAGCATGGCAGGCTTGGCCGCTCCCCGACCCCTCCTGGGAGCCGTGCTTCTCTTGTTCGTCAGCGCCGCTTGGGGGTCGGCGTTCCCGCTGATGAAAGATCTCATCCTCCGGTTACCAGTCGAGGACCTGCTCGCCGCGAGGTACTCGATCGCGGCGCTCACCCTGTTCCTCATCCGGCCGGGAAGCCTTCGGGGGCTGTCGCGGCGGACCTGGGTCAACGGGGTGATCCTGGGGGTCATGTTCGGGGTCGGGCAGAGCGCCCAGGCGATCGCGCTCGACAGCCTCCCCTCGGCCGTGTCGGGGTTCGCCGTGGGGTGCAGCGTCGTCATCACGCCGATCCTGGCCCTGGGCCTGTTCAAGGCGCAGGTGCCGGTGCGGGTGTGGGTGGGCGTCGGGCTCGCGCTGGCCGGGATGACGGTGTTCACGCTGCTGCGCGGGGTCGAGGGTCAGGAGTTCTCGCTGCTGGCGCTCGTCGTCACGCTCGGCGCCGCCGCGCTGTACTCGGGGCACACGCTCCTGCTGGCGAAGCTCTCCCGGGCCGGCCGCGGGTTCGACGCCTACGCCCTCACCGTCGTCCAGCTCGCCACGATCGGCGCGATGACCGGGGTGCTGGCGGCCCATGACGGGTTCAGCGTGCCCGCCTCGCTGCCCGACTGGGGGATACTCGCCCACCTGTCCGTCGTCTCGTGCGCGCTGGGCTTCCTGGCCCGCTCGTACGGGCAGGCGCACCTGTCGGCCGTGCCCAGCGCGGTGCTGATGTCGTCGCAGCCGCTCTGGGTGGCCGCGATCGCGGTGATCTGGTTCGGTGAGCAGATCGGCTGGAGCATGATCGTCGGTGGCGGGCTGATGGCCGTCGCGATGCTGCTCGCGGTGCCGTCCCGGGAGGTCGCTCCGAAGATGCCGCTGGAGCGGCGGAAACTGCTCGCGGTGTCACGTCAGGCGTCCAGGGTGCTGGCCGACCTGCGGGTCAAGCGGGACGATCCGCTGAAGCTCGGCGGCGGTCCCGTGCCGATCGTCGGGAAGAGCGGTTGCGAGAGCCACGACGACTGCCCGTGGCGGACGCGTGCGGTCAAGGGGGGCGACGAGCCGAGCCTGGAGCGGCTGATCGAACGGGCCACTCTGATCGTTCGTGCCAAAAACCTGTCAGGGCCCGGCTGCTGCCAGTCGGTCACGCTCGCCGGGCGCTGCCTGTGCGCGCTGATGGAAGAGGCGGAGCAGAGCAGGACGGGGTCACTCCCCTCGTGGTTTCGGTCTCGATAGGCCGACGGAAACGGACAAATTCCGCGAACTTCCCATCTATAAAGTCCGCACTTATTCGCCGCAAAACTTGATAATCGCTGAAGTGTCCGAATAATGGGGAGTTATCCCCAAGTGAAGGGCACATCATGAAGCGCATTATCGTCCGCAAGCCGGGGGCCAAGAGGCTGACCGGGAACTCCAGCGTCATTCACAAGGGGTGAGTGACAGCAAGTCCCATCTGAAGGCGCGGGGGGCGCCACCGACGCGGCAACGGGAGACCGCGTCGTTGCTGATGCCGATCATCGACGGGCAACGGCGCCCCCATGGTCCCTACACCGTTGGGTCCGCGCTGCTGCACCACCTCGTCCCCGTCGCCATGGAACGTTCCGCTGATCTCGTCGCGGCTCATGACCTCGAGATCCGCGCGGTCGCACCCGGTCTGCGTGACCGGGTGCCCGCCCGACGGGCCACCATCGACGCCGACCTCCCCGACGACGAACGCATCCTGGTGCCCGCGCCCCGCCGCACGCTGCGGCTGGCCAACGGGATCGCCGAGTTCGTCCGCGCTGTGGTGCCGCCCGGCAGGACGCTCGTGGTGTGCAACGGCGCTGAGGCCGACCCCACCGACGTCGAGCTGCTCGACGTCCTGATGCGCCGGATCCCTCCTGACGTGCTGACGATCGTCCTTTACTCCGGCGGCCCGCCCGTCGCCCCCGACTCGCGTGACGCGGACGAGCTGTGGACGCTCGTCGACCACTGCATGCGCGAGGGATTCCTGCACGCCGCCGCCGAACTGGGCGCGCGCGGCCTCACCCTGACCGAGCCCGGCGGGACGCAGTGGTGGCGATTCGCCCAGCGCACCGCGACGGCGCTCGGCGGGCTCGGCCGCGTCCAGGAGGCCCGCGACCTCTGGGAGCTGGTCCGCAGGACCAGCCAGGACCCTGCCGTGCACGCCGCCGCCGCGTACGGCACCGCCATGCTGGACGCCCGGCACCCCGACCCCGCCCAGCGCGACCTCGGCCGGGCCAGGGGCTGGATCAACCAGGCGATCGCCATCTCCACCCTGCTGCCCGACCCCATGGGACGGGCGTTCAAGCTCGGCTTCGACCGCAACGGGCTGGCGCTGGTCGAGCTCAGGCACGGGCGGCTGGAAGCGGCGCTCGAACTGGTCGAGTCGGCCCTCGAACTCGCTCGCGAGCTGGGGGAGCGGCATCCCGTCCACCGCATGGTGCTGCTGGCCAACCGGGCCCAGCTGCTGGCGGCGCTCGGGTACGCCAAGGAGGCGCTCGCCGACTACGGCGCGGCCATCGCGATCGACCCCGCCTTCCCCGACTACTACCTGGAACGCGGAAACCTGCTGCTCGGCATGGGGGAGGAGGAGCCCGCGCTGGCTGATTACGAGTCCGCCATGCGAGCCGGGCCGCCGCTGCCGGAGGCGTACTACAACCGCGCCGAGCTGTGGATCGGGCGCGGCGACCTCGACGCCGCCCTGGCTGACCTGAGCCGGGTGATCGACCTCGACCCCGGCTACCTCGACGCCTACATCAACCGGGCCGGGCTGCTGGCGGGTCTGGAACGCGACGAGGAGGCGAGGGCCGACGTGGCCACCGGGCTCGCGCTGTCGCCTGGAAACGCGTACCTGCTGACGGTTCTGGGGCAGCTCGAAACGGCTGCGGGACGGCTGGAGGAGGCCCGCGCGGCCCTGGACCAGGCCGTCGAGGTGGGCCCCGCCCTGGCGTCCGCCTGGGGCAACCGGGGGGTGCTGCGGTTCGAGCAGGGGGACGTCGAAGGCGCGGTGTCGGACCTCACCCGGGCCATCGACCTCGACCCCCAACCGGACCTGTTCGCCAACCGTGCCGTCGCGTTACGTGCCCTGGGCAGGCTCGCTGAGGCCGCCGCCGACGAGCGCCGCACACCGCAACCGTCGTAACCGCGCCGGTCACCGCGCCACTCACGGTTTCGCGCCGCTTGACGGCTGCGCACCGTTCACGGCCAGCGCCGCGTTGCTCACTGCGCCGCGTGGCTCGCGGTTCCGCAGCGGGAGGAAGGGCGGAAATCGGGGGATATGGGTGCGATCATGGCCGCATGGTGGGGCGGATGGGGCGGGCGGCGGGGGTTTACGGCGCGCTCGGGGTGCTCTGGTGGGCGAGTGCCCGATTGACGTGGCTCGGGATCGGGTGCGAGGACTGGGGGTGTCTGGCGCCCGCCGTCGGCGCGCTGGCCGTGGTCACGGTCGCGGTGCTGGGCGCGGCGGCCGTCGCGCTGGAGCGGGTGGGGGTACGTCCCGGACGGCGGGTCACGGTGGTGGCGGCCGGAGTGCTGACGGTGTTCCGGCTGGTGGGGGAGGTGCTGCCGTCGTGGCCGTCGGCGTACGCGCACGCCGTGGCCGCCGCGGCCGCCTTCGCGGGGGCGGGGGCGATCGCGGCCTTCTTGACGGCCGCGGAGGTGCCGAAACGCTGGCGGGTGCTGGCGGGCGTCGCGGTGGTGGCGCTGCTGCCGGCCGCCGCCGCCGCGGTGGGGTGGGCTGCGGAGTGGTGATCCGCCAGCCGCACCGGTGTGAAATCTGTGGTGATCTGTCGGTCGCACCGGTGTGAAATCTGTGGTGATCCGCGGGCGGCACCGGTGTGAAATCTGCGGGTAGAGAACTTTCCCCTGGATTTGTGCGGTGGAAGATTCTCCACCTTCGGGAGAAATCATTACTCCTCAGGCGAATAACTGTCCTCCGCTTGACAGGGCCGGTGAGCCGAGAGACCGTGTCGTTCCGTATACGGAACACACGGAGGTGTGTCATGCGGCCGAACTCCCGCTTCGCCCAGGTCCAGCAGTTCGACATCGACAAGGTCGCGGCGGCCGCCGGGGCGGACCCTGACGTCCTGCGGATGGAGAACCTCGACACCGACGTCCTGCCGCCGCCGGTCGCCGTGGCCGCCACCGCCGAGGCGCTCGCGTCCGGCGCCGGCAACAGCTGGCTGCCGTTCACCGGCCTGCCCGCGCTGTGCGAGGCGGTCGCGGACGAGTTGCGCCGGCGGACCGGCCTCGACTACGACCCGCTCCACCAGATCGTCATCACCTCGGGCGGGACGTCCGCGGTCATGCCGGTCCTGCTGGCCACCACGGAACCGGGCGACCCGGTGGTGCTCACCGATCCCACCTACGCGGGGCTGCTCCAGCGGGTGCGGCTGTCGGGCGCGCGCCCGTCCCTCGTCCCGCTGAGGGTCGAGGGCGGCTACTGGCGCCTGGACCGCGACGCCCTCGCCCGGGTCGGCGCCGCCACGGCGCTGCTGCTGATGAGCCCTTCGATGCCGTCAGGCGTCCTCCTCGACCGGGACGACTGGGCCGCCGTGGCCGAGACCTGCGCCAGGACGGGCGCGTACCTGATCTACGACGCCGCCATGGAGCGCATCGTCTACGGCGGCCACCCCCGCATCAACCCCTGCCAGGTGGACGGCCTGGCAGACCGGACGATCGTCATCGGCTCGATGTCCAAGGAGTACCGGATGATCGGCTGGCGGATCGGCTGGATCGCGGGCCCGCCGGACATCATGGCCAGGATCCGGGTCGCGGTCGTCTACAACACCACGGTGTCGAGCGGCTTCGCCCAGCTCGGCGCCGCCGCTGCCCTCTCGGACCCCTCGGGCGCGGGAGTCGGCGAAGCGGTCGCCGAGTACCAGGCCCGCCACGACACCGTGCTCGACCAGCTGTCCGACCTGCCGGTGGTGCGCGCGGCCGGCGGCTGGTCCTGCCTGGTGGACGCCGTGGCGCTCGGCCTGACCGCCCCCGCCCTCTCGGCCCGGCTCCTGGAGCGCGGCCGCGTCGCGGCGACCCCGATGACGGCCTGGGGCGAGACGGTCGCCCCGAGGTACGTCCGTCTCGTCTACAGCAACGAACCCGTCAGCCGCCTCGGCGACCTGCGCTCGCGCTTCGCCGCGGCACTCCGCTAGCGCGGCTCGGACAGGAGCAGGGTCTTGCCCGTGACCGCCCTGGCCTCGATCGCGGCGTGGGCCTCGGCGGCGGACTCCAGGGGAAGCCGCAGGCCGATCGTCGGGCGGAGGCGCCCGGCCGCCGCGTGCGCCAGCGCCTCCTTGGCCAGCTCGCGCAGGTCCACCTGGGGGAAGGGGACCTGGGTCACCCGGTCACCGGGAGTGGTCATCGGGCCGCCCGCCATGCCGTACACGCTGATCCTGCCGCCGTCGCGCAGCAGCGACAGGGCCGCCGCGCCGATCGCGCCGCCGACGCCGTCGAAGACGACGTCCACGGCGGGCAGGCCGTCGGTCCAGGCGGGTGCGGTGTAGTCGACGGTCAGCTCGGCGCCGAGCCGTTCGGCGAGGCGCCTCTTGTCGGGGCTGCTCGCGGCGCCGATCACTCTGGCCCCGGCGGCGTGTGCGAGCTGCACGAGCAGGCTGCCCACGCCGCCGCCGGCCGCCTCCACCAGCACCCACTCCCCGGCCCGTGGCGCGGCGGCGCGCACCAGCCCGACGGCGGTGCGGCCGTCGGCCAGCAGCGCGACGGCGTCCTCCAGCGGCAACCCGCCGGGCACCGGGATCAGGTCGCCGGCGCTCGCCACCGCCAGCTCGGCGTAGCCTCCCGCGCCGCCCAGCGTGCTGACCACCTGGGTGCCGACCAGCGACTCGGGCACGTCCTGGCCGGCGGCGAGCACCGTGCCCGCGACGCCGTTGCCCAGGATCGCCGGCAGCTCGGGACGGCGCGGCCCCCGGTCTGCGCGGACCTGCGTCTCCACGAACGTGACGCCCGCGACCGACACCTCGATCAGGACCTGACCGGGGCCCGCCACCGGGTCGGGGACGTCCTCGGCGACCAGCGCCTCCGGCCCGCCGAACTTCCGCAGCACAACCGCACGCATGCCAGATCCTCCTTTATCGGAGCATTTCGCTCCGGATGCTGTGCAACCTTATAGCGGAGCATTTCGCTCCGCAAGCGCGAAGGCCGTCACCGGACGCCACGGCCGACTACGGTGGGTACTCGTGAGCTTCGACGAGCTGCTCCGCGACCTGCCCCAAGGAGCGAGCGCCCAGGCCGCCGGGATCAGGCGCGGCTTCGGCGGGCCGCCCGCCCGCACGGTGAGCGTCCGGTCGGGCCTGGCGAGGCTGCGCTGCGCCTCGCTGCTCAAACCGCTGTACGCATGGGTGACCGCGCCCCACATCCCGGACGAGGAACGCTGGCGACGCCATGCCGAGCCCGCCGTGGTGATCTCGTCCAACTCCGACACGCTGAACCTCTGGCTCGCCGTCGGCCCGCCCGTCGTCCTCGACGACATCTACCAGCGCACCGGCGTCGCCTGGGCGCTGCCCAACGGCGACCCGTCGCGGTTCGGCTCGGTCGAGGTGGCCGCCGACGAGGTCGCGACCGCGTACGCCGCGCTCGCGCAGTCGGCGGTCGCCGGGGACCCGGTGGCCGGGGCCGTCCTGGAGTGGATGCGGGCCGTCGGTCCCGACCAGGCGTACGGGACCCGCGAGGCGCTCGCCGCGCCCGGCGCCGGGGTCAAGTGCGGCTGGTACGGCGCGGCCGACGAGACCTGCCTGCGCACGCACGCCGTGGCGGTGCTCCCGAGGGGCGGCACGCGAGCGACGGTCGTGGTCGGGATGACCGCGCAGCCGTACACGGACGAGCGGGACCGCGCGTGCTACCAGAGCCGCATCGCGCAGGGGCTGCCGGTGGAGGCGGAGCACGAGAAGGTGGCCGGCCCTCTGCTCCGCGGCCTCATGGCCGTCACCTTGGCCGAACTCGGCCACACGGAGTAACCTCGGGCGGACCTTCGGCCCGAACCCACAGGAGACGTGCTTCATGAGGCTCACCGTGCTGGGCGGATGCGGGGCGTGGCCCGCGGCGGGGCAGGCGTGCAGCGGGTACCTCGTCGAGCACGAGGGTTTCCAGGTGCTGATCGACCCGGGCTACGCCACACTGCCCAGGCTGCTGGAACTCACCGCCGCGGAGTGGGTCGACGCGGTGCTGGTCAGCCACGGCCACCCCGACCACTGCGCCGACCTGAATCCGCTGCTGCGCGCCCGGGCCCTCGGCGACGCGCCGCCTGCCGCGCTTCCCGTGCACGCCCCGCCGGGCGCGCTCGACGCCGTGCTCGCCCTGGACCGTCCGGGCATGCTGGCCGGCAGTTTCACCGTCGGCGAGCTGGCGCCCGGCAGGCCGTACGAGCTCGGCCCCTTCCGCCTGGACGTGTGGTCGCTGCCGCACCACGTCCCCAACGCCGGGCTGCGGTTGAGCGGCGGCGGCCGGGTGATCGCCTACACGGGTGACACCGGCCCCACCCTCGACCTGGTCGAACTGGCCAGAGACGCGGACGTCCTGCTGGCCGAGGCCACCTACCCGGAACGGGTGCCCGAGGAGGACGCGCCCTACCTCTCGACCGCCCTGGACGCGGGGCGCACGGCGTCCAAGGCGGGGGTGGCGCGGCTGCTGCTCACCCACCTGTGGCCGGACACCCCGCGCGAGCCCGCGCTGGCGGCCGCGTCCGCGCACTACGCGGGCGACCTGGCGGTGGCCGAGGCCGGGCTCGTCGTGGATCTCGGGTAGCCGTCACCCGAGCTTCTCGATCACCTCGGCCAGCTCGGGTGGCTCGACGTTGCCGGGCAGGTCGTTCGGGGCGAACCAGTCGTACCCGAGGTAGGCGCCGGTCTCCTCGTCGGTCAGCGCACCCGGGCCCAGCTCCGGACGGCTCGTCGCCAGGCGGGCCAGGAAGAACGGCTCCATCTTCACGTAGCGGACCCCGAGCCAGCAGAAGTCACGGGGGACCTCGACGGACCGGTCCTCCACGGACGATCCCGGCAGCCCGGTCTCCTCCGTGAGCTCCCGCCTGGCCGCCTCCAGAGCCGTCTCGCCCGGCTCCAGCCCGCCCCCTGGTGGCTCCCAGAGGTCCAGCCCGCTGACCCGATCGTGCCAGTGCAGCAGCAGCACCCTGCCGTCGGCGTCGAAGCAGAGGACCCGCGCGGCAGGCCGATCGTTGTCACTCACCCTGGCCTCCTCCGTCGCCGCTCACCCCTGGGAGACAGTCTCCCCCACTACCGGTTCGACGTCCTCACAGCGAAGGCCCGCCCAGTCGTCCTCGGGCTCGGCCGGCGCTCACCCGGTCTGTGGCAGGCGGCGGAGGTCGCGGACGGTCGCCACGAAGGCCCAAACCAGGACGAACAAGGCGGCCCCCATCGCACCCGACGTGGGATCGTGCCGCGCGCCGGTGACGAAGACGCCGAAGATGACGGCCGCCGTGCCCGCACCGGCGCCGGCCAGGATCCAGATGCCCAGGCGCAGCCGCCCCGGCCGAGGCGGCACAGCCACGCCCGCGCCCAGCCCCGCGACGATCCGGCAGCACTGGACGGCGCCTGCCGCCAGGGCGCTCCACCAGCAGGCGAGCAGGGCGAGCCGTACCGGCGCGGGCACACCGGCGACGTCGACGCCGCTGTGCACGCACGCCACCACGCCCGCTCCGACGATCGCCGGGGCTGCCAGGCGGCGCACCGCCTGACGCAGGACGGTGATCGCGGCGCCGGGGGTCAGCCTGGGGCGGGGGGCGACGAGGACCGTCCCGAGCAGCATCAGGACACCGCAGACGGTCATGGGCCAGGTTCCGGCGACGGCGGAGAGCGGGGTGTCCAGCTCCGTCGCCGCGAGCGTGAGGAACGAGCAGGCGGCCGCGACGCTGATCGCCATCGTCGCCGCCCGCTGTCGCCGCTGCGCGCGGGAGTCGGCGGGCCAGATCGCGGGGTGCAGCCACATGCCGGCGACGCTCACGGCCAGGTTGGGCCACGTCCGCCAGCCGGCGGCCTGGACCTCGAGCTCGAGATCCGCGCCCCACCGCTCCCTGATGGCGCCCGGATACAGCCTGACCAGCCAGTGGGCGGCGTTCACGCTGGGTTCACCCCGAGACTCCGCAACCCGGTGGCCGCGACGCGGGCCATGGCGCGTAGCTCCTGTTCCAGCACCTCGCGGCCCCGGGGAGTCAGCCGGACCGGGCGCTGGCGGCCCTTCTCGCCGAGGGACTCGATCAGCTCCTTCGCCTCCAGGCGGGTCAGGGCTCCGTACAGGCTTCCCGGCCCCAGGCGCTCTCCGGTCAGCTCCTCGATCGCCGTGTTGATGGCGTAGCCGTGCATCGGCCCGTCGGCCAGCGCGCACAGCACCAGCGTCTGGGCGTCGTTGACTTGCATGCGCCGCATTCTACTACGCGCCGAGTAGTACACGTTGTGTACTATGGCTGGATCGTGCCTTTGTGTCGGAGTCGCACCCGAGAGGGTGGCGGGTCGCCCTCGTGTCCGGCGAGGCCCGCTCAGGGCGCCTCCTCCTCCAGTACCAGCGAGAGCAGGCCGGGGAAGCGGCTGTCGAACTCCTGGCGGCGGAGGCGGTTGAGGCGGCGGGTGCCCTCGTCGCGCTGCTCCAGGAGGCCGACGTTGCGCAGGACCGTGAAGTGGTGGCTGAGCGTGGACTTGGCCACCGGCAGGTGGGTGAACGTGCCGCAGGGGCGCGACCAGTCGGGAGAGCCCGCCAGCTCGCGCACGATGCCGCGGCGGACAGGGTCGGCGAGCGCGTCGAGGGCCGCCTGTAGCGACACCTCCACGGGGGACGTGTGGCTCGGGGCGCGTGTTCTGTTCGACGGCGGTCGAACGTCGGTGTACTGTTCCATCTCGATCGAACATCTTAGTCGGGAGGAACCGTCATGCACACCGGTCACGTCGGGGTCTGGCACCCCCTGCTCAGCAGGGCCCCCGTGCAGCAGGTTCGCCGCGCCGCCGCGGAGATCGAGGAGCTGGGCTACGGGGCGCTGTGGGCGCACGAGGCGCCGGGCACCAAGGAGCCGTTCGTCAACGCCGCGCTGCTGCTCGCCGCCACCGAGCGCGTCGCCGTGGGCATCGGCATCGCCAGCATCTGGGGCCGCGACGCCACCGCGACGGCGGCGGGCTGGGCGACTCTGGCCGAGGCCTTCCCCGGGCGGTTCCTGCTCGGCCTCGGGGTCAGCCACAGCCCGCTGGTCAGCGGCCGCGGTCACACCTACGCCAAGCCGCTGGCGGCGATGCGCGCCTACCTCGACGGCATCGACGCGGCCAAGCCGGAGGTGCCCCAGGGCGACGCCCCCAGGCTGCTGGCGGCGCTCAAGCCGAAGATGCTGGAGCTTTCCCGCGACCGGGCCGAGGGCGCGCACACCTACTTCGTCCCGCCCGAGCACACCGCGCTGGCCAGGCAGATCCTCGGCCCCGACCGGCTCCTGGTGCCGGAGCAGGCCGTGGTCATCGAGACCGATCCCGCCAGGGCCCGCGAGATCGCCCGCACGTACATGTCGTACTACCTGGTGCTGCCCAACTACCTCAACAACCTGCGCGACCTCGGCTTCACCGACGACGACTTCGCCGACGGCGGCAGCGACCGCCTCGCCGACGCGATCGTGGCCTGGGGCGACGCCGAGACGGTCGCCAGGCGGGTCCGCGACCATCTCGCCGCGGGCGCCGACCACGTGGCCATCCAGCCCCTGTCGCCGCTCTCCGACCTCGACGACGCCCTGATCCAGCTGAAGGCCCTCGCCCCGGCCCTGGGCCTGTAACCGCCGTCCGTCGCGGGTCTTTTGAGCGGGCGCGCGGAAGGTCGCGATCCGGGCGGCGGGCGCGAGAGACAGCCGGTAACCTGCACAGATCGGCCTCAAGGCACCCAACGATTCACGTCCGCGAGAGTGAAGGCATGAGCAGTCCCGCCGAGTACGTCCTGACCTTGTCCTGCCCCGACCGGCCGGGTGTGGTGGCCGCCGTCTCCGGGCTGCTGGCCGGACGCGGCTGCAACATCATCGAGAGCCAGCAGTTCGGCGACCGGATCGGCCAGCGTTTCTTCATGCGCGTGCAGTTCTCCGCCGTCGTCGGCGAGGACGATCTCGGCGGCGCCTTCGCCGCCCTGGCGCCAGACTTCGGGATGGAGTTCAAGCTCCGGAACGTGGCCACCAAGCCCCGGGTGCTCATCATGGTCAGCAAGTTCGACCACTGCCTGAACGACCTGCTCTACCGGGTCCGCTCGGGCGGCCTCGACATCGAGATCGTCGCGGTCGCGTCCAACCATCCCGACCTGCGGCCGCTCACGCAGTCGTACGGCGTCGACTACCACCACCTGCCGATCACCCCCGACACCAAGCCCAGACAGGAGGCGGAGGTGCTGGCGCTCGTGGAGCACTACCAGGTCGACCTGGTGGTGCTGGCCCGCTACATGCAGGTCCTCTCGGAGGGGCTGTGCGCGAAGCTGGCGGGGCGGGCCATCAACATCCACCACTCGTTCCTGCCGTCCTTCAAGGGCGCCAAGCCGTACCACCAAGCCCACGACCGGGGCGTCAAGCTCATCGGCGCCACCGCTCACTACGTGACGTCCGACCTCGACGAGGGGCCGATCATCGAGCAGGAGGTGGCCCGCGTCAACCACAGCCACTCCCCCGAAGACCTCGCCGCGATCGGCCGCGACGTGGAGCGCGTCGCCCTGGCCAGGGCGGTCAGGTGGCACGCCGAGCAGCGCGTCCTGCTCGACGGCCACAAGACCGTCGTCTTCCCTCGCTGACGCCGGAACCTGGTCGCCGGAGCCCGGGCTCGTCAGAACCCCGGGATCGAGAGGTCGCCCGCCCAGCCCCGGTAGGTGTACTTGGCGCGTTCGCGCACCTTCCCGGTATTGACGTCGATCCCGTAGACGACCTCGCCCAGCATCGGCGTGCCGTCCTCAGACCGTGGGCCACGGGCCGCGTCGCTGACGGCCACCTCTGTGGGGCTGAGCCAGCCGCCCAGCCGGGGGGTGAAGTCTTTCGGCGCGTCGCGGAACGTGACCTTGGTCAAGGTCTTTCCGGTCGTGGCGTCGAGGGTGGCGACGGCGTTGTCCGGGCTGAACATCCCGTTGCCGTCGTCCTTACGGCCATCCAGGTAGGCCATGGTGTGCTCATCGGGCGCCGGTACCGTGATGTCGTCCCAGGGCTTGCCGATGGTGAGGGGCGTCACCTTCCCGTCGGACATCAGGCCCAGGCCGTCGGCTAGGTCGCTCATCACGACCGAGGTGCCCCCGCTGGCCACCCTCCGCACCCGCCAGCCGTTCGGCGGCTCGGTCAGTTGCCCGGTCTCTACGTCCACGACCGCGTCCAGCCGGTCCGGGCCGTTCACACCCAGGTAGCGCCCGTCGGGTGACAGCGTCAGCAGGACGCCGGACCTCACCATCGCCTGCCGGGTGACGGTCAGCGGTGCCAGCCAGATCTGGCCACCGGCCAGGTCGCGGACCGCGAACGTCCGGTCCTTCTCGCTGTAGTAGGCGATCCGCCGCCCGTCCGGGGTGATCACCAGCGGCGCGCCGGTGTTCATGTAGTTGTCGGCGGTCTGCTCGGTGTAGACGCTCGTCGCCTCCGGCACCCTGAACCTCTGGCCGGTTCTGGTCACCAGTTGCCACTGGGCGCAGTTCTGGCCCGCGAAGGTGTGGGTGTTCTTCCGGTAGTCCCACTTCCTGCCGCAGAAGTCGTAGTAGGCGTAGGCGGCCGGGTCCACGCCGGAGGCGGGCAGGACGTCGGTGACCTGGGTGCTGGTCGTGGCGCCTCTGGAGCCGTCCACCAGGATGGCCGCGCTCACTGCCAGCGCCGCCAGCGCGGCCACCACGGAGGCGAAGGTCGTCGTCTTCTGCCGCCGCGCGCCGCGCACAGCCCGCTCGGCCAGGTCGACCTGGGGCGCCTCGGCGGCGAGCAGCCGGAGTTCGTCGCGAAGCCTGGTCATGGGGCAGCCTCCTGAGGGTCCGCGTCGCGGAGCAGGTCGGCCAGCTCGGGCGCGAGGACGCGCAGCCAGCCGAGGGCGTGGTTGGTCTGGCTCTTGACCGTGCCCGGCGAGCAGCCGAGCAGGTAGGCGGTCTCCTCGATGCTGCGGTCCTCGTAGAAGCGCAGCACCAGGACGGCCCGCTGGCGGCGCGTCAGCCGCAGGAGGGCGTCACGCAGCGCCAGCCGGTGCAGGCTCTCGTCTCCGGTATCGCGTCCTCGCCCGCTTTCCGGCGGGTGCGCGGTAGGTGTCTCGACGCGCCCGCGCCTGCGCCGGTACCACGAGACGTGCTCGTTGATCAGCGCCTTGCGCACGTACGCCTCGGGGTCGCCGTTGGCGGCCAGCCGCCTCCAGTGCCTGGCCGTCCGCATGAGCACGGTCTGCAGCAGGTCTTCGGCCTGCGGGGCGTCACCGGTGAGCAGGTACGCGGTCCGCATCAGGGCCTGCTGGCGGCCGCGCACGAACTCCCTGAAGCCCTCGTATGGATCCATCTGTCTCCCTTCACCCGTTATGACACGCAGATCGGGGCATGGACGTTGGAAGCTGCGCGGCCCCGTTTCGGCATGGTTGGCTGAGACCGGTTCGACAGCGGAGCGGAGGAGTCGGGTGAAGTACCTGATCATGGTCTATGGCAACCCGGAGTCGCGGGCGATGTGGGAGGCGATGCCCGAGGCCGACCGGTACGCGGGTCTGCGCGGGCACGCCGAGCTGACAGAGCGGCTGGCCGCGTCCGGGGAGCTGATCGTTTCGGAGGCGCTGGCCGACCCGTCGCGGGCGACGCGTGTGCAGGTGAGCGAGGGCAGGACGATGCCGACCGACGGGCCGTTCGCCGAGGTCAAGGAGCATCTGGCGGGGTTCTACCTGGTCGAGTGCGCCAGCCGGGAGCGGGCGGTCGAGTACGCCGCCCAGGTGCCCGAGGCCGCGCTGGGCCTGGTGGAGGTCCGGCCTGTGGTCGAGCTGGGGGAGCTCGCCGGGTGAACGAGGTGGGGCTGCCGGGGGTCGAGGGGCTGCTGAGGGAGTTGGCCCCGCACGTCCTGGGCGCGCTGCTGAGGCGCGACGGCGACTTCGACGCGTGCGAGGACGCCGTGCAGGAGGCGCTGCTGGCCGCCGCGGTCCAGTGGCCCTCCGAGGGAGTGCCCGCCAGCCCCAGGGGCTGGTTGATCACGGTGGCGTCGCGGCGGCGGACGGAGATGTGGCGCGCCGACTCGGCCCGTCAGCGGCGCGAGGAGCGGGCCGCCTCGCTGGCCCCGACGGGGGAGGACCCCGCGCCCGCGGCGGATGACACGCTGACGCTGCTGCTGATGTGCTGCCACCCGTCACTCACCCAGCCGTCGCAGGTGGCGTTGACGCTGCGGGCCGTCGGCGGGCTGAGTACGGCCGAGATCGCCCGCGCGTTCCTGGTGCCGGAGGCCACCGTCGCGCAGCGCATCAGCCGGGCCAAGCAGCGGATCAAGCAGAGCGGTGCCAGGTTCGTCCTGCCGGCGCTCGCGGAACGTCCCGAGCGGGTGGCCGCCGTGCTGCACGTGCTCTATCTGATCTTCAACGAGGGGTACACGGCCAGCTCGGGGCCGAGCCTGCACCGGGTCGAGCTGACCGCCGAGGCGATCCGCCTGACCCGGCAGCTACGTGAGCGGCTGCCGGGAGATGGCGAGGTGGCCGGGCTGCTGGCGCTCATGCTGCTCACCGACGCCCGCCGCCCCGCGCGGACGGGCCCCGACGGAGCCCTCGTGCCGCTCGCCGAGCAGGACCGCGGCCTGTGGGACGCCCGCGCCATCGCCGAAGGCGTCGACCTGGTCAGCCGGGCTCTGCCGACAGGCCCGGTCGGGCCGTACCAGCTCCAGGCGGCCATCGCCGCCGTGCACGACGAGGCGGCCCGCGCGGCCGACACCGACTGGCCCCAGATCCTGGGCCTGTACGACCTGCTCGGCGGCCTCACGCCGGGCCCGATGGTGACGCTCAACCGGATCGTCGCCGTCGCCGAGGTGCACGGCCCGCAGGTGGCCCTGGAACACCTCGCCGAGGCGGAGGCCGACCCGGCGCTGTCCGGCCACCACCGGGTCGAGGCCGTCCGGGCGCACCTGCTCGACCGGGCGGGCGAGCACGAGGCGGCCCGCGCCGCGTACCGGCTCGCCGCCCGGCGCACGCTCAGCCTCCCCGAGCGCCGCTACCTGGACTCACGCGCCGGGACGTGAGCGCGCCCCCACGGCCATGACCCCGGGCCGGGTTTCCGGTCTGCTGGGGGCTCGCCGCGAGGGCGGCCTACGGCCGGTAGGTTCCGAAGTACCAGGTGTTGCCCTGCGGGTCCTTGCAGGCGTAGTCGCGCGAGCCGTAGTCCTGGTCTGTGAGCCCCATGGTGATCTCGGCCCCCGCCGCCTTGGCCCTGTCGTGGTGGGCGTCCGCGTCGTCCACCGCGATGTAGACGCCGGGCCCGCCCGGACTTCCCTGGCCGAGCATGACGATGTCGTCCTCGACGAGCAGCTCGGCGTGGACGATCGCGCCCTGTTCGTTCTTGGACACCTCGTGGACCTGGAACCCGAACGCGGCGGTCAGGAAGTCGATGGCCGTCTGGCAGTCGTGGTAGCGGGCGAGCGCGTAAACGGTTCGTTTCATGCCGTCAGTCTCCGCCGTCCGCCCCGGCAGATCTTGGACGAATCTGACCGGGCGTGGCGCCGCCCAGCGCCCTGCATTCGCGGTTCAGGTGCGCCTGGTCGTAGAAGCCGCACTCGGCGGCGACCGTCGCGATCGGCGTGCCCGACCGCAGCAGCGCCGCGGCCCGGTGGAAGCGGATCACCCGGGCCGCCGTCTTGGGTGTCAGCCCCACCTGGTCGTGGAAGCGGGCGACCAGGTGCCGGTGGCTCCAGCCCAGCGACTCCGCCAGCCCGGCCACCCTGGCGCGTCCGCCCGAGCCGAGGAGCCGTGCCCACGCCCACGGGATCTCCGGCCCGAGCGCCGGGCCCGCCAGGATGCGCGCTGTCAGCAGCCGGTCGAACAGCGCCAGCCGGTCGGGCCATGACGGCGTGCCGGCGAGCCGCTCGACGGCCCGCCGCGCCCACGGCCCGAGCAGGTCCTCGACCGGCAGTACCAGGTTCGTCAGGTGCCGCATCGGCACGCCGGACAGCCGCCTGGCGCCGAACGGCGTGAGGAACGCCTCGACGCCCTCCGTCGGCTCGGCGACCCGGGTCGCGAAGGACCGGTCGCTGAGCCCGACGGCGAACGAGGTGACCCGATCGCCGCCCACCTCCATCGGCGCGCCGAAGCCGAGGATGAGCACCGCGCCGGGCATGGCCGCCTCGTTCCGCGTCACCGGCTCGCCGTAGCGCTCGCTGTAGGCGCTGAGCCTCGTCACGTAGGGCCGCAACGCGGCGCTGGGAGGGGCCTCCACCGATCCCAGCCCGGGCGTGCTCATGCCTCGACTATAGGCCGGTGTACCGGGCCAGGAACGTGAGCGTGTCGGCCGCGAGGTCCACCGACCGGCTCACCGACCGCGCCCCGTGACCCACCTCGGTCTCGTTGCGCAGCAGGATCGGCCGCTCCCCGGACGACGCGTGCTGGAGGGCCGCGCACATCTTCCACGCGTGCAGCGGGTGCACCCGCGTGTCGGACTGGAAGACCGTGAACAGCGTCGCCGGGTACGACACGCCCTGCTCGACGTAGTGGTACGGCGAGTACCCCATCAGCCAGCCGAACTGCTCGGGATCGGCGGCGGAGCCGTACTCGACGTTCCACGTCGCGCCCAAACCGAACTGCTCGTACCGGATCATGTCGAGCAGCGGCGCCGAGCACACGACGGCGGCGTACAGATCAGGACGCTGCGTCAGCGCGGCCCCCACCAGCAGCCCGCCGTTGGACCCGCCGGAGATCCCGAGTTGGTCGGCCGTGGTGACGCCGGTGGCGATCAGGTGCTCGGCCGCGGCGTGGAAGTCGTCGAAGACGTTCTGCTTGCTGGCGAGCATGCCCGCGCGGTGCCAGTCCTCGCCCTCCTCGCCGCCGCCGCGCAGGTTCGCGATCGCGTAGACGCCGCCCGCCTCGACCCAGGCCAGCACCGAGGCGGAGTAGCCCGGGGTCATGGAGATGCCGAAGCCGCCGTACCCGTACAGGATGGTGGGCCTGGGGCCGCCGCCGTCGACCGGCGAGATGACCAGCATGCGGACGTCGGTGCCGTCCTTCGACTGGTAGACCACCTGCTCGGTGCGCACGGGCGGCACCTCGACCGCGCCCGGCGAGGTGGCCCAGAGCGTGGTCTCTCCGGTGCGGGCGTCGTAGCGCTGGATGGTCGGCGGCGTGGTGTTGTCGGTGTAGCCGAACCACGCCTCGTAGCCGCCCTCAGGACGCTCGGAGATGCCGCCGATCGTGCCCAGGCCGGGCGTCGGCACCTCGCCGACACGCTCGCCCGTCTCCAGGTCGTGGACGGTGATCTCGCTGATCGCGTGCCTGGTCCAGCCCACCAGCATGACGGGACGTTCCAGGTCGTCGAGGATCGCGAAGTCCGACAGCACCGCCTCGGGATCCTGCGGGATCAGGTCCCGCCAGGACTCGTAGCCGGGCTTCGACGGGTCGGCGACGCAGATCCTGGCCCGCGAGGCGTCGCGGTCGGTGTGGACGTAGAGCCGCCCGTCGCGGCCGAAAAGCAGCCCCGTCTGGGCGTCGACGCCCTCCTGGACCGGCTTCAGCTCCGGCCCGTCGACCGGGGTGACGCTGAGGTCGGCGATCCACAGGTCGTTGCGGGGGGCGGTGCCCTCGCTGGCCGACACCTGCAGCCAGCGGCCGTCGCGGGAGACCGAGACGCCGTAGTAGTTGGTCATCTTCATGCCGTCACCGAAGATCATCACGTCGTCCTCGGTTGACGTGCCGACCCGGTGCAGGTAGATGCGGCGGTGGAACTGCCTCTCGTTCTCCGGCACCTCGGTGCTCGGCAGCCTGCGCACGTAGTAGAACGCCTCGCCGCCGGGCAGCCACGCGATGGGGGAGTAGCGGCAGCGGTCGATCGGACCCTCGACGCGGGCGCCCGTCGCGACGTCCATGACGTACAGGATCGACTCCTCGTCGCCTCCCACCGAGATCTGGTAGGCGAGCAGGCGGCCCTCCTTGTCGGGCTGCACGGCGTCGAGCGTGGTCAGGCCCGACGGGTCGATCTCCATCGGGTCGATCAGGGCCCGCTCGGTGCCGTCGGGTTCGACCACGTAGTAGACGGCGTGCTCCTGGTCGGGGGTGCGACGGCTGAAGAAGTACCGCCCACCCCGCCAGGCGGGCACGCCGACCGAGCCCGACCTGAGCAGCTCGGCGATGCGCTCCTTGAACCGCTGCGGCTCGCTTTCTCCCTTGAACAGTTCGGCCTGGGCGAGCAGCCACTCCGCGGTCTCCGCGCTGTCGGAGTCCTCCAGCCAGCGGTACGGATCGGGCACGGGGGTCTCGTGCAGGACGTCGACGGTTTCGCCGCGGGGGGCGGCGGGGTATGGCTCTCGCGTCATGCCTCGAACCCTATGACAACCTGGATGCCCGCGGACGGGCGTAAAGACCAGGTGATGTGGGCATAAAACGTATCGTGCGTCCCTCTGGTCATTCCGGCTGGAGGTTATGGGGTGGCGGGGACCACGCTTTTAACGCCAGACTTGGGTGACAGGACGGCGCCGTGGTGACCATCCGCTGGGCCGTCCGGCGGAGGTCCACGTGACGGAAGCGACAGTGCCCCAGGAGGGGCCGACAGCCGGGACATGCCGCGGCATGTCCCCTTTGATACGCGCTCAGCGGGGAGAAGCCCGATGATGCGCCAGGTCCTGCTGCTGAATGCCACCTACGAGCCACTCACCACTCTGTCCATGCACCGTGCCATCGTGCTGGTGTTGCGGGAGAAGGCCGACGTCGTGCACCGCGACGGCCGGGGCGCGGTCCTGCGCTCCGCCAGCCGCACGCTCGACGTCCCCTCGGTGATCCGGCTGAGAAGATATGTCCGCATCCCCTACCGGTCGCGTATCCCCCTGACCAGGGCCGCTCTCATGCGGCGCGACGACTACCGCTGCGCCTACTGCGGCCAGCGGGCCGAGACCATCGACCATGTCATCCCTCGGTCGCGGGGTGGCGCTCACACCTGGGAGAACTGCGTCGCCTCGTGCACGCCGTGCAACCACAGGAAGGCGGACAAGTTCCTGGACGAGCTGGGGTGGACCCTACGTGTCGCCCCCGCGGTGCCACGGGGCGCCCACTGGAGGCTGATCGGCGCGTCACTCGTCGGAGACCCCCAATGGGCGCCCTACCTGGAAGCCGCCGCCTGACCGATCGGGCCCGGGATCCTGTCCCGGGCCCGATATCTTTTTGTGCTCGTCCGCCGGGTGCTGCCAAGCTTCCGTCATGTGGACCTTCACCGCTGACGCCGAGGAGTACGCCGCGGCGGCGGAACCCTTCCTGCTCTCCGACCCCGAGGGCAACACCGTCCCCCTGAGCGTCCTGGCCGGCATCCGCGCGGGCATGCCCGCGAAGGACGCCTACTTCGGCTGGTGGACCGTCGACGGGGAGGTACGCGGAGCGGCGTTCCGCACGCCCCCGAAGCCGGTCGGGCTGGCCCGCATGCCGGTGGAGGCGATCGTCCCGCTCGTGGAGGCGCTGCGCGGCGAGATCCCGGAGGTGATGGGGCCACTGGAGCTGACCGACGCGGTCACGGCCGCGCTCGCCAGGCCCGCCGACGTCGTGTCGGAACGCCTCTACCGGCTGGGCACGCTGACCACCCCCGACGTGCCCGGCCGCGGCCGGCCGGCGGTGGCGGGCGACTTTCCGCTGCTGGTGAGCTGGTACCAGGCGTTCGGTGTCGAGGTGGCCATGAGCGACTCCGAGGACGTGGCCCAGCGGGTCGAGCACCGCCTGACCGCCCGCGAGCTGTTCCTCTGGGAGGACGACGGCGTGCCCGTGGCGTTCGCCGGGCTGTCACCCGAGTCCGGCGGCGTGTGCCGGATCGGCCCCGTCTACACGCCGCCCGCACGGCGCAGGCGCGGCTACGGGGCCGCGGTGACGGCCTTCGTCAGCCACGCCGCCCTGGAGGAGCGCTGCAAGCAGGTGGTGCTGTTCACGGACCTGGCCAACCCGACGAGCAACTCCATCTACCAGTCGATCGGGTACGAGCCCGTCTCCGACTATGCGCACGTGAGCTACCGGCCGCTAACCTGAGGTCATGCCGCGTTACGACTTCCGCTGCCGCGCCTGCGGCTCCACGTTCGAGGTGTCGCGTCCCATGGCCGCCTCCGACGCCCCGGCCACCTGCCCCGAGGGCCACGACGACACGGTCAAGCTGCTCTCCACGGTCGCGATGACCGGTGGCGCCGCCCCTCGCGGCGGCGGTGGGGGTTGCTGCGGCGGCGGGTGCTGCGGCTAGCCTGCCGCCCGCCGGGCGTGTCCGTCCGGGGGGTGAGTGATCGCTCCGTGCCGCCAGGCAGGTGGGCGGGTGATCGCCCGCACCGTCAGGCGGGCCACCCGCTCGACCGTCGCGATGCCCGCCTTCCGGGTCGGGCTGCGCTCTGACAGCACGGCGACCAGCAGCTCGTGGCCGTCCGCGACGAGCAGCCCCACGCTGTTGACCGTCCACAGCCCGCCGTGCACGCGGGCGGGCAGCCAGCCGTTCTTGAGCGCCCACCCGCCGTCGGCCGCCGCGCTCACACCCCACGCCTGCCGCCTGGTCACCGACGACATCAGGCGCACCGCGTAGCGGCGGTTAGCGGCGTTCACCGGGCCTGTCGCGGCCGTGAGCCTGTCGAGCACCTTCACCTGGTCCGACGGCTTGCTGCGGGTCGCGCCCCAGTACAGGCCCGGCCCCGGCACGGTGTCACGGACGCCGAGCCTGTGCAGCTCTCTGGCCAGCCCCGCGCGGCCGCCGATCGCCAGGTAGAGCTCGTGCGCGCAGTCGTTGTCGCTGAACCGGATCATGCGCGCGGCCAGCTTGCGCTCGTCGTCGCTCAGTCGCCGGTGCTCGCGCTGCGCCCTGAGCAGCAGCGCCAGCAGGATGTCGACCTTGGCTACGCTGGCCAGCAGGAACGGGACCCGCTCCCGGTAGGCGTAGCCGGTGGACGTGGTCCGGTCGAGCACCGCCACCGCCGCCCGCCCGGGACGCCGGTGGAGATAGCGGGTCAGCGACCGGTCGAGCCGCCGCTCAGCGTCGGGCGGCGGCCCGGCCTCCCGCTCCACCGCCGCCCGCGCGGGCGACGCGGGCGCGGTGACCAGCAGGGCGACGACGAGCGAGATCTCCCGGACGCGCATGTGCGGGAGCCTGCCAGTCGCCGCCCCAACGCCCGGGGGGCGAACGGGTCAAGCGCCGGCCAGATCTACGCGGCCTTGGCGCGCTTGCGCCGCTGGAACGGCAGGAACCGGTCGGCCAGATGCGGCCTGGACGGGACCAGGGTCGGCTCGACGGCCAGCACCCGGTCGAACCTGAACGCCCTGATGGCCCTGCGCATGCGGCACACGCCCACCAGGTACCAGTACTCGCGGTGGACCAGGCAGGTCACCGGCTCGACGTCGCGCGCCGTGACGTTGCCGGCGGCGTCGCGGTAGTGGAGGCGGATCATCATCCGGCTGGTGATCGCGTCGGCGATCAGCCGGGCCCGGGACGCCACCTCGACAGGCAGCGGCTCGGTGAGTGTCGTGAGGGTGGTGGCGATGACGTCGTCGTCGAGTTCGAGGTGTTCGAACGCGTGCTGCAGGCCGCGCCTGGCGGTGACGGCCTGCGGGCCCGACCCGAGGTGGGCCAGGGAGAGGGCGAGGGCGGCGATCTCGGCGGTCGTCAGCGGGCGGGTGTGGGGCTTCACGACTGTAGCCATACCCCTACCATAGAGATCGCCACCGACATTTTTCGAAAGCCTGTACGGCAAGCAACCCTGTTCGTACCTTATGGCAACGGTGACCTACCCAGGAGGTTCGAACGCCCGTGCGGTGCTCCCGAACGCTCGAATCACCGATGTCGGGGGCGCCGGTGGGCGCCCCCGAAGCCCCTACCTCGACAGCTGCGACAGGTCGCGGGAGGCGCCCGTCGACGCCGACGTGGTCATCGCCGCGTACGCCTGGAGCGCGACGCTGACCGGGCGGTTGCGGTCGCGCGGCCGGTAGCCGCCCAGGTCGGCCAGCAGCCGCTCCCGGCGGGCGGCCAGCTCGGGCTCCGGCACCCGCAGCTCCATCGACCGGTTCGGGATGTCGATCGCGATGATGTCGCCGTCCTCGACCAGGGCGATCGCGCCGCCCTCGGCCGCCTCGGGCGAGGCGTGGCCGATCGACAGCCCGGACGTGCCGCCCGAGAAACGGCCGTCGGTCACCAGCGCGCACGCCTTGCCCAGACCCTTGCCCTTGAGGAACGACGTCGGGTACAGCATCTCCTGCATGCCGGGGCCGCCCTTGGGGCCCTCGTACCGGATGACGACCACGTCGCCCTCCTTGACCCGCCCGCCGAGGATGCCCTCCACGGCCTGCTCCTGCGACTCGAACACCACCGCGGGCCCGCTGAACCGCCAGATCGACTCGTCGACTCCGGCCGTCTTCACCACGGCGCCGTCGCGGGAGATGTTGCCGTACAGCACCGCCAGCCCGCCGTCGGCGGTGTAGGCGTGCTCCAGGTCGCGCACGCACCCGGCGGCGCGGTCGAGGTCGAGGGAGTCCCAGCGGTTGTCCTGCGAGTACGCCTTCACCGTGCGGACATTGCCCGGCGCGGCGTGCCACAGCTCGACGGCCTCCGGCAGGACGGAGGGCGAGCGCGGGTCCCAGGCGGCGAGCATGTCGCCGAGGGTGCCGCCGTTGACCGTGGGGACGTCGCGGTGCAGCAGCCCGGCCCGGTCCAGCTCGCCCAGGATGGCGGGGATGCCGCCCGCGCGGTGGACGTCCTCGATGTGGTACTTGTTCGTCGCCGGGGCCACCTTGCACAGGCACGGCACCCGCAGCGAGATCTCGTTGATCTCCTTGAGGCCGAAGTCGACCTGCGCCTCGCGGGCGGCGGCCAGGATGTGCAGGATCGTGTTGGTCGAGCCGCCCATCGCCACGTCGAGCGTCATCGCGTTCTCGAACGCCTCGCTGGTGGCGATCGAGCGCGGCAGCACCGACTCGTCGCCGTCCTCGTAGTAGCGGCGGGTGATCTCGACGAGCTGGCGGCCGGCGTCCTCGAAGAGCTGCTTGCGGGCCTTGTGCGTGGCCAGGATCGTGCCGTTGCCCGGCAGCGCCAGGCCCATCGCCTCGGCCAGGCAATTCATCGAGTTGGCGGTGAACATGCCCGAGCACGAACCGCAGGTCGGGCAGGCGTTCTCCTCCATCTCCAGCAGTTCGTCGTCGGAGACCGAGGAGTCGGCGGCGGCGATCATCGGGTCGACCAGGTCGAGCTTGCGGGTCGGCGTCTTGCCCGCCTCCATCGGCCCACCCGAGACGAAGACGGTCGGGATGTTCAGCCTGAAGGCGGCGAGCAGCATGCCCGGTGTGATCTTGTCGCAGTTGGAGACGCAGATCAGCGCGTCGGCGCAGTGGGCGTTGACCATGTACTCGACCGCGTCGGCGATCAGCTCGCGCGACGGCAGCGAGTAGAGCATGCCGCCGTGCCCCATTGCGATGCCGTCGTCGACCGCGATCGTGTTGAACTCGCGCGGGATCGCGCCGGCCTCGCGGATCGCCGCCGACACCACGTCGCCGACCTCGCGCAGGTGCACGTGCCCCGGGACGAACTGGGTGAAGCTGTTGGCCACCGCGATGATGGGCTTGCCGAAGTCGCTCCCGGCTACGCCGGTCGCCCGGAGCAGGGCCCGGGCACCGACCATGTTCCTGCCGTGGGTGACCGTACGTGACCTGAGGGCGGGCATGCGCTTCTCCCATCGCTAACGAGTCTTCCCATGGTACGAGGTCGCGCCCGGTACCTGAGACGGCTGTCCAGAAAGCGGACGGCCAGCTCCGGAATGCGTGCGCCCCGGTCCCGGGATGGAGCCCTAGGCGGGCACGCGCACGGCGGCTAGCTGGGTGGCCTGGCCCACCAGGCGGCCCTTGTCGTCCCAGACGTGGGCCACCTCGTCCATGCGGTCGCCGCCGACGTCCGTGGCGTGCAGCCTCACCCGGACCGGGCCCGGGGCGGGCAGTCGGCGGATGTAGGCGGAGAACTGGATGGTGGGCATCCAGCCGGGCAGGCCCAGGTCGTAGGAGACGGGCGGCACCGGGTCGAGGGCGACGAGCAGGCTGAGCGGGTCCCAGTCGGAGCCGTCGGCCAGCCGCTGCCAGGTGGCGATGACGCCGTTCCTGGAGGGCGCGCCGAAGGCGAAGGCGAGGTGCGCGGGGTCGATGTGCTCCTCGACCACGTCCATCAGCGGGACGGTCATGTCCGCGCCTGGCGGGTCGGTGGGGGCGAGGAAGCACTCCTCCCTCGGGGGCAGCCGCACCGGTTCGGCGGCCGTCCACCAGGGGTCGGCGTCGTCCAACCGGCCGAGGGTGATCAGCGCCTCCACGCACGGCCTGTCCCGTTGCGTCAGCGTCGCCGTGACCTGGGCGACGCTCCTGCCGACGCGCAGCGTCCGCACGCGCACGGTGGCGGGGCCCGGCTCGGGCGGTTCGACGAAGGAGCCGCTCACGGCCGTCACGTGCGGGTGCTCGGCGCCCGCGCTCTCGACGGCGGCCCGGCCCAGCACCGCCAGCAGGTATCCGCCGTGCAGCCTGGCGCCGATGCTCCACTGCGCGTCGAGCGTGGCCTGGTACTCGTCCGCGCCGTGCGCGGTCAACGCGGTCGCTTCCCGAAAAGTCCCCATCTGACCCCTTCCGCAGGGGATCAGATTGACATCGTTAACCTGACAGCGTCAACCTGAGTTCCATGACCACCGCGAGACGCGTGCGCGCCCGGCGCGGCGAGGGCGCGCTGCTGCGCGAGGAGATCCTGCGAGCCGCCGAGGACCTGCTGGCCGAGGCCGGCACCGAGGACGCGCTCACGCTGCGCGCCGTCGCCCTGCGCGCCGGAGTCTCCACGCCCTCGGTCTACCTGCACTTCACCGACAAGGAAGCGCTCGTCGAGGCCGTCTGCCTGCGAGTCTGGGACGAACTGGGCAGGCTCTTCGCCGAGAGCTCCGTCGGCGACCCGTTCGTCGCCCTGGGCAACTGCGGACGCGCCTACGCCCGGTTCGCCCTCGACCACCCCGTGCAGTACCGGGTGCTGATGATGCGCCCGTCGGCCGGCGAAGGCGTGCCTCCCGCCGCCGCGACCTGCTTCGGACACATGGTCGACAGGGTCGCCGCCTGCGTCGCGACCGGGGTCCTGCAGGGCGAGCCGGAGGCGCTCGCGCTCGGCCTCTGGTCGGCCGTGCACGGGTGCGTGTCGCTGCTCATCGCCCAGCCCTCCTTCCCCTGGCCCGAGGACAGGGAGGCGCTGATCGCGCACATCGTGCGCATGGCGGGGCTCGGCGCCGCGCTCGTCACCCGAGTGCCGCGGACGCTCCCGCCCAGCACGGAACTGGCCGCCGGCCTCGACGCCTTCGGCGGCCGGCTGACGCCTGGCTGCTAGCCCTCGCCGTACCTGGCGGGGAGCACCTGGGCGGCGATCTCGTACAGCCGGTCGATCTCGGCGTCGGTCAGGGCCCGCTCCCGCTTGGTGATCCACTTGCGAGCGCGGGCGCCCTCGTAGACGTCCACGCCGCGGATCGTCATGATCTTCCACGGCACCGGCGGCCCGTAGATCGCCAGCGACGGCACGACGGAGACCTCGCGCCCGTACGCCTTGCTGATCAGCTCGCTGGCCTGCGAGGCCTCCCATTTGGCCTCGGTCAGGCGGGGTTTCATGTCGAACGGCCCGTGGAAGAGCTTCTTGCCCATCTGGACGCGTACCGGCAGCCGCTTGTCCCACTTCTCGGAGTCGACCGCGTACACGCCCGTCGGGCCCACCACCAGGTGGTCGATCTGCGCCTCGCTGCCCGGGATCGCCCTGGCGTGCAGCGTGCGGTAGCCGCTGCGCTCCAGCTTGCGGAGCTGCGCCTCGGTGCGCCGCTCAGCCACGGAGGCGCGCCGCCAGGCAGGCACGGTTGAGGACGAGCGCGCCCGGTAGACCGTGTCGAGGATGGCCGCCACCACGGCCGCTGTCACGCCAACCCGCCAGTCGCGCACCAGGAAGCCCACGACGAGCCCGACGCCGATCGCCAGCAGCGCGCGGTTGCGCAGCCGACGGTAGCGCGGCTGCTGGAGCAGGCTGCGCACGGACGCGCGCTCTACCGGCGCGTACGTTGACGTGGTGGGCGCCGAGGGTTTGGCGGTGGTCTGCTCGCCTTCGGGCCGATCGCTCACCCAGATAGGGGACGAGTTGTGACCGTCTTCTCGCTGGTTGTCGGAGTCCACGCAACTCACCGTAGCCCGCGGGTTTGATTGATTCCTAGTGTTGCCCTGTCCATAGTTTTATGGCCCAGCTCACCGTGTTCTACGCCCCATTGCGGGGTATCTATTACGTTCTTCGCCAGAGATCCCTAGTGTGCAGAAGCGTGCGAGAACTTCACGAGCTATCTGCTCTCGAGCAGGCGCAAGCCATCCGTGACCAGGACATTTCGCCGGTCGAGCTCACCCAGCACTACCTCGACCGGATCGAGCGCATCGATCCCGAGGTGGGCGCGTACGTGACCGTGACCGCCGAGAGGGCACTCGACCAGGCCCGCCGCCTGGAGAAGGAGCTGCCAGACGGACCGCTCGCCGGAGTACCGATCCCGATCAAGGATCTTAACCTGGTGAAGGACGTCCCGATCATGTTCGGGTCGGCGACATACCGGGACTTCGTCGCACCCGTGGACGACACGGTGGTGGAACGCCTGCGCGAGGCCGGCACCGTCATGCTCGGCAAGACCGCCACCCCCGAGTTCGGCCTGCCCTGCTACACCGAGACCTTCCTCTCGCCGCCCGCCCGCACCCCGTGGGACCTCAGCAGGTCCGCGGGCGGGTCGAGCGGCGGCGCGGCGGCCGCGGTGGCCGCCGGGCTGGCACCCGCCGCGCAGGGCAGCGACGGCGCGGGCTCGATCCGCATCCCCGCCTCGGTGTGCGGCCTGTACGGCATCAAACCCACCCGTGGCCGGATCAGCTTCGCCCCGATCATCCCCGACCTGGCGGGAATGAGCACGAACGGGCCCATCGCACGCACGGTGGCCGACGCCGCGGCGCTGCTCGACGTCATGGCGCACCACAGCCCCGGAGACCTGTTCCACGCGCCGCCGCACGACGGCACCTTCCTGGAGCACGCCACCCGCGACCCCGGACGGCTGCGCATCGCCCGCTACGCCCGCCCAGCGGTGCCGGACGCCGAACTCGATCCGGACGTCCTGGCCGCCTACGAGGACGCCGCCGCCACGCTCGCCGCGCTCGGCCACGAGGTGGTCGACATCGACCCGCCGTTCGGCCCCGACATCGTGCCGCAGTTCGTCACCATGTGGTACGTCTTCGCGTGCATGCACCCTGTCGCCGACCACCAGAGCGACCAGCTCAGGCCGCTCACCAGGTGGCTGCGCGAACGCGGCACGGCCACCTCCGCCCCGGCCTACGTACAGGCCCAGGCGTCGCTCCAGCTCGCCACCAGGGCCGCGCTCGCCGTCACCGACGCCTACGACGCGGTGCTCACGCCCACCGTCACCCAGCAACCCCGGCCCGTGGGCTGGTTCGAGGACGTGGACGACGTCCAGGAGACCTTCGAGCGGATGAAGCGGTTCGCCGCCTTCCCCGCGATCTACAACGTCACCGGGCAGCCCGCGGTGAACCTGCCCCTGCACTGGACCGCTGACGGCCTGCCGATCGGCGTCATGCTGGCGGGCAGGATCGGCGGCGAGGCCACACTGATCTCGCTGTCGGCCCAGGTCGAAGCGGCCAGAGGCGGCTTCTGGGGCGACCGCAGGCCGGCCGTCTGGTGACCCTGGAACCTTACAGCTAGGCGGACGTAGAGCGAGGTCGTACAACCATGCGCATGCACACCGTCCTCATCCAGACCGACACGGCCGTGGCGGCCGAGCTCAGGCCCGGCGAGGCCGCCACGTTCGGACGCGGAGCCAAGGACGTCCCGGTCGACATCGTGGTGGCCGACCGGGCCGTGTCACGCCTGGCCGGACGCATCGAGGCGGTCGAGGACTACTGGCACATCAGCAACCTCAGCACCGACCGCACCTACGTCGTGGAGAACCCCGAGGGCGGCGGCGAGTTCGTCAAGGTGCCGCCGCTGCGGATCGGCATGCCGGTGCCGTTCGAGTTCTCGCGGGTGATCCTGCCGGCCGAGCACGGGACGACCGGGTTCCTGGTGTTCGCGCCCGAGCACGTGTACGGCACCGCCACCAGCCTCGGGTCGGGGGCGACCACGATGAACGTCTTCCCGCTCGACCGGACCGCCAAGTACTTCCTCATCCTGGTCGCGCTCTGCGAGGCCAGGCTGCGTGACCCGTCGAGCACGGTCGTCCCGACGGTGCCGCAGCTCATCGAGCGGCTGGCCGGGCACCACCTGACGAGGAGCGGCGTCAACTTCCACATCGACTACCTGGCCAGGAACAAGCTCAAGGTCAAACAGGCCGACGAGGTCGGGAAGGCCGACTGGCAGCGGGCCGCCCTGATCAACCTGGCCCTCCGCTTCGACCTGGTCACCGACGCCGACCTCCGCCTCTTACCCTGACCCGCTGCTCCGGCGTGATCGGATCTCCGCCTCCTGCCCTGACCTGCCACTCCGCCAGTCGATCCGGGTGGGGTCCGTCTCCGGGTCGGCTAATGGCTGTCCGCAGGTTCTTCAACCCCGGGTTACCGTCGGGCGCGTGGACTCCTCCGAGACCTCTGCTCTTGAGGACGAGCCCAAGGGCGAGAGGGCCGACGCCGAGCTGTTGTACCAGTTCGCCTTGCAGACCTTCGACAATATCGGCTACGAGAAGGCCACAGCGGCTGAACGGGCTGCGCAGGCACCCTCCGAGCGGTTGGCCATTGCGCAGCTGCTGGTGCTACAGGCGATCTACCACGAGCTGCGCCACGGCAGCCACCATCCAGTACACGGTGCGGATCGGTTCCGCCAAGCCTCGACTGCTTGGCGGGAATTCTCGGCCGGATATGACCAAGCCCCAGATGCGGAGAAGCCCGCCCCAGGCAAGAGCCTGAGGTATGGAGGTTTGATCTAGATGCACCAATAGTGGCTGGTGCCACTCACGGCGTCATTGGAGACCGTCTGCCCTCTCGCCACCACCGTCAAGGTGGTGACGGTGAAGTAAGAGAACTCACTTGATGGGTGGTAGGTGCACTTGTAGTGGGCTTCCGACCGAGACGCTCGTCCTGTACTGCAGGAGTGCTTGGTCGGTCCCGTCCCGACCCGTGTCTCGGACCCGTCAGCGTTGATCCGGTACAGGAAACTCGTGGTGGCACAGGCTGACGGCTTCTCACTGGTGCAGCGTGTGATTTCCCCGGATCCGATGATGTCCTTGCTGGTGGGGGTCAGGGTCACCGGGTGTTCTGCGACGATCCAGCACCCTATGTCACTGGCAGCTATGCCGTCGGTTGGGTCTGCTGTGTCGATCCCGACGAACGCTGTTCCGTCCGGTCCCGGTGGGGTCGTCGACTGAATGGTCGGTGAGGACGTCTCCGGGTTGGGCGGTTCGGTCGAGGCGGAAGCGGGGCCGCCCAGTGAGATGGCCGCCACGATCGCGGCGATAGCCACCACTAATCGTCGTGTGAACGCCATGTTGTATCACTCTCCTTCTAGTATGGGTTTGCGATCAAAGCTCCACGAGCTTCGTAATCCTGGACTATTGTTGCAATAGCGGTTTACGTGGAACTACGGGAAATTTACGGCGTGGGTTTCGCTGGCCTCGTTTCCCGCGCATGCCGCTTCGTCGCAGGTCAGCCGCTATAGTCGCCCCATCGATGCAGCTCGGTGATGGTGACGTGCGAAAAACGGGAGCCAGAGTTTCCGCTCTCGACGGAGAAGGACTCTGCTTGAAAAGATCGGACTTATGACACTCCGGATCCGTTACCTGATGTTGCGGTGCAACCACCCTATGGAGCTCGCCCGCTTTTGGAGCATGGTCCTGGACCGTCCTATCGACTCTGGCCCGAACGGCTGCTGGATCGTCTTGGCCCCCCAAGGTGACCCAGCTGCGTGGTTGTTCGTTCACCATGACCACGCTCATGCCCCAGGAAATACTCATCTCTCTCTACGCCTCAATGCTCCGGACGGGACTCTGGCCGAGGAGGTTGACAGGCTGGTGCACCTCGGAGCGCGGTTGGTGAGTTCGCATGAGCGGGGCCGGGGTCTTGGCTGGGTCACTCTGGCAGATCCCGAGGGCAACGAATTCATCGTCGATTCCAGCGACGCGGAAGTCGCCCAGGCCCAGGCTGGAGAGGGCTGACTCAGGGCGGGCCGCCAACTGGCTACTCCTGTTGCTCCGCATGACCCACACCGAGATCGAGATCACCGCAGAGCCGGTTCGGGATCTGCTGCGCAAGGAGCAACCTGGCTGCCCGCCCTCGCCCCGCGTCTTCCTCTGCCGGTTCCGTCCCGCAGCGCCTCGGCGAGCCCTCCGAGCCCCGTCTCCTGCTCTGACCTGCCACTCCGGCCTGGTCGCCTGCGCCGGCCTTCACCGAACTTCACGGCCTGCGCGGGACCGGCCCGTCAGTCCTGGTACTGATCGCGATATCGCAGGACCTGCGCGACGTGCGCCTTCCACTTCGGCGGCACGCCCTGCTCCCGCCGCACCGGGTCCACGCCGCTCACGAACAGGGCGGCGAGCTTGGCCGCCGGGTCGGCGGGCACGTCGGCGACCTTCGGGCCGAGCGTGCAGAAGAAGCGGCCCATCGCCGGGAACGACAGCTCGGGCGGGAACGGCGGCTTAGGTACCGGATCGTTCGCCCCGTTGGGCTGCCAGAACTGCAGCACCCTGGGAGTCCACCGGGCGATGCCGAACTCGTCGTTGGCGCGGTCGCTCAGGTCGGGGTCGAAGTCGCTGGCCATCTTGACGACCCCGGCGACCAGCGCGGGCGACAGCCCTTCCAGCTCGCACCAGGTGCCCGCCTGCACGATCAGCTTCCGGTACTGCTTGGGGATGTCCGCGTCGGTCCGCAACCCCATGTGCGCTCGCGGGGAGCTGCCCTGGGAGGGCGTGCGGGACACCTGTGTCACGGCCCCCGACGGCTTCTGCTCGACGGACGGCCCGCCGGTGCGCGACGCCAGCACCCCCACGACCACGGCGACGGCCACGGCCACGGCTCCGGCCCCCAGCAGCACCCCCTTGACACGCCCTCCGCCCGCAGGCTCGCCGTCCACGACCGCGTCGCCTACCACCGCGCCGTCCGCGCCGCCTCTGCGGGCGTCGCCACCCGCTCCAGGGCCCGCGCCGCCCACCGCTGCGGCGTCTTCGTGTGCGTCGCCATCCGCACCAGGGCCTGTGCCGACGCCCGGGACGTCCGCACGGGGGTGTTCGCCCTCGCCTGGGCGCGCGGGCGCGTCACCACCCGCATCGGGCCCCCAGCGGGGGGCCAGGTGAGCGGCGGTGTCCGGCTCCGCCGGCGAACCCGCGCCGACCTCCGCTCGGGGATGCTCGCCCGTACTGGCACCCGCTCCGGGAGCCGGGTAGGGGCCGTCCTCGCCCCGCAGGGCCGAGGCGAACTGGGTGACGGTCGGCCAGCGGTGGTCGGGGTCGGGGTCGATGGCCTTCATGATGGCCGCCCCCACCCGCTCCGGGATCTCCTGCCGCAGCCGCTGCGGCGCGAGCCGAACCGCCCCCGAGCCGGGGACCTGCCCGGTGAGCAGGTGGTAGGCCATCGCCCCCAGCCCGTGGACGTCCGCGCGCTCGTCCGGCCCTCCGTCGAGGCGCATCTGTTCCGGCGCCATGTACCCGGGAGAGCCCGCCGCGATGGTGTGGCTGGTGGCGTCGGCCAGCGACCGCGCCACGCCCAGGTCGGCCACCATCAGCCGCTCGCCTCCACCGGCCACCGAGCGGAACAGCACGTTCGACGGCTTGAGGTCGCGGTGGACGATGCCCATGCGGTGCAGCACCTCCACCCCCTCGGCGATCTCGCCGACGATGCGGATCGCCTCGCCCACCGGCAGCGACCCCTCCAGGAGGCGCCCGGCCAGCGACCCCATGTCGGCATACGTCATGACGAAGTACGGCCTGCCGTCCGGCAACTCGCCGATGTCGTGCACCTGGACGATCCTCGGGGAGTCGGCCTGGCGCAGCAGCCTGGCCTCCTTGAGGAAGCGCTCGTTCACCGCCGGTTCGGCCGACCAGTTCTCGGCGAGCACCTTGATGGCGACGTACGAGTCGAGCTGGTCGTCGCGGCCGAGCCACACCGTCGCGAACGCGCCCGTGCCCAAGACGCGTTCGATCGGGTATCTACCGATCGAAGCTGGAGCATCCACAGTTCTGTTGACCTCAGGTGGGGGACCTCGCGTCAAGACTCTCTCACGAGCGGGGCTGGCCGGGCATGCGAACCGGGTCTACGTTCTTGTTGTGAACAGTCCGCTGGAGATTCTGGGCGTCCTCCTCGGGGCGTCTGTTGCCCTGTTCATCCTGATAAGTCTGCTGGTCCTGGTTCCGGGACTGGGCTCGGCACGCAGGTCCGCGTCGGGGCCGGTGTGGCTGGGCGGGCCGTCGCGCAGCGAGCACGGCGTCAGCACCTCGAGCCTGGTGCTGGCCGACCGGGTGGCGCACTGGGCGCAGGTGCCCGAGGCCGACTGGGTGGCGGCGGCGCAGACGTCCGAGCCGGGTCGCCATGTCGGCGGCGCGTCGGCGGGGTGGTGATGAGCGATGCGGGCACTCACCGCGGCACAGGCCGACGACGTCAGACGGGCGCTGCACGCCGCTGAGCGGCGCAGCGGCCTTCGCTTCGGCGCGTTCCTCGGCGAGCCGGTCGGCGGCAGGCGCCACTTCGCCGAACGGCTGCACGCCGCGCTCGGCGACGAGGCGGACGACGCCGTGGTCATCTTCGTGGACGTGACGGGCCGCGCCCTGGAGATCGTGACGGGCGAGAACGCCCGGCGCCGCCTCTCGGACGGCGCGTGCCGGCTCACCGCGATGTCCATGGCGACCGCCTTCAGCGTCGGCGACCTCGTGGGCGGCCTCCTGTACGGCATCAGCGCCCTCGCCGAACAGGCCACCGCGAAACGCTGACCATCCCGAGGAAGCAAGGGGCCGGCCTGCTCTCGGGTTGTGACGCCGGGGAGATGGCCGGCCAAGGGACGTGAGGGCGAACCGGGCGTCGCCTGCGCCCCCGCGGTAGGCGACGCCCTCCTTCTCCTTCTAAGGGAGGGAGGGGGAGCCGTCAGCCTGGAGGGTTCCAGGGTCGAGGCGTTCCAGCAGGCCGACGACGTGCCGGCTGACGCCGCTGAGGAGCGTCGAGGGGGCGATGGGCGCGCCGGCGACGGCCGAGAAGAGCGACGGCAGCCCCGGCAGCGGGAACCCGTCGTCCTCGAGCGCCGCCGCGCCGACGGGGTTCTTGTCGAGCACGGCCCGGCTGCGCTCCCAGGCGTCCAGCACCTCTTCCGGCGACGGCACGCCGAAGCCGTGGCCGACGGGCGCCGCGTGGCGCAGCCGTACCAGCGGGGTCTCGGCGAGCGCCAGCGCGGTACGGGCGCGCTGGTGCAGGTCGGCGCGCGGCTCCGGGGCGATCCAGTCCATGGCCGTGCACGGGTTGCGGCAGGCGGCGACGCAGACGGCCAGCGCTCCGGCCACCTGGCTGTGCTGCCGGTCGAAGTACGCCCGCCACCCCTGGGCGGGTTCGGACGCGACCCGCAACGTCCGGTTGGTGGCCGACTGCTCGGACTTGGTGTGGTCGCACTCGCGGTCGCCGATCACGCCGAACCGGCTCCCGGTGGCGCTCAGCCCGGCGGGCCAGCGCGCGGGGTCGCCCGCGTGGCCGAGGTGCGGTTCGAACGCGAGCAGCGGCAGGTACTCGCTGGCGATGTGCACCGCGGCGATCATCGAGCTCAGCTCGCGCCGATGCCAGCGGATGCCGATCACCTCCAGCAGCAGCCCGTACGCGGGCCGCAGCGACTCCAGCGCGCCGCGGGGCTGCTCGCGCGGGGTCTGGGGCATGTGGCACTCCCGCGCCTGGCGCTTCAGCTCGGCCGGGACGGCCCTGGCCTCCACCGCGAAGTCCTCGGCGTCGAGCGAGAGCAGCCGGTGCCCGAACTCGCACACGTCGGCCACCTCGGCGTTCGGGACGAGCGCCCCGAGGTCGGCGAAGGCGTAGCGACGGGCCAGGGCGACGAGCAGATCCCGAGTCGTGTCCACCTGGTCAGCCTCTCACGGTGCCAGGACGGGCCGGTCCGCCCTGAAAGCTTAGAGATGGCCGAGAAGGTCCTGCCGCGCTGGACTGTCCGTCATGGACATGCACTGGTGGAAAGCCGTCGTCTCCGGAGCCGTGCTCGTGGCGGCCGTGGGCCTGCCCGCCACGGCGGCGCAGGCGAGCGACAGGACCGGCGCGTGGGGCTGGGTGGCCGCCGGGTACGTCTAACACCTCCGACGGGTTCGACGCCGATCCCAGCAGGTACGGCCTGCGCAAGTGCCAGCACGACTTCGGGTGATCCAGCGTGGGGCGGCCTGGGGGGCGTCGGCCACCTTGAGGACCTGTCACCCGACAACCGATCGCCTGTCAGGGGCAAGGGGCCTTGATGCACTGGATGTCGCCCGGTGGCCTGCTGGCCGTGGGTTCCGCGGTCGGCTCAGCGGGGCCCGGGGTGGTGGGCTGGTGCGTGGGCTCGGGGGCGCTCGTCGGCGTCACGGTGGGGACGCTGACCGTGGGGGAGACGGTGACCGTCGCGGTGGGCTTCGGCTTGCGCGTGGCGCTGGGACGGGCGCTGGGCAGGCCCTTGGCGGGTGGGGCCTGGTGCCGCCTGCGCGCCGGGCCGGTCGCCGTCGTCGCGACCCTGGCGGGCTCACTGGCGAGCGGGGCGACGCCGGACTGCTGGGCGCCGTCGTCGGGACGGACCCACACCGACCCGGCGACGGCCGCGGTGACCGTGACGGCGGCGGCCATGGCCAGCACCGCCGACAGCGCCCGGCGGCGACGGCGAGGCACGGGCGGGGAGCCGGGGGAGGCGTCGGGGACGGCGACGGCCTGCCGGGCGGCCCGCGCCATCTCGGCGGCCGACGCCCAGCGCCTGTCGGGCGACTTCTCCAGCGCCCGTGTGACGACCTGGCGCGGCCCGGGAGGCACGTCGCCGGGCAGGTCGGGGGTGGGCGCGTGGAGGTGCTTGTAGATGATCTGGACGGGGGTGTCGCCCGCGAACGGCAGCCGGGCGGTCAGGCACTCGTAGGCGACCACGCCGAGCGCGTACACGTCGACGGAGGGGGTCACCTGGCTCGCCGTGGCCAGTTCGGGGGCGCAGTAGCCGGCGCTGCACAGCATGGCGCCGGTCGCCGTCAGATGGCCGGCGGAGGCCGAGCGCGCGATGCCGAAGTCGGTGAGCGCGACGCCGCCGCCCGGCCTGATCATCAGGTTGGCCGGTTTCACGTCGCGGTGCACGATGCCCTGCTCGTGCGCGGCCGCGAGCGCGTCGGCCACCTCGGCGACCAGTCGCATGGTGGTCACGGGGTCGAGCGGGCCGCGACGCAGGACGCGGTCGAGCGACTCGCCCTCGACCAGCTCCATCACCAGGAAGCTCACCCGGCGCCCGTCGACCTGGCAGGTGCCGTAGTCGTAGACGTCGACCACGCCGGGGTGCCTGAGCGTGGCCATGGCCCTGGCCTCGTTCTGGAACCGCCGGACGAACGTGGCGTTGTCCGTCAGAGCGGGCATCAGCACCTTGACCGCCACGGCCCGGCCGAGGACGGTGTCGTCGGCATGCCAGACCTCGCCCATACCGCCGCCACCGAGGCGGCGGGCCAGCACGTAGCGGTCGCTGAGCGTGGTCCCCGGTCCGAGCACGTATTCGAGGCTAACACCGGGAGGCCGATGGCACCGACGGAATCGGCACCACAGGAAGCGGCGTATTTCCCAAGATCAGCGGGTGTTCCCGTGCTGGAAGCCGCCTGTCGTGGTGCGCACCGCGCCGCGCCCGGCCGTAACCGAGGGCACGGGTGCTCCTCTCAGGGTTCGAACACGGGGAGAGGCCCGGCCGGCGTTCGGCCCGTGCAGAGCACGGGGCCGGACGCCGGCGTGCGGGGCGGGGCTCTTCGCTGGGTGGAAGAGCCCCGCCCTCCGGGTTAGGAGGCGTCCTTGGCGCGGTTGCGCAGGGCGCGGCTCACGCCGTCGGCGCCTTCGAGGATCATGCGGCGCAGGGCCTGCGGCGGCTGGGTGGTCTCCAGGAAGTCCTGGGCGGCCTCGACCGTCGCCTCCTCGATGAGCAGCGTCGGGAAGCAGCCGACCGCGAACGTCTGCGCCTGGTCGAACGTCCACTCCTGGTAGATGCGGCCGATCTCGGCGAAGTACTTCTCCCGGTACGGAACCAGCAGCTCGACATGGCGCGGGTCGGCGAACCCGGTGATCGTGGCGCGGGCGATGTGGTTCGCCAGCTGGCCGCCGACGATCGCCTCCCAGGCCGCCGCCTTGCTCTCGGCCGTCGGCAGGGCGGCCCGGCACAGCGCCGCCGACCGCTCGCCGGTGGCCGTCGGGTCGCGCTGCAACTCGGCCTCGATGTCGGCCTCGCCGTACCGGCCGCTCGACACCATCGCGTGGACGAGAACCCAGCGCAGGTCCGCGTCGACGGCCAGCCCCTCGGGCACGGCCGAGCCGTCCAGGATGCCCTGGATCAGGTCCAGGTCCGCGCCGGACGTGGCCACCGGCGCGAACGCCTGCAGGTAGGCGAGCTGCTGGTCGGAGCCGGGCTCGGCCCCTGCGAGCAGCGACCTGAGCTCGGTGGCGAGCAGCGCGAGGCCCTCGGCCTGCCACGCCGGGTCGGCGTACTGCTGCACGGCCTGCCTGGCCTGCCGCAGCACGGTCTGCAGGACCGTGATGTCGCGCAGCGTGCCGACGCCGGAGACGACGAGCTTGACGTAGTCGCGGGTGGCCATCTCGCCGTCACGCGTCATGTCCCAGGCGGCCGACCAGCACAGGGCGCGTGGCAGGGACTCGGCGAACGCGGCGATGCCGCCGCCGATGAGCGTGCGCAGCGAGCGGTCGTCCAGCCGGATCTTGGCGTAGGTCAGGTCGTCGTCGTTGACCAGCACCAGGTCGGGCTGCTCTTCGCCGACGAGCTCGGCGACCGGCGTGCGGGCGCCGACGACGTCGAGCTCGACGCGTCTGGTCTGCCTCAGCTCGCCGTCGGCCAGCGAGTACAGGCCGATCGCCACGCGGTGCGAGCGCAGCGTCGGGTACTCGGCCGGAGCCTCCTGCAGGACGTCGAAGCTCTCGAACCGCCCGTCGGCCGACACGGTGAAGGACGGGCGCAGCGTGTTGACCCAGGAGGTCTCCAGCCACTCCTTCGACCACGCGGACAGGTCGCGGCCCGACTTCCGCTCCAGCGCGGTGAGCAGGTCCTTCAGCTCGGTGTTGCCCCAGGCGTGCTCGGCGAAGTAGTCGCGCACCCCCGCGAGGAAGTTGTCGAGCCCGACGTAGGCGACGAGCTGCTTGAGCACCGAGGCGCCCTTGGCGTAGGTGATGCCGTCGAAGTTGACCTCGACCGCTTGCATGTCGGGGATGTCGGCGGAGATCGGGTGCGTGGACGGCAGCTGGTCCTGGCGGTAGGCCCAGGACTTCTCCACGTTCGCGAAGGTCGTCCAGGCGCCCTTGCCCCAGCGGGTGGCCTCGGCCTGGGCGAGCACCGACATGTAGGTGGCGAACGACTCGTTCAGCCACAGGTCGTCCCACCAGCGCATGGTGACGAGGTCGCCGAACCACATGTGCGCCATCTCGTGCAGGATCGTCTCCGCGCGCCGCTCGACGACCGCGTCGGTGACGCGGGAGCGGAAGACGTAGTCCTCCAGGAACGTCACGCAGCCCGCGTTCTCCATCGCGCCCGCGTTGAACTCGGGCACGAACAGCTGGTCGTACTTGCCGAACGGGTAGCGGACGCCGAAGACCTGGTGGAAGAAGTCGAAGCCCTGCCGGGTGACCTCGAAGATGTTGTCGGCGTCGAGGTGCTCGGCGAGCGAGGCGCGGCAGTAGACCCCCAGCGGGATCCCGTCGTGCTCGGAGGTCACCTTGTGGAACGGCCCGGCCACCAGGGCGGTGATGTAGGTGGACATGACCGGTGTGGCGGGGAACGTCCAGCGCTTGGAGGCCTGGACGGCGCCGTGCCTGCCGCCCTGCGCGGGCAGCTCCGCCACCTCGGACGCGGCGGCGTTGGAGACGATCTCCCAGTCGGCCGGGGCGAGCACGGTCAGCTGGAACGTGGCCTTGAGGTCGGGCTGGTCGAAGCAGGCGTACATGCGGTGCGCGTCGGCCGTCTCGAACTGGCTGTGCAGGTAGACCTTCTGGTCCACCGGGTCGACGAAACGGTGCAGCCCCTCACCGGTGCGCATGAAGCGGCAGTCGGCGTCGATGCGCAGCTCGTTGCTCTCGGCGAGCTCGGGGAGCGGGAAGCGCCCCTTGTCGGCGTCGTAGGCGGCGACGTCGAGGTCGCGGCCGTTGAGCGTGACCTGGCGCACGTGGGCGCCGTGCAGGTCGATGAAGGTGGACGCGCCGGGCTGGGCGCTGGTGAAGCGGACGGTCGTGATGCTCTCGAAGCGCTCGTCTCCCTCCGTCAGGTCGAGTGCTACGGCGTATGACTCGACCTTCAAGAGCCGGGCACGCTCGCGCGCCTCGTCCCGGGTCAGGTTGCCTGCCAAAGTTGGGCTCCTTTACACCACTTCTTCGGGGTTTGTCGGTATCCTGCCACGCTGGGAATAGGGTGCGGACACCCCCAGGTTATGGCCCCACGTGACTGAGAAGACTCCCGTAGATCTGTGGTTCGATCCTTTCTGCCCCTTCGCCTGGGTGACGTCACGATGGCTGCTCGAGGTCGAGAAGGTCCGCCCCATCGAGCCGCGCTGGCACATCATGAGCCTCAACGTGCTCAACGAGGGCAAGGACGTCTCGGATGAGTACCGTGAGCAGATCGCCAGAGCCATCGAGCCCGTCAGGGTCGTCGCCGCAGCCGAGGCCAAGTACGGCGCCCACGTCGTCGGTCCGCTCTACACCGAGTTGGGCACCCGCCTGCACAACGAGGGCCGGAACAAGGACCTCGACCGGCTCCGCGAGACGGTGGAGGACGCTCTCGAGGCCGCCGGCCTCGACAAGGAGCTGGCCGACACGATGACCTCCGACGAGTACGACGAGGCCGTCCGCGCCTCGCACAACGAGGGCATCGACCTGGTCGGCCAGGAGGTCGGCACGCCGGTCATCCGCGTCGGCTCCAACGCCTTCTTCGGCCCGGTCATCACCACGATCCCGCGCGGCGAGGACGCCGGAAGGCTCTGGGACGGCGTGCTGCTCGTCACCGGCTTCGAGGACTTCTTCGAGCTGAAGCGCTCCCGCACCCGCCGGCCTCAGTTCGACTGAAGCCGACCTGGTGTGACCAAAGCCCCCCATACCCGTCAGACCCGGTTCGACCGAAGCCCCCCCGCCTCGGGTACTCCTGGTCCTACCCTGATGACGAAGCGCACTCGCATTGCGGCAGCAGGCACGCGAGGATGGGGGCCATGCGTCAGCTGTATATCGGAGGTTCCTGGGTCGCGTCGGTGTCGGGCGAGGCCATCGAGGTCGTGAACCCGGCCACGGAAGAGATCATCGATCGGGTGCCCGCAGGCGTTCCCGACGACGTCGAAGCGGCCGTCGCCGCTGCGCGAAGATCCTTCCCCGACTGGTCCGGCACGGCCCCGGAGGAACGGGCCAAGCTGCTGACCGCCGCGGCCGAGCTGCTGACACAGCGCGCGGGCGACGTCGCGCGGGCGATCGCGACCGACATGGGCTCGCCGCTCGGCTTCGCGCTCAAGGTGCAGACGCTCATGCCGGCCGGGGTGCTGGCCTCGTACGCCCGCCTGGCCGAGAGCCACCCGCGCGAGTCGCAGGTGGGCAACTCGCTCGTGGTCAAGGAGCCGGTCGGGGTGGTCGCGGCGATCACGCCGTGGAACTACCCGCTCCACCAGATCGTCTGCAAGGTCGCCCCGGCGCTGGCCGCGGGCTGCACGGTGGTGCTCAAGCCCAGCGAGGTCGCGCCGCTGGCCGCGTACGCGCTGGCCGACATCTTCCATGAGGTGGGCCTGCCCGCGGGCGTGTTCAACCTGCTCAGCGGGCGCGGCCCGGTGGTGGGCGAGGCCATGGCCGCCCATCCCGAGGTGGACATGGTCTCCTTCACCGGCTCCACCACGGCCGGGCGCAGGGTGGCGTCGCTGGCGGCCGAGTCGGTCAAGCGGGTGGCGCTCGAGCTCGGCGGCAAGTCCGCGAACCTGATCCTGCCCGACGCCGACCTGCGGGCGGCGGTCAAGGCCGGGGTCGCCAACTGCTTCGTCAACGCGGGCCAGACGTGCTCCGCGTGGACCCGCATGATCGTCCACGTCGACCAGTACGACGAGGCCGTCCGGATGGCTGTCGAGGCGGCGCGTAAGTACACCGTGGGTGACCCGTTCGACGAGGCCACCCGCATCGGCCCGCTCGTCTCCGCCGCCCAGCGCGACCGGGTGGTCCGCTACATCAACAGGGGTGAGGAAGAGGGCGCCAGGCTGGTCGCGGGCGGCACCGAGCGGCCGCTGCCGCGCGGCTTCTACGTCGAGCCCACGGTCTTCGCCGGGGTCGACCCCGGGATGACGATCGCGCAGGAGGAGATCTTCGGCCCGGTCCTGTCGATCATCCCGTACACGTCCGAGGAGCAGGCGGTGCGGATCGCCGACGGCACCCGGTACGGCCTGTCGGGCGCGGTCTGGGCGGGAACTCGGGAACGCGCGATCGAGGTGGCCCGCAGGCTGCGCACCGGGCAGGTGGCGATCAACGGCGGTGCGTTCAACCCGCATGCGCCGTTCGGCGGTTTCAAGCAGTCGGGCGTCGGGCGCGAGCTGGGCGAGCACGGGATCGAGGAGTACTTCGAGGTCAAGTCGCTGCAGCTGTAGCCGTCGCGCCCGGGGTTAAAGGATCAGCCCTCCCGTCGCCAGGAGATTCTGCCCGGTGATCCACCGGCTGTCGGGGCCCGCCAGGAACGCGACCACGGCCGCGATGTCGTCGGGCCTGCCGAGCCGCTGGAGCGCCGCGAGCGCGGTCGACGTCTCCAGCGCCTCCGGCGGGTTGCTGGCCCGCAGCGTGTCGGTGTCGGTCGCGCCCGGCGAGACCGTGTTCGCGGTGATGCCGCGCCCGCCCAGCTCCCGCGCCGCCACCTTGGCGAACTGCTCCACCGCGGCCTTGGTGGCGGTGTGCAGCGCGAGCCCCGGCGCCGGGATCGCGGTGTTGAGCGTGGAGATGTTGATGATCCGGCCGCCGTCGCGCATCACCCGGCAGGCCCACTGGATGGCCAGGAAGGTCGCACGGGCGTTGGCCGCGAACACCCGTTCGTAGGTCTCCTCGGTGATCTCGGCGATGGGCCCGTGCCGGTGCTCCGCCGCGTTGTTGACCAGGATGTCGATCCCCGGCAACGCCTTCTCGGCCTCGGCGAACAGCCGGTCCAGGTCGTCCCTGCTGGCCTGGTCGGCCTGGACGGCCAGCGCTCCGGTCCGCTCGGCCACCTGGCCGGCCGCCTCGGCGTCGCTCCGGTAGCTGAACACCACGCTGGCTCCGTCGCCGGTGAGCCGCTCGACGATGGCCCTGCCGATGCCACGCGAGCCGCCGGTCACCAGCGCGCCCTTTCCAGAAAGTGTCCCCATGCGGACAACTTACGCCTTGAGGATGATCTTTCGGGCCTCGTTCTTCGGCAGCCGGTCCACGTACAGCTGGCCGTCCAGGTGATCGGTCTCGTGCTGGAAGCAGCGCGCCAGCGACCCGCGCGCCTTGACGCGCACCGGGCGGCCGAGCCGGTCCAGGCCCTCGACGGTCACGCCCGCCGCCCGCCCGACCGGCGCGTAGATCGGCGTGCCCGTCCGCCGGTCCGGCACCGACAGGCAGCCCTCCTCGTCCAGGACCTCCTCGGGGTCGTCGACGGTGAGCACCGGGTTGACGACGTGGCCCTTGCGCCCGCTGATGTCGTAGACGAACAGCCGCCGCGACACGCCGATCTGGGGCCCCGCCAGGCCCACGCCGTTCACCGAGTACATCGCCTCGAACATCTCGTCGATCAGGCGGCGCAGCTCGCGGTCGAACCCCTCGACGGGCTCGGCGGGCGTGCGCAGGACCGGGTCGCCGATCACGCGGATCTCACGCATGGATGGTCTGCTCCCGTAAGGATTGGGCTCCAGTAGAGGTCCTTACTCTAGCCAGCCAGCGCGTGGTCGGGGACCCGGGCGCGGCACTGTGGAAGACTGGACGCGTGCGTGTCTACATCGCTGCCGACCATGCCGGCTATGAGCTCAAGAACCATCTCGTGTCCTGGCTGAAGGACCACGGCCAGGAGGTGATCGACTGCGGTCCCTTCGTCTACGACGCCGAGGACGACTACCCGGCGTTCGTCCTGCGTGCCGCCGAGGGCGTCGCGGGCGACCCGGCCAGCCTCGGGATCGTCATCGGCGGGTCGGGCAACGGGGAACAGATCGCCGCCAACAAGGTGCGCGGCGTCCGTGCCGCCCTCGCCTGGAGCGAGGAGACGGCCAAGCTCGCGCGCGAGCACAACAACGCCAACGTCGTCAGCATCGGCGCGCGCATGCACTCCATCGAGGACGCCACCAGGTTCGTCGAGGTCTTCCTCGCCACCGCGTTCTCCGGCGCCGAGCGGCACAGCAGGCGCATCGCGCAGCTCGCCACCTACGAGACCATCGGGCAGCTGCCCTCGCTGCCCTAGCTTCTGCGTTTCGGCTCGCGCCTGGGCATCTCGTCGCGGAGAGGCCGCCTGTCGGCGGCCTCCTGCTGCTCCTTCGACGGTCTCGACACGTCGCGGGCCCGCATGGCGGTGATGGCGGTGATCTGCAAACTCTGCAAGGCCATACCGGGGAGCCTACGTCAGAACGTCAGCCCCGCCCACGGCTTCGGGCTCCAGCTCATCGCCGTCGACAGCGTCCGCACCGCGCCCGGTGTGTGCTCGCGCAGCAGCCCGGCGTCGAGCTGCGTGGTCAGCAGGCCGTCGCCCAGGTAGGCCGAGCCGAGCGCCGACACGGGCAGCGTCACGTCGGGCTCGTCCTCGACCGGCTTGCACTCCGCTCCCGACGTGTCCGCGCTGAGCCGCCAGCGGCGGGCGTTCCACGGGCACAGCTCGTCCTCGACCTCGAGCACCACGTCCACGGGCGCCGAGTAGGCGCGGGACGTGAGCGCCCTGTCCACCTCCACCAGCCGCGCCCACAGCTCGTCCGACCAGCTCGGGCGGAGCTGCCGCTGGTCGGCGAGCAGCGCGACGATCGGGTCGTCCACCGGCCTGCTCTGCGCCACCACCGTGGAGACCAGGTCGCGGTCGAGCAGGCTGCGCCACAGCAGCGCGTAGGCCGCCGGGTCGGACGCCTCCAGCTCCCGCAGCCTCAGCTCGCCGTCGGGCACGCCGTTGGCGTCCCAGCTCGCCTTGATCCGGAACAGCGCGTAGCCGCGCACACCGTTGTCGTCCTCGGCGATCACCGAGCGCAACGTGCCCGCGCCCTGCTGGTCGGCCTCGTCGTCGGCCAGCACGTTGTTCCAGAAGTCCGCGTGGCGCGCGTAGCGCCCGGGACGCATGGGGACGATCCGCTCGAACAGCGACTCGAACTCGGCTCTCGCCTCGGCCGGCCTGGCCACCCTGATCCTGAGCGACGGGTCGCTCGGCACGTTCCTGACGAAGGCCGAGCCGGGCTTGGAGATGCGGAACGACAGCTCGCCGGCGGCTCTGCCGTACCCGAACCTGCCGTAGATCAGCGCCTCGGAGGCGTACAGGGTCGCGACGGACTCGCCGCGCTCCCGCACGTCGGACAGCTGCCTGCGCATCAGCTCGGTCAGGACGCCGCGGCGGCGGTGCGAGGCCAGCACGCTGACGGCCGTGACGCCCGCGACCGGGATCCGGCCGCCTGGGACCGTCATGGTGAGGCTGAAGCTCGACGTGACACCCGCGATGACGTCGCCGTCGAAAGCGGCGAGCGTCCGGTCGAACTCGGTCTCAGCCTTGAACCGCGCGCTCTGGGCGGGATGCGGAGTCCAGCCGAACGCCTCGTCGAGCACGTAGGAGAACGCCGGCCACTCGGCCTCGGCAACAGGACGGATCGGATAGCTCATCCGTCCACGGTAGGAGCGGGCAAAGGGGGAAGGCCACCTAATATCCCTGCTTAATGATCAAGGCGTTGGTCAAGTGGGCTGCCCAAACGCGGGTCAGACCGATACAGTCAGGCGCATCATGAGTTCCCGTCCGGCGCCGCTGATACCGCCACGGCTCCGCGCGTTCCTCGTGCGGGTGCCGCTGCTGGTGCCGATCGTGCGATTCTTCCGGCGGGGTCCCCTGGGCCGCGACCGCAACCTGCTCGTCACGCTGATCATGCTCTCGCTCCTGATCGGCCTGCTGGCCGCGCGCGTGTCGACAGAATGGTTCTCACCCTCGCTGCTCATCCTGGTCACGCTCGTCGGCGGGCTGCAGCTCCGGCTGCGCAGCCTCAGCAAGCTGCTCGCGGTGGAGGCCGTCGCGCTCGGCTACATCGCCGCCACGCTCGGCGTGAGCCGCATCGGGCTGGGGCTCATGGTCACGATCGCCTTCACCTCGATCCTGGCCCTGCTCATGGCCCGCACCCGGGGCAAGCTCGGCGTGCAGGGGCTGCGCGGCGACGCGATGCTGCTGGAACTGCGCGACCGGCTCAAGAGCCAGGGCGAGCTGCCCCCGATGCCCAAGGACTGGGGCGCCAAGGTGGTGCTCAAGCAGGCGGGCGGCTCGTCCTTCGGCGGCGACTTCCTGGTGTCCATGCGCGACGGCGACCAGGTGGACATCGCCCTGGTCGACGTCTCGGGCAAGGGCGTCGACGCCGGAACCAGAGCGCTGCTGCTGTCGGGCACGTTCGGCGGGCTGCTCGGCTCCGTCGACGACTTCCTGCCCGCCTGCAACGCCTACCTGCACAGGCAGCGCGGCGACGAGGGGTTCGTGACCGCCGTGCACGCCCGGCTGAACCTCGCCACGGGCGAGTACACGATCACCTCCGCCGGGCACCCGCCGGTCGTCAAGTTCGACGCGGGCACCGGCAACTGGCAGGTGGCCTCCGCCAAGGGCGTGGTCCTCGGCGTCGTCCCCGACCTGCACTGCGAGCCCGAGAGCGGGGTGCTGCGCAAGGGCGACGCGCTGCTGCTCTACACCGACGGCCTGATCGAGCAGCCCGGACGCGACATCGACGCCGGCCTCGACAAGCTGCTCGGCGAGGCGGAGCGGCTGCTGCCGTCCGGGTTCCGCGACGGTGCCCGGGCCCTGGTCAACGCGATGGCCTCGGGGCACAACGACGACTGCGCGCTGGTACTCATCTGGCGTCCGTAGGGCCGCCGTGACGAATCACACGGGTCACTTCGTGTGCACAGGCATGGGCGAATGGTGAATCGCGTCACTGGTCCCGGCAGTCCGCGGCTGGGATTCTCGTAGAGGTCATCTTCTGAGCCCCGGACCCCGGGGGAGCGGCGCGGCTTCTTCCGGGGCCCGGTTCAGAGCCGGCCTGCACGTCGGCGGTGGGTCCCGTTCGGAGCCGGCCCGGACTTCGGCGGTCGCTCGCGTTCAGAGCCAGCCGGAGTCGGTGGCGATGCGTACCGCGTCGAGACGGTTGCGGGCGCCCGTCTTGCACATGATCCGTGACAGGTGGTTGCGCACGGTGCCGACCGACAGGAACAGCTCGGCGGCGATCTCCGTAGAGCGGGCGCCGCCCGCGGCGATCCGCAGCACCTCCAGCTCCCGCCTGGTCAGCGGGTTCGCGGCGGACTGCAGCACGGCGACCGCCAGCTCCGAGTCGATGGCGCGGCGTCCGGCCGCGATCTCCCGCAGCCCCTCGGCGAGCCGCTCGGGCGCCACGTCCAGGCTCAGGAAGCCGAGCGCCCGGTTGGCGAAAGCCCGGCGCACCTGGCCCGGATTCGGCTGGGCCGACAGGATCAGCACGCGGCACCCCGGCGCCTTCTCGCCCAGGCGGGCGGCGACGGGCAGGCCGCCCTCGCCCGGCAGGTCCAGATCGATGATCGCGGTGTCGGGCTCGCGGGCCACGGCCGCCGGTACGACGTCCTCGGCGCTTCCCACCTCGGCGACGACCCGCAGGTCGGGCTCCGCGTCGAGCGACACGACCAGGCCCCGTCGTACCAGCGGCAGATGCTCGGCGACCAGAATCCGGATCAAGGCGCCCCCTTCGTCGTACCCCAGGGTGATCGTCTGATCGCGTACTGTCAACGCAGTCTCGTCGTTCGCCAAAGCGGCCGCAAGCCCTTCAGGGGCGGAGAGTTCGACTAGTCTGGGTGCGTCAAGACCTTCCGTCTGCCTGGAGCGCGCCCAGATGAACTGGCTCTATGTCGCGGGGATCGTCGTCTTCCTGGTCGGGCTGATGGCGTCCATCGCGTTGCACGAGATCGGCCACCTCGTGCCAGCCAAGCTCTTCGGCGTCAGGGTGACGCAGTACATGGTCGGCTTCGGCGCGACCGCCTGGTCGCGGCGGAAGGGCGAGACCGAGTACGGCATCAAGTGGCTGCCGCTCGGCGGCTACATCCGCATGATCGGCATGCTGCCGCCCAGGCCGGGCGACGACCCGGGCACGGTGCGGAGCTCCTCGACCGGGCCCTGGCAGGGCCTCATCGAGACCGCCCGCGAGGCCGCCCAGGAAGAGGTGCGTCCCGGCGACGAGGACCGCGTCTTCTACCGGAAGAAGTGGTGGCAGAAGGTCATCATCATGTCCGGCGGCCCGGCGATGAACTTCGTGCTCGCGTTCCTGCTCTACGCGCTCCTGCTCGTCGGCATCGGGCTGCCCGGCCTCAAGCCGATCGTGTCGCCCGACACGAACACCTGCGTGATCCCGATCAGCGAGAAGCGCACCGAGTGCCGTCCCGGTGACCAGCAGACCCCCGCCGCCAAGGCGGGCCTGAAGCCCGGCGACCAGATCGTCAGCTTCGCCGGCGCCAAGGTCACCACCTGGGATGACGCCACCCGCCTGATCCGCTCGCACGGCGCGGGCCCCGTCGAGCTCGGCATCGTCCGCGACGGCAAGCCGGTGACGCTCAACGTCACGCTCATCGCCCAGGACCGTCCCGCGATCGACGACCCCAAGAAGATCGAGAAGAACGTCGGGTTCCTCGGCGTCCTGCCCACGCAGGTGATGGAGAAGCAGAGCCTGGGCGTCGTCATCGGATACATGGGCGAGCTGACCGGGAGGGTGGCCGGTTCCCTGCTGAACCTGCCGGAGAAGATGGTCGGCGTGTGGAACGCCGCGTTCTCCGGCCACGAGCGCGACCCCGCGGGCCCCGTGGGCGTGGTGGGCGCGGGGCGGATGGGCGGCGAGATCCTCGCCTCCGACCTGTCGACGGAGATGAAGATCTTCAACGTGGTGAACCTGCTCGCCGGGTTCAACCTGGCCATCGGCATGTTCAACCTGATCCCGCTGCTGCCGCTCGACGGCGGTCACATCGCGGGCGGCCTGTGGGAGGGCGTCAAGCGGGCCTACGCCCGGATCAGGCGCCGTCCCGAGCCCGCGTACGTCGACATCGCCAAGGTCCTGCCGGTCACCTACGCGCTGGCCTTCGTCATGATCATCATGGCCGGCCTGCTGGTCTACGCCGACCTGTTCAACCCGCTCAAACTCACCGGCTGAGCCGTTGGTCGAGGAGCAGCCCCTACGTGGCGGAAACGTCAGCGCCGGGGTCGTCCGCGTGGGCGACACGGTGCGCCGCCCCGCGGGCCCGTGGACTCCCGCCGTCCACGCGTTGCTCGCCCACCTGCACGACGTGGGATTCCCCGGCGCCCCTCGCCCCCTCGGCATCGACGACCGAGGGCGAGAGGTGCTGACCTTCGCACCAGGCGACGTCGTCTGGCCCGACCGTTTCGCCCTCGTCGAGCCCGCCCACCGGCTGGCCCGGGTGGCCCGCATGATCCGCGACTTCCACGACGCCGTGCAGAGCTTCGTCCCGCCGGCGGACGCGCGCTGGCAGGAGCTCATCCCCGCCGACGGGGCCGACCTCATCGCCCACCACGACCTGGCCCCGTGGAACCTGGTGGCCGGCGACCATGACAGCTGGGTCTTCATCGACTGGGACACCGCCGCGCCGGGCACCCGGCTGTGGGACGTCGCCTACGCCATGCACGGCTTCGTCCCGCTGTCCGCCCATCCGCGCTGGCGCCGCCCCGACGCTGAGACGCGACTGCGGGTCTTCGCCGACGCGTACGGGCTTGACGAGGCCCAACGCCGCCGGCTCGTGCCGCTGCTGAGCCGCCGCACCCGCTCGATGCACGACTTCCTGAGGCGACAGGCGGCCGACGGCGCCCAGCCGTGGACCACCCTGTGGCGCGAAGGCCACGGCGACGCCTGGCAGGCGGACGCCGACTACATCGAACGCCACGAACCCCGGTGGGCTGCCGCCCTGCTGTCCTGACGCCCAGCACTCACCGTGAAGCCGCAAGCAGCGGTTCGCCGGGGTGCTCCCCAGGGCCCACATACCGGTTGCACCGCCCCCGCACGTTCTAAGATCGTGTCAGCTGTGCGGTGGGAGCATCCTTCGCTGAGCGTCGAAGTATTCGACCTCTAGCGTCACCCACATGGGACTTCCGCCAGCTGCCAGATGCGCTCACCCCGGTGTGCACCGACCGGCCAGGCGCAGGCGCCGGTCGCCTGAGCGCCGATTCCACCAGAAAGGGCGAGCATGACACCCTGGGAGATGCTGGCCGTCTTCGCGGCCGGCATCGGCGCGGGCGCGGTCAACACCGTCGTCGGCTCCGGAACCCTCATCACCTTCCCCGTCCTGCTCGCCGTCGGCGTTCCGCCCGTCACCGCCGTGGTCTCCAACGCCCTCGGCGTCATCCCCGGCTCCATCAGCGGAGCCATCGGCTACCGCCGGGAGCTTCGCGGCCAGCGCCGACGTCTCCTGAAACTGGGCGTCGCCTGTCTGTTCGGCGGCCTCGCGGGCGCCACACTCCTGCTGACTCTGCCCGTCACGGCGTTCGACAAGATCGTGCCTGTCCTCGTGGGCCTGGCTCTCGTCCTGGTCGCCCTGCAACCGCGCATCAACAAGCGCCTGCGCCGCCGCCAAAGCACCGGCGACCCCGCCCACCGCGACACCGGCCCCACGCTCTTCATCGGTCTGATGCTCGCCAGCGTCTACGGCGGCTACTTCGCCGCCGCCCAGGGGATCATCTACGTGTCCCTGATGGGCATACTCATGGACGAAAGCCTGCAACGCCTCACCGCGCTGAAGAACGTCCTTGTCGCCGTGGTCAACACCGTCGCCGCGCTCTTCTTCCTGTTCGCCGCGGAGTTCGACTGGACGGCCGTCGCGCTCATCGCGGCAGGCTCCGCCCTCGGCGGCCACGTCGGAGCCTCGGTAGGCCGCCACTTCAGCCCAGCGACTCTGCGCGTCCTCATTGTGACGCTCGGCGGCATCGCCATCGCGCATCTGATCGTCCGGTAAGGGGGGAGCCCACTGCGGCCATCACCGCCCGGCTCGACCGCGCGCCTCACGCTCGGACGGCCCGCCCGCGCCTGCGTCCGGGGACCCCCCGCTGAAGGTGACCGCGCCGGGGATGGCCGTGAAGGCCGACCGCAGCTCGGCGGCGAGATCGGAGTGGGTAAGGGCGCCGGGCTTGGAAGTCCAGGCCCGCAGGGCGGCGTGGAACGCCGCGACCACCAGATCCAGTGCCAGCCTCGGCCGCGGGTCACCGTGGTCCAGGCCGAGCCTTCGCTGCAGAGTCGCCTCGACAACCGCGCTGGTGCGGTCGCAGTACTGAAACCCGTACGCGGCGATCGACGGTGTGCGCTCGGCCAGTTCCTGGGTCAGCCGTACGCGGGTCACCCAGGCCCCGCCGCCGTCGTCCATGCGCGCGAGCGCGGCGAGCAGCGCCTCCTCCAGCACCTCCAGTACGGGCGCGCGGCCGAACGACAGGTGCTCGACGTCGTCCCGCAGGCCGTTCCACAGCGTCTCCAGCGGAGTGAAGGCGACCTGCTCCTTGCTGGCGAAATTCCGAAAGAAGGTGCGCTTGGAGACCTCGACGGCCTCGCACAACTCGTCGAGGGTCACTCCGTCGAAGCCGCGCTGCGTGAAGAGTTCGAGCGCGGTATCGACCAGCGCGGCTCTGGTCTTGAGCTTCTTACGCTCCCGCAGCGAGGGCTTCTCCGGCGCGGAGGCGGAGGAAGGATCGGCAGTCATCGCCCTTAGTGTACCTGGAACGCAGATGCCTCCCATATGCTTATGCCACTGAGTGGCATATTTCAGAGAGGATCGCCATGCGCGCCCTGATCGTTGATCGTTCCGTCCCCGGTGGCCTGCGGGTGGGGGAAGTGCCCGAGCCGGTGCCCGCCCCGAACCAGGCGCTGGTCCGGGTCACGGCCACCTCACTCAACTACGGCGAGGTCAAGCACGGCATCGAGACGGCTGAGGAGGGGACGGTGCTCGGCTGGGACGCCGCCGGTGTCGTCGTGCAGTCGGCGGCGGACGGGTCAGGGCCGGCCGTGGGCACGTCCGTCGTGACCCTCGACGAGCGCGGGGGCTGGGCCGAGATCCGAGCCGTGCGCACCGACTGGATCGGCGTCGCGCCCGAGCGCGCGGAGCCGGGCGCGATCAGCACCATCCCGGTAGCGGCCGGCACCGCGCTGCGCACGCTCCACCGGATCGGGCCCATCCTGGGGCGGAGGATCCTGGTATCCGGCGCCACCGGAGGCGTCGGCCGCTACGCCGTCCAACTCGCCAGACTCGGCGGCGCACACGTGATCGCCTCCACCGGCGACCCCGGCAAGCACGGCGAGGCGTTGCGCGCTCTGGGCGCCCACGAGGTGGTGTCCGGTCCTGCGCAGGCCGGCGGCGGGCTGGACGGTGTGCTCGACATGGTGGGCGGCCCGCAACTCGTGGAGGCGTTCGACCAGCTCGGCGAGGGCGGCACGCTGGTGGCCGTCGGCCACTCCACGGGCGAGGGCGAGAGCTTCCCGTTCGGTGCCATGTTCAGCGGGCCAGGCCGTGATGATCGTTCGATCGTCACGTTCATGCTGCTGTTCTGCGACGGGCTGGACCGGGACCTTACCTGGCTGGCCCAGCAGGTCGCAGACGGCGTGCTGAGCCCCGAGATCACCTGGCGCGGCGGCTGGGACGACGCGTCCGAGGCGGTGAGCGCCCTCGTCGAGCGCCGTCTGCACGGAAAGGCGGTGCTCGACCTGGCCTGACGGCCCCGTCGTCTCAGAGCCTGCCGAGGTGGTGCATGCGGCGGCTGGGGGGCCTCAGCGCCCAGGACAGGACGGTCAGAACGGCCAGGATGGCCAGCAGCCACACCTCGCCGCGGTCGTACCCGGTGGTCAGGTGGGAGACGATGGCCCCGGTATAGGTGTAGAAGGCGCCTGCATAGGCCCATTCCTTGACCAACGCGCGACGCGGGGCGAGCAGGGCGATCGCACCCAGCACCTTCCAGCTTCCCAGCAGCACCAGGAAGTAAGGCGGATAGCCCAGGTGCGTCACCAGATCGCGGACGTATGGGAGCCGCGCGATATCCCAGATGCCGCCGACTGCCAGTTCGGCCGCCACCGCTGCGGTGGCCAGCCAGTATCCCGCCGATCGCAAACGCACGGGTCCGTAGCGCTGGGCGATGCCCATGAGATGCTCCTTGTCACATCCGAGCGGAGTGCTGGTTCATCGCTATGAACCCCCGGGGCGGAAGGATGTGACCGATGGACGAGGCCGGGCTGGCAGCGCGCTTCGAGGAGCAGCGGCCCCATCTGCGGGCGATCGCCTACCGGATGCTGGGCTCGCACGCGGAAGCAGACGACGCGGTGCAGAACTCATGGCTGCGTCTCAGCGGCGCCGACACCGCCGATGTGGACAACCTCGCCGGATGGCTGACCACCGTCGTCGCCCGGGAGTGCCTGAAGATGCTGCGCACCCGCCGGAGCCGCCGCGAGGAGCCCCTCGGCGACACCACGGCCGAGCCCTCTGCCGGAGGCTACGACGTCAACGATCCCGAAGCCGAAGCCCTGCTGGCCGACTCGGTCGGTGCCGCGCTGATGGTCGTGGTCGACAACCTCGCCCCCGCCGAGCGGCTGGCCTTCGTCCTGCACGACATCTTCGCCGTGCCCTTCGACGAGATCGCCGCCATCCTCGAACGGTCCCCGGCCGCTACCCGTCAGCTCACCAGCCGCGCCCGCAGACGGGTCCGAGTCGCGACCCCACCCCGGCAGGTTGACATCGTCCGCCAACGACAGGTCGTCCAGGCGTTCCTCGCCGCGCTGCGAGAAGGTGACTTCGACGGGCTCCTCGCCGTACTCGATCCCGATGTGCTCCTCCGAGACGGCAGCGCCGAACTCCCCCCTGGCGGTGCAGGGCTGATGCGAGGCGCGCGGGCTGTAGGCGCCCACGCGCTCACCTTCTCGCGGGGTGCCCGGTTCGTACAGCCCGCGCTGGTGAACGGAGCCGTGGGTCTCGCGATCGTCCCGCAAGGACGCCTCATCGGGGCACTCGGCCTCACTTTCAACCACGACAAGATCGCCATCATCGAGATGATCGCCGATCCCGAGCGCCTTCGCCACGTCGACCTGGCAGCTCTCGGCCCTTGACCGCCGACGGCCTGCGACCCAGGCCGGAAGCCGCCGCGCCCTGGATGTGGTCCTCTCCCAGAGAGGCGTCGTCCCGAGCACGAACCAGTGCGGTGCTGCGCGCATCTGATCGGGCATGAGCGACACCGTCGTCCGGGTCTGCTTGTGGCCCGCGACGATCAGCGCACAGGAGAGAGGAGTGGCGCTCTGCCGTGGGCACGCTCGGCCGGCACCTCCGTACCGGTGTCCGAGCGGGCCGGTGGGCTGGGGCTCATGAGGTGCGGGTCAGTTTCTCAGACGTCCTGAGGAACTTCGTGCCGTTCCACTTGTAGGTCTGGCGGACGATCAGATCGGGGCAGCAGTTGGGAGCCTTGTCGCTGACCACCTTGCCGCTTAGGTCTACCTGTCCGTTCTGGATGGTGACGTTCTGGGTCTTGAAGTAGCGGTTCTTGCCCAACGCGCCGATCAGGCGGGGGGCTGAGCGCTTGGAGGCGCCGTCGTAAACGAAGGAAATTGTGGGATTGCCCGACGTAGGGCTCGGGCAAGACGAAACGACCACGGTCTCGGGCTTTCCGTCACGCGTGAGGTCGCCTACAGCGGCGACGCGGGCGCGCACGACATACCAGGTGTCGCTCGGCCGTGGCTTGGGGCAGTGCAGCGCCGGCTCCACCACCTTCGCCCAGTCGGTCCCTTCGAAGGCGGCGGCCGTGGCTGGAGCCGCCGCACTGTCGGCCGTGGCGGTGCCCATGGCGAGGAGCGGCGCCAGTGATGTCGAGATGGCGACGGCCCCCGCCCAGGTACGGAGTCGGCGGGCCATCGGGCTGCTCTTGTGCTCGGCGCATGAGTTCATAACCATTCTGATGCAAGGAACGCCGAACAAGTTCGATCAGAATCGCCCTGGAACCCTACTTCGAGCCGGTTTCGTTCAGGTTCCGGCCTAACCGGCGGGCAGAGACGCGCTCGCACCATTCTGATCCGTAGCGAGAACGTCGTCCGTGATCGTCCAAGGCCGTCGCTGGTATCCGAGAGGGGCGGCAAGCTCCCCGACACCCCTTGCCGAAGCGCGTCGCCGTACAGCTCACCGGGCACATGGCCGCCCCCGAACTCTTCGCAGCGCCGAGTAGCTCAGTACATCGAGATGTGCACGTGGTCGTAGTGGTTCTCGGTGATGCTGCCGCGGTCCGACATGGCTTCCCAGCCCGAGCCCTGGTTGATGCGCTGCTTCCAGATGACGTACTTCACGCCGAGCTTGGCCTTGTTCTGCAGGGCCCAGGCGGCGATGTGGTCGCCCAGGGCGTTGTTGACGCTGCTCGGCATGGTGCCGCCGGTGCTCATCATGAAGTCGCAGGCCCGGCCGAGGGGGTGCTCGCCGCTCGATCCCGACCTGAAGCACCCCACCTCGAACGGCAGCGCGAAGTTCTTCTCGATCAGCCCTCGGATCACCCGCATGCGGGCGGTGATGTTGTCGGAGCCGGAGGGCAACTCGGGCGCCCAGCTGCCGTCGGAGCGCCGGCCCGGTCCTGTCGGGACGAGTTGCGTGAGCTTCTTCTGGATGTCCTTGATGACGTCCTGGGCGCCGTCGCGCTGCTTGGCGACGTCCGCCGTGTCCGTGCGGATCTTGGACTCGAGCGCGGCGGCCTCGTCGGAGGCGCGCTTCTTCTCGTCGCGGGCGCTGGCGACGCTCTGCACGATGGCCTGCTGCTCGCTGGTGAGCTGTTCGAGGACGGCGGCGGCGCCGCCGTCGGTGGGCAGCAGGAAGGACGGATCGCCGTTCTGGTAGCGCAGCTGGATGAGCTCGGAGACCCGCCTCTGGGCCGTGGCCAGCGTCTGGTCGGCGGTGGCGAGCCGTTTCCTGGCCCCCTCCGCGTCCTGTCGCGCCTTGGCCAGCTCGACGCGCTTGAGGTTGTAGCTCTCGATGAGCTTGTCGACTTTCGCGTTGAGCTTCTTGAGCTCGGCGCGCAGCTGCGCCTCCGTGGGTTTGGGCGCGGCCGAGGCGACGGCCGGGCTGAAGGCCGCGGAGGCGGCGGTGACGAGAGCGATGGCCAGACTCGCGGGGGACGCAGCCGCCACGTACGTGTTCCTCTCCCTCTGCCGGCCGGGTTAGCTGACGGGTTCGGGCAGGAGTGATGTCCCTACCACCGAAGTGGATTCACCCCGGTTGCGGTGGGTCCCCGGCTCCCGGGCAACGCGCCCGGGATTAGGCGGCAACGGCTGTTACGGCCGGTGCAAAAGGGATGTTAGTAGTAAAACCAAGGTCATGCGACCTCAATCGGAAATCAATTAGTGATCTACCTGTGATCGAAGCATGCGTGCCGCCTCCTCAGGCAGCACGTCGTTGACGAACGCCCCCATCGCCGACTCCGAGCCCGCCAGGTACTTCAGCTTGCCGGGCGCGCGCCTGATGCTGAACAACTCCAGGTGCAGGTAGGCCAGCTCGCGCTGCTGCCGCACCGGCGCCTGGTGCCAGGCCGAGATGTACGGCATCGCCACGCCGAACAGCCCGTCCAGTGCCCGCAGCACCGAGGTGTACAGGGGCGCGAACGCGGCCCGCTCCTCCTCCGACAGCGCCGCCAGGTCGGGCACCTGCCGGTGCGGATACACGTGCACCTCGAACGGCCAGCGGGCGGCGGCGGGCACGAACGCGGTCCACAGCTCGTTCGAGGCGACCACGCGGGTCCCCTCCGCCCGCTCGGCGGCCAGCACGTCGGCGAACAGGTTGCCGCCCGGGTGGCGTGAGGCGGCCGCGAGCTGGAGCTTGGTGCGTGGGGTCACGTACGGGTAGGCGTAGATCTGGCCGTGCGGGTGGGGGAGCGTGATGCCGATCTCCTCGCCGCGGTTCTCGAAGCAGAACACCTGCTCCACGCCGTCGATGGCCGACAGCTCGGCCGTCCGGTCGGCCCAGGCCTCCATGACCAGCTCGACCTGGGAGTCGGACAGGCGGGAGAACGACGAGGAGTGATCGGACGTGAAGCACACGACCTCGCACCGTCCCACTCCCGGCCGTACTTCGCTCAGTCCGCCCACCTCACCGTAAGTACCGAAATTTCCGGAAAAGGAGGGGAAGCGGTTCTCGAACACCACCACGTCGTAGTCGCGCGCCGGAATCTCCGAGGCCCGCGTGTCGGTCGACGGGCACAGCGGGCACTCGTCGGCGGGAGGCAGGAAGGTGCGCGTCTGCCGGTGCCCCGCGATCGCGATCCACTCCTCGGTCAGCGGGTCGTAACGGAGCTCGGACGCCACCGGCCTGGGGTCGAGCGGCCGCCGGTCGATCGCGCTCCTGTCGGCGTCGTCGCGCCGGTCGAAGTAGATCAGCTCTCGGCCGTCGGCCAGATGGGTGATGGTGCGCTTCACTGCGAGCCCTCCGCGATGATCAGTTCTCCGGCCCGTTCGGCCAGTTCCAAGCGTGCGTCCTCGGACAGCCCGGCGTCGCTGATGACCACGTCGGCCTCGGTCAGCTCGGCGATCGTGCTGATGCCGACGGTGTTCCACTTCGTGTGGTCGGCGGGGACGACCAGCCGGTGCGCCGCGGCCACCAGCTCTCTGTCGGTCTCGGACTCCAGCAGGTTCGGCGTGGTGAACCCGGCGCGGACGCTCATCCCGTGCACTCCGAGGAAGAGCGTGTCGACGTGCAGGCGGCGGATCGCGGCCACCGCGACCGGGCCGACGAGCGCGTCGGACGGAGTGCGGACGCCGCCCGTCAGCACGACCGTGCGGTCGGCGCGCGGGTTGCGGTGGAAGACCTCGGCCACCGGGATCGAGTTGGTGATGACCGTGAGGTCGGGCACGCCGATGAGGTGACGGGCCAGCGCCCAGGTGGTGGTGCCTGCCGACAGGGCCACCGCGGTGCCGGGCCTGACGAGCTGGGCGGCCTGGCGCGCGATGGCCTCCTTCTCCTGCTGCTGGCGGGCGGACTTGGCGGTGAAACCCGGCTCCTCGGTCGAGCCGGGGCCGAGCGCGGTGGCGCCGCCGTGCACCTTCTCCAGCAGCCCGCGCTCGGCGAGCACCTCCAGGTCGCGACGGATCGTCATGTCGGAGACGCCGAGCTCGCGCACGAGATCGGCCACCCGGACGCCGCCGCTGCTGCGCACGCGCTCCAGGATTGTCTGCTGCCGCTGCTGTGCGAGCACGCCGCCGCTCCTTCCAACAGATTCCACCAAATTATGACACGGATTTGTTGGGGAATGTTAGATAGCCGCATGGCTTGTGCGGCGGCCCGAGGCGCGAGACGTTGGAAGCGAAGCACACGCCGATCACCGGAGGTGAGCCCATGGCCAGACGATCTCGCAAGGGCAAGGCCCGCAAGAAGAAGAAGGCCAACCACGGAAAGCGCCCCACCGCCCGCTGACGGGTCGGCTAGCCCGGCAGGTCGCTGAGGGCCTCGTCCAGGCGTGACTGCGGCAGCGTGTGATCCTCCATCGACCCTGAGAGGTAGCGGTCGTATGCGGCGAGGTCGAAGTGGCCATGGCCGCAGAGCGCGGTGAGGATCACCTTCTCCTCGCCGGTCTCCTTGCAGCGCAGCGCCTCCGCGATGGTCTCCGCCAGCGCGTGCGTCGGCTCGGGAGCCGGGACGATGCCTTCGGCGCGGGCGAAGCGCACGCCCGCCTCGAAGCACTCGCTCTGCGACTTGGCGACCGCCTCGAACAGGCCCAGCTCGTACATGTGTGACAGCAGCGGCGACATCCCGTGGTAGCGCAGGCCGCCCGCGTGGATCGGATCCGGCACGAAGCGATGGCCCAGGGTGTGCATCTTCAGCAGCGGCGTGAAGCCCGCCGTGTCGCCGAAGTCGTAGGCGTAGACGCCGCGGGTGAACGACGGGCAGGCGGCCGGCTCGACGGCGCGGAACGTCGGGTTGATCTTCCCGGTCAGCTTCTCACGCAGGAACGGGAACACCAGCCCGGCGAAGTTGGAGCCTCCCCCGGTGCAGCCGATGATCACGTCCGGCGTCTCGTCCAGCTGCTCCAGCGCCTCCTCGCCGATCACGGTCTGGTGCAGGAGCACGTGGTTCAGCACCGAGCCGAGCGCGTACCGCGCGTCGGCCCCTGACGCGGCCACCTCCACCGCCTCGCTGATGGCGATGCCCAGGCTGCCGGGCGAGTCGGGGGCGTCCGCCAGCGCCTTGCTGCCCGCGCTGGTCAGCGGCGAGGGGCTGGCGTGCACCGTCGCGCCGTACACCTGCATGAGCGAGCGCCGGTAGGGCTTCTGGTCGTAGGAGGCGCGCACCATCCAGACCTCGCATTCCAGGTCGAACTGCGCGCACGCGAACGCCAGCGCGCTGCCCCACTGCCCGGCGCCGGTCTCGGTGGTGAGCCTGCGCACGCCCTCGCGGGCGTTGTAGTAGGCCTGCGGAACGGCCGTGTTCGGCTTGTGGGACCCGGCCGGGGAGACGCCCTCGTACTTGTAGTAGATCCGGGCGGGCGTGCCGAGCGACCGCTCCAGCCTGCGCGCCCGGATGAGCGGGGTCGGCCGCCACAGCCGGTAGACGTCCAGCACCTCCTGGGGGATCGGGACGAACCGCTCGCCGCTCAACTCCTGCCTGATCAGCTCCATCGGGAAGAGCGGGGCGAGGTCGTCCGGCCCCACGGGCTGCCGGGTGCCGGGGTGCAGCGGCGGTGGCGGCGGGGCGGGCAGGTCGGGAACGACGTTGTACCAGTTACTCGGGGTCACCGTCTCAGTCTGCGCCGGTAACGGGCGAGGTTCCAGTGCCATCCGTTCGCGCCGCCGATGCGGTCTAGACGCATGGCATGTCGGACGCTATGTTGGTGAAATGCATTCACAGTCAATTCGCGCGATAATCTTCGACATCGGCGGCGTCCTGGAGATCGCACCTCAGCGCATATCCATCTCCGAACGCTGGGAGACCCGCCTCGGCCTGCCGCCGGGCGAGATCGACACCCGCATGGAGGACGTCTGGAGGGGAGGAGCGATCGGCGCGATCACCGAGGCGGACGTCCACCGCTCCCTGGAGGACCGGCTGGGGCTCTCCGCGGCCCAGGTCGCGGAGTTCATGGCCGACCTGTGGACGGAGTACCTCGGCACCCTGAACACCGAACTGGCCGCGTACTTCGGCGCGCTGCGTCCCCGCTACACCACCGGCATTCTGAGCAACAGCTTCGTCGGCGCCCGGGAGCGCGAGCAGGAGCGTTACGGCTTCGGCGACCTGGCCGACCACATCGCGTACTCGCACGAGATCGGCGTGTCCAAACCCGACCCGCGCACCTACCGTCTCGTCTGCGAGCGCCTGGCCGTCCGCCCCGAGCAGGCGATCTTCGTGGACGACGCCGAACGCTGCGTCGAAGGGGCCCGCGCGATCGGGATGCACGGCGTCCACTTCAGGACCAACGCCCAGGCCATCGCCGAGATCGAGGCCCTGCTCAGCCGGTGACCAGCGCGGGCCGGTCGGGATGGTCGGCCCGCACGACGACGTCCGCCAGCCGCTGGGGCTCGACCTCACGCTCGTACCGCTGGTAGGCGGGCAACCGCCAGAGCTCGTCCTGCGCGGTGCCGCGCGTCAGGGCCCCGTGCGACAACCACAGATGGACGCTCAGCTCGAACGGCAGCCACCTGCCCAGCAGCAACGTCCCGTCGAGCAGCAGCACCCCGTCCTCCGGCAGCGTCTGGTACGACGACCGATAGGCCCGGTCTGCCCGGCTGTCCCACAGCTTGGGGAGCACCTTCCCCGACTGCCCCGGGTCGAGCGGTTCGAGCACCTCCCGGCGAAGCGCCCCCACGTCCAGCCACTCGTCGTAGAACACGTCAGGATCAGTGCGGCCGAACTCGAGTCTCAACGACGCGGGCCGCAGGAAATCGGCGGCCGACACCCGCACCACCGCTCGCCCCAGCACCCGCAACGGCTCGACCAGCGCGTCGGCCAGCAGCTCCGGACGGGCCGGGGGCGCCCCGTCGATGGCCACCCGCACCCGGGAACCGCCCGGCCGTGCGGCGATCAGCTCCGCCAGCTCCTCGACCAGCGCCTCGGGCGAGATCGGTCGTACGCGCACCGCCCGAGCCTACGCGATCTCCGCTCACCGATCGGGCGACGAGTCGCCCTTCTTGCTCCAGAAAGCCGACGGATCACCGGTCTCCCCGACCCGCCTCGCGCCGTCGACGCAGCGGGGGGCAGATGGGCTTCTCGACCGACCTGGCCACGGCCTCCGGCGACGGCTCGCGCGGCGTGCCCAGCACGGTCATGCCCGGGGGAAGGGTGGTTTCCGGGTCGATCAGGAACATCGTGACGGTTGCCGGATCGAAGCCGAAGGTGCGTCCGCAGCTGTAACATCGGCCGATCGTGGTGAGCCGCTTGTCCATCATGCGAAGTCCGTCCTCCTCCGCTGTTGCAGGCCCCAGACGGGCAAGGCTACGGCCCCGCTCGCACGCGGATGTCACTCAGCCGACCGGCCGCGCACTTTCCTGATCTTGTGCTGCAGCCACAGCCCGAAACCCAAGAGCCCCAGCAGGGCGAGGGCGCCGACGGCGACGGCGACGCGCCCGCTGCCCAACACGTCCACCAGCCATGGCAGGCCGAGCAGCGCGGACACTCCGAAGATCACGCCGAACCCGATCAACCCCAAGACCATCAGGAAGGCGAATTCTTCGGCTGCTTTCCGCAGGTGGCCCATCCGGCACCTTCCGTCGTTCACCCGAAAGACACTCAAGGAGCTATCGATCAAAGAATGAGATGAAGATCAGAAAGGCCAGGTCGTCTCAACGAGCTGACCTGGCCTTTCATCGCGCGAGCGGACGACGGGAATCGAACCCGCGTAGCTAGTTTGGAAGATATCAGCTCATGATCCCCTGACGAGCTCCGGCTCTGGTCAGATGCCGCGCGGCCCTGCCCGCGAGTCCCCGCGATTCCCCCTTGATCACCGCCCCATCGGGCACGCAACGGGCACGCGCGCCCACCGGCGACGGTTTTGCAGCGCGTGACCGTTGCAACCGAGAGATGGCCTTCCACCTGCGGCAGGACTCGGTCTTGCCGCCTCTGAAGCCATGATCTTTGCACGTATATTGCACAGTGCCGTCAGACGTACAGGCGGTAGTCGAGCTTGAACTAGGGGGACGGAAGGGTACCGGATGAGCGTGCATCTGAATCGCGCGGAAGCCATCTCCTTGGTACAGCGGATCATGGACGGGGAGTACGCAGACGAGCGGGAACTCGACGGCTGGCTGGAGGCAATGGACCGCTCGCTCGTGTGTCCTTCGGGATATGTCTCCGACCTGATCTTCTGGCCCGAAGAAGCTGAGCTCACAGCGGCACAGGTCGTTGATCAGGCGTTGGCCTATCGTCCCATCGCACTCTGACGTAGAGCTCACGAGGGGAATCGAACCTCTGACCTTCTGTTTGCAAGGTCCCCAAACGGTCACCGTGAGAGTTCGCAGGCGTCCGTCACCTCGCCAGTTGGCATCCTCGTCGTTCGTCTCCGTCCAACGACGTTCAAGATCGTCCGTTCGGGTGGCTCCCAAGGTGGCTCCCAGACCCATTAGCTTGGAGCTGCATCGATCACGACTTGACAGGACCCTGACCAGGGCAAAATGCCGGTCCTGAGTTCGCAGAGTGGTCTACGATCGGCGCCTGTTTCCCAGCCTCTCCATCTCGCGGCCGACTTGGTTGATCGTTGTGAGGGCGGCTTGTATCTCGTCTCTGCGGAAACCCATGCGAATCCGAAGATCGTCATCGTCGAGGTGTATGCCGTTACACACCTCATTGAGAGCGTTGTTGATGAGAGAGACATCGTCACGGCTCAAGATGACGACGACCTCATCCTCGGTAATGGCATCGATCTCCACACTTCAGTTTGGCAGAGGTGCGCGACTGCGCAGTTGCCTTGCGCGCCGGCGTGCACCTCCCCTGGCTGATCATCCCGTCTGCCGTCGTCCCGCCCGAAGGGGAAGCGGGCCAGGGCCACGGGTACCAGATGGAGCGCCCCACCGGACGAACGATCTGGTACCCGTGGCCCTGGTCTGCTCGGCTTGTCCCGGGTCGATGGTGGGCGGGATGATCAGGCTTCCACCCCAGCCCTCTACAAGCCTCAGGCGCTGCTCCGCGATCACCCCGGAGCCGAGGCCCCCGCCGGAGGCGGCAGGGGAGAGAAGGTCGAACTGGAGGCAATGTGACTGTCTACACCGATCGCGGTGTCGTTTACGACGCTACGGGCAAGTTGCTGGACATCTATCGCCGGGAGAGTGCGGAGTCGGATCCGGTGATGTTGCTCTGGCACGGTAGAGGCCCCGACGAGCGGACTGTTCTGGAGCCATTGGCGCGGGCCACTGCGGAGCTCGGCGTGGTGGTATTCGTGCCCGATTGGCGCCCTGATTCCCTGGACGGGGGACGAGCTCATCTGCTGGCGTCGATCGCCTTCGTGCTTGGGCAGGCTGAGGCGTTCGGTGGGGATCCACATCGCGTGCTTCTGGCGGGCTGGTCGCGGGGTGCTAAGGCTGCATCGGGAATCGCTGTTGATACCTCGGCCGCCAATGGTTGGCGGCCTTCGGCAGTGGCGTGCTTGGCAACACGCTATGGCCGGCCGACTCCCACGTCCGCAAGGGTGCCGCTTGAAGCAGTGGTGAGCGGGGACGTGGACCCCATTCCTTTCTGGCTCGTGCATGGACTTAATGACGAGCTGGTGGACGTGGAGCACTCACGCGAGTTCGCCAAGGTGCTGCGTGACCATGCCTGGCCAGTGCATTTTCACGAGCTGGAGACGAATCACGCCGGCATCGTTATGACGCAGTGCGATGCCGGCCTGAGGCGATGCGTTCCGGCTACGGGCGGGCACGCGTTGGAGGCCGGTCAACGCGTTGCTGCCATCCTCGCGAAAGCTGCCGGTGGGACCGTGGCATGACGTTGTTGTAGCAGGGCAGCCTCTCGCAGCGCGCGGCCCGAGCGCGGGCGCGCGCGAGAACGGCCCCCAGGCCGCACGCGCAGCGTGTGGCCGCGCTCGAGCCGCGTGGCGGCGCGCAGCGCCGCTCTTGATACCAATGAGAACAATTCGGCAAGATCCGCGAGTTAGTCCGGCAGTCTCTGACCGTGTTCGAGGTAGAGAGTGTGGCCGATGGTGTGGGCGGTGATCGCGGCAGATACGCGGCTGGCGAGGCGTTCGATCAGTAGGCCGTCGAGTTCCTCGGGCGCGTGGTAGTCGTAGCCGGACAGTTCCCCGTCGGAGAATGTGATCCTGCTCTGTAGCTCGGGGCTGAGGATTCCGCCGTCGAAGATGAACAGGACTTTGTCGCCTTCCTTGGGGTGTGGTGCCCAGTCGACGACGAGTAGGTCCCCGATGCGTGGCTGGATGCCGAGTTCCTCCTGAACTTCGCGCACACAGGCTTGGAAGGGCGTTTCACCCGGCTCGATGTACCCGCCGGGGATGTCGAGGTAGTTCTTGTAGGTCGGCTTCACCAGCAGCACGCGACCGTGTTCGTCGAAGAACAGGACGCCCGCGGCTGCTCGGGCGCTTGCCATGGGAGGTGCGGTAGTCCCTTGGTCGCTCATGATCTCGACCCTACGGGGTTCGGCCGGCGTCGTCATGCGACGTGAAGACGTCGGGCAAGATCGGCAAGCCTGCGGCTGGGTTTGCCCTTCTGGCGACGTATCCAGGTCAGGACGAGTTGACGACTCAGGAAGTGGGTCCTTACCTGCTCGGGCGCGATCCGCTCGGCGGCGAGCATCGCATCGAGGGCCTCGTCCGTACGGTTCCACATGCTGAATGCCTGAGCCACGGCCAGGCCGTGACGTGCCCGGCGCTCGATCGGCAGGGCACTGGTGTCAAGGTCGGGGCCGACGTCTACGGCGATCTGGAGGTCGCCGAGCTCGATGGCCGTGGCTACGCGGTGGATGGCGACATTGGTGGGGCCGAATGCGGTCCAGACGTGGTTGGCGTCGCTTCCGAGCCTGCGCGCGGACTCCTCGGCATCGGCGAGAAAGGTGCGGACACTCGTTCTGTCTTCGGCTCGGGCTGCCGCCATGGACCCTGCCAGCAACAGCGTCCCATGCACAGAGAGCAGTTCCGGTGTCGCGTTGCCGAGCTGGTCGTCCAGCAGTCCTGTGACGTCGCTGGTGAGCTGGATGGCGGCGTCGTAGCGACCGATGGAAAGCAGCGCGTGTGTGACTGAGCGGAAGAGGGAGGCGATCACGAGCTGGTCGCCGGAGTTTTGCGCGTGGGTCAGACCACGCTCGGAGGCGATCCACGCGAGGTCGTGCTCGCCGATCTTCACCAGGATGGTCGCGGCTGCGTGGTACGCCTGACCGAGTAGCGCCTGAGCGTGCAGCCGCTGGTCGCCGTCGTAGGTGACGGCGGCGTGCTGGGCCTGCGTGAGCAGCGTGGGCAGTCGCCGAACGACAAGTCCGTAACGAGACTCCTGGTAGGCGTTCCAGACATCGGCGATCTCGGCTCGCAGCTCGGTGAGGTCGGCCGGATCACCCGCTTGGACCAGCGAGGTGAGCGGCGAGAGCCGGCGGAAGTCGGTGATCGCTGCCCGCAGCGCAGGAATGGTCCGCTCTCCGCTTTCCGGCGTCCACTCCAGTAGGGACGGCTCGGCGAGCAGATCGCCAAGGGACACGTCAAGTGCGATGGCGAGCGACTTGATCACGGACAGTCGGTCAAGGTCGATGTGGTCGTTCTCGACCTTGCTGAGCCAGTCGGCGGTGCGGCCGATCAAGCCCGCGAGGACCTCTTGCGCCATCCCGCGCCGTTTCCGGTACCAGGCGACGCGTTCTCCGATGGTCAGGTGATCTGTCATGCCGCGCATGCCCGCTCCGACCTCGCCATATCGAATTTTGCGACCCGGAAAATCCTTCCGGGTCGGCATCCCCGTTGCGATCTAGTGTCACCGCTACCAGCAGTTCCGTCCATCGCACGGAGGGCAATCGTGGACGAGCAGCACGACATTCCGAACTGCTCCGCCTGCCGGGGTTCTGGATGGCGCTATGCGCAGGTGCGTCAGACATACGGCACGCGTTCCCTGGACGGTCGGACGGCTGTGGGAGCCATGGTTCAGTGTGCCGACTGTGCGGGTTCCGGGCGGTGCTCTTGATGAACATCCAGTTCGTTTACACCCGGCTGGCGGCGCTTCGGCAACCACTGTCTCCCGAGTTGATCGTGTTGGAGAGGCTCCAGTACCAGCTCATCCAGGCCGAGCATGTTGTGGCCAACCTGCGCCCCGAGCTGGAAGCTCTGCTGGTCTACGGCCCGCAACCGTGCCTGCCGGTGCACGTCTTCGTCGGGTATGGCGGTCGCTACTTCTCGTGGCAGAACGCCGAGAAGCGACACCCGGTCGATGACATCGGGGGAGCAGCCGAAGTCCTCGCCGCCTACGTAAGGCGCGACGAGGCTCCATAGAGCGGGCGCGGCGGTGAGGTTGACGCCCGGACGAAGTTCCGGGGACATCCGGGTTCTTCCCTCCCCGTCGCGCCTCATACGGCCCGGCAGAGCCGCGTGAGACCCCGTTCCCCCGTGCGGGTTCCACTTCTCCCACCCCCGGAAATGGCTCTGCCGGGCTCTACCGCCGACTATCGGGTGGGGGATGGCAGGAGCTTTGTGTAGTGCTACTGTCGGCCTGACAGGTCATATGCAAGACATTGGGGAAGCTGTCATGGCAAAGCGCGACGAAGACACCTTGAAGTACGAGCGGGTGCTGAACGCGCTGAGATCGCGCATCGAAGAAGGCACATACCCGCCCGGCACTCTCCTGCCCTCCCAGCATCAGCTTGTCGCTGAGTTCGACGTGTCACGACCGACCGTGATCGAGGCTCTTCGGCTGCTCCGCCAGGAAGGGTGGATCGAGACGCAGACCGGACGCGGCTCCTTCGTGCGCGGCAAGGTCCCCAACATCACCGATCAGCGCTCTTCCGCCGGCCAACGCCTCCTCGACGAGTCCGAGTCGGACACCTCGGCCGAGCTCCTGCAAGCCGGGATCGTAGTAGCTCCTCTCAAGGTCGCGACTCTGCTGGAGATCGCACCAGGCAGCAAGGCGTTCCTGCGGCAATACGTGATCAGCGATCAGGGCGGCCCCGTCGAGCTGATCTCGGCCTGGTTTCCGCTCGATCTGGTGGCAGGGACCAAACTCACCTCGCCTGAGCCGCTGGACGAAGGCATTCGCCGCCATCTGTACGGGCGCAAGAAGCTACGCCTGGACCATGCGATCGAACGGACGCGCTCACGATCGGCTACCCCCGATGAAGCGGCAGCGCTGGGCATCGAGAATGGCGCTCCAGTCCTCAATGTGGTCGTCACCGGGCACGATGCGGCTGGACATCCTCGACAGTTGGTGGACGCGGTCCTTCCCGGCGATCGCCACGAGCTCCGGGACGTCTACCCGTTGACCTAGCTCGCCTGACAGGCCCGCCCCTCGCATGCACTTGACATGACAGGTTGGCCGTCGTATCTTCAGGTCACAACCTGATAGGTCAGGTTGAAGCATCAAGAGATGCTGCCAGATCAGGAGGCTCTGCGATGGCACTTCAAGGACCCATCCCCATTCACTTCCACCAGGTCTTCCCTGCGGGCTGTTACGCCGTGGGTGAGGTCGAGCCGGTCAGGGACTTCGACGCCTCCACGAGCGGGCGTGAGGTTCAGGCCCGCGACAAGCAGACCGGAGAGCTGGTGTGGCAGATCGCGGTCATGGACGCGGATCCGGCCGTCAAGGCGTCGCAGAAGACGGTGGCCGTCAAGGTCATCTCCCCGGTGCAGCCGGTTCCCCCGGCTCCCATGTCGGGGCTGCCGTTCACGCCGGTCGAGTTCGACGGCATGACGGTCACCCCCTACGTCAACCAGCAGGGCCGGTTGGCGTACTCGATCAGGGCACGCGAGATGCGCGCGCCTCGCCAGTCCACCAAGAACGCCGTCAACAAGGAGGTAGCGGCCTGATGTCCCCTCGACGCAAGCGCCCCACCAGCGTGATCAACCTCAACACCTCGGCCGGCGCTCACGCCGAGAACCGCCCTTACCGGCTGCGCACCCCGGTCCTCGTGCTCGACTTCGGCGCGACCTCGGTCCTGGTCACCACCTCGACGGCCAACCGGGTGACGGCGGCCGACGTGGAGTTCGCCCGTCAACTCGCCGACCAGGCGGCCGGCTTCGCACGCTCGGTCGAGCGCATGTTCCGTGGCCTGCCCACCGGCCGGGAGGTCGCGGCGAGATGACCCTCGACCCGTACACCTACGTGACCCTGTCGGTGCATGGCGACGAGAAGCCACAGATGCACGTCTCGTTCCACACCCCCGAGATCTCCGTAAACCTGCTCACGGTCGAGGACGTTCGTCCGGTGCTGCACCTGTCCACGCGCGAGGCGGACGTGATGATCTCGACCACAGGCGCGGGACCGGTCACCGACCACGACGTCACCTTGGCGCGCGAGATCTTCAACGCCGCCGCTCAGTACCTGGCCGACTGCGAGCGGCTGTACTCCGGCCAGTCGGCCACTGGCAAGGCCACCGACCAGACGGCGGCCTGACAGGTAAGGCGGGGCCGCCAGAAGCGCCAACTTCCGGCGGCCCCTCGGTTCTCCCCTGACTCCACATCACGAGAGGTTCCAAGCTTATGTTCAGGCGACTGCCCGGTGACGAAGCGCGCAACCTCGTCACCACCACCCCCGACACGGCCGTGGTCTTCCGCCCGGCCGTCGTCACCACCCCCGCCATCCTCACCATCGTGATCTTCGCCTGGCGGCTCCTCGCCGGACTGGTCCGAACGATCTGGCGGCACCCTCTCGCCGTTCTCGTCATCCTCACCCCCGGCGCGCTGACGGTGCTGTACGGCTGGCGCGTCGCGCTGCTCTTGCTCATCCCGGTGCCGGTCGGGCTGATCGTCTGGGCGCTGACCGACCGTAGCTCCTTCGCCCACTGGATCGGCTGGCGGCTGCTGGCCTGGTGGCGGCTGGTCTTCATCTACCGGCGACACTGGCAACCCGTCATGATCGTCTCCGGACTCGGCAGACACCTCGGCGGCCGTGACTACCTGCCCCGCCTCGGCAAGGTCACCTGCAACACGTGGGCCGACAAGGTGACCGTACGCATGCTCGACGGACAAGCGGTCAAGGACTGGGCCGACCGTACCGACCATCTCGCGCACGGCTTCGGCTCGCGATCATGCCGGGTCGCCATCCTCAAGGCCGGACGGCTCATGCTGACCTTCCCCCGGCGCGACCCGCTCGCCGAGGTGATCGGCGCGCTCCCCGTCCCCGCCGCGCCAACCGTGGGACCGGTCGAGATCGGCAAGCAGGAAGACGGCGCCCCCTGGTATCTCAAGATCTTCGGTACCCATGTCCTCGTGGCCGGTGCCACCGGGGCGGGCAAGGGCTCGATCATCTGGTCCACCATCCGCGCCCTGCTCCCGGCGCTGCGTGGGGGCCTGGTTGAGATCTGGGCGCTGGACCCCAAGCTGATGGAACTGTCCTTCGGCCGTGCCCTGTTCGGCGATCACTACGCCGCCACCCCGGCTGGCTGCGCCGACCTGCTGGAACAGGCCGTCAAGGTCATGCAAGAGCGCGCGGCGCGCTTCGGCGGTGTCCAGCGTTCCCACACCCCGACCGTGGAAGACCCCTTCGTCCTGGTAGTGGTCGACGAGGTGGCGTTCCTGACCGCCTACCAGGCCGACAAGGACCTCAGACGGCGCATCTCGGCTGCCCTGGCCACCCTCACCACCCAAGGGCGCGCGGTCGGCGTCGGAGTCCTGGCCGCACTCCAAGACCCGCGCAAGGAGGTCATGAACATCCGCAACCTCTTCCCCGACAAGATCGCGCTCCGACTCGACGAGTCGGAACAGGTGGACATGGTCCTCGGCGACGGCGCACGGGACCGGGGAGCACTTGCCGACCAGATCTCCCCGAACCCCGCTCTGGGGGCGGGCGTCGGCTACGTCCGGCTGGAAACCTCACCCGAGCCGATCCGCGTCCGTGCCGCCTACGTCTCCGACGGCGACATCCGCGCCATGGTCGCCATCTTCGCAGGCGGTGAGGGCCGATGACGCTGGCTCACTTCCTCGATGGTCTTCGCTGCTCCTGCTGCCAGAGCCTGAACGCGCTGTGGCTCGATCCGGCTCGCGCGGTGGTCGAGTGCCGGGAGTGCGGACAGTCGGCACTCATCTTCCCCGAGATCGGCGAAGGGAAGGCGCGATGAGCGACCGTTCCACCCCTCGCGCCCTGCGGATGGCCCAACCTCTGGCCCGCCAGGTGGCCGAAGAGGTCGCCAAGCAGTACGGAGTGTGCATCCGGCCCGTCCCGCTCAAGCGCCTCGACACCCACACCGGCCAGTGGGAGATCATCGATGCCCCTTGCGGTGCCACGCTCGACAGCAAGTGCTCGCCGTGTGCCAAGCGCAACCGGCAGCTCCGCATGGCCCAATGTCGAGAAGGCTGGCACCTCGACCAGGAACCGGTCATCACGCCGGACGAGCCGAACGACGAACAACGCTGGCTGATCGAGTTCCGCGCCGACATCCATGCCCAACGCGACGCAGCCGACCAGGCGGGCCAGGACACCGCCGACCTTGACGCGGTCATCTCCGGCCTGGACGAGGAGATCAACGCGGCGGGCATGCGCGGCAACGTGCTCGGCCGGACCGTCCCCAAGCGCAACCGCTCGACCAGACGACGGCAGGACGCCCCAGACCTGCCCAAGCGCAAGATGATCAACTCCACGCTCGGACGGACCTTCACCGGCTCGGACGGGAAGATCTACCGGCCGTCACTGTTCGTCACCCTCACCCTGCCCTCCTACGGCAAGATCCGTAACGGGGTGCCGGTCAATCCCGACAGCTACGACTACGCGCGGGCCGCCCGTGACGCGCTGCACTTCTCCAAGCTCGTCGATCGCTTCGTGCAGAACCTGCGCCGCGTGGCGGGCTATGACGTGCAGTACTTCGCCGCCGTGGAGCCTCAGAAACGGCTCGCGCCGCACCTGCACATGGCCATCAGGGGCACCCTGCCCCGAGCGGAGATCAAGCAGATCGCCGCCGCCACCTATCACCAAGTGTGGTGGCCACCGACCGACCAGGTCGTCTTCGACGGTGAGCGCCTACCCGTGTGGGTGGATGACGCGGGCTACCTGGACCCTGCGACTGGTGAGGTGCTGCCCGCCTGGGACCAGGCGCTCGACCAGCTCGACGCCGACGAGGCGGGGGAACCCCTGCACGTGGTTCGCTTCGGCGTCCAAGTGGACGTACAAGGCGTGCTCGCCGGAACCGCGGACGCCGACCAGTGCATCCGCTACTTGTCCAAGTACCTCACCAAGTCGATCAGTGACAGCCTCGACCCGGACGACCAGGCCCGGCGCGAGCACGCGGGACGGATGGCTGAGGCGCTGCGCTTCGAGCCCTGCTCGCCGACCTGCCCGAATTGGCTGCGCTACGGCGTCCAGCCCAAGAACGCCAGGCCGGGCATGACTCCGGGCCAGTGCCGGGGCAAGGCCCACAAGCCCGAACACCTCGGCTACGCCGGACGCCGCGTCCTGGTCTCCCGCAAGTGGTCCAACAAGACCCTCGCCGAGCACAAGCAGGACCGCCGCATCTGGGTCCTGGAAGCCCTCGGCCAACCCGACGAGCCGACCGACCCGCACCGCTACGTCTGGAAGCCCGTACCGGCCGGAGACGCCAACGTGCCACCTCTGGCCATGCGGCTCCTGCGCTCGGTCGCCGAACGTCAGCGTTGGCGCGTCCACATGGCTCGACTACAGGCCGAAGCGGACGGCCAAGATCTCTCGGCAACTGAGCAGGCGGGGAGGGCGGCATGACTCAGAACCTCACGCGGGAGCCTGTGCCACTGCTCCCGGAGTGGGCTCGGGGCCGGCTGCTCACGGTCGAAGAGGCCGCCGAACGGCTGAACACCTCGGTCCGCTTCCCTCGCCGACTGATCGAGGAACGGCGAATCGCCTTTATCCATGTCGGACGCAACGTCCGTATCCCCGAAGCGGCGCTTGAGGCGTTCATCGCTGCGGGGCTGGTTGAACCGATCATCACCACGCGACGCAGGAGGGCCGCGTAATGGTCAAGACCGCACCTCCCACCCCCGAGGAGCCCAAGCGATCGTCCAAGGGCAGCTCGCCGAAGAGGCGCTTCGGCCGCGTCCGTCTGCTGCCCTCCGGTCGGTACCAGGCGCGTTACAACGGTCCTGACGGAGTTGATCGACCCGCGCCGTACACCTTCGCCACAAAGCGGGAGGCGGACCGCTGGCTGGTTCTCAAAGAGGCGGAGATCCAACGCGGCGACTGGCTGAACCCGGACGGCGGCATGATCTCGTTCGAGGTCTACGCGACTCAGTGGATCGATGATCGGGTGATCAAGAGGACAACGGAGGGCCTGTACCGGAGCCTGCTCAAGAACCACATCATGCCGACTTTCGGCAGTCGGCAGCTCGCCGACATCAAGGACGCCGACGTGCGACGGTGGCGCAAGGAACGTCTGAACGCGGTGGGGCAGTCGACGGTCGCCAAGGCGTACCAGCTCCTCAAGGCGATCATGAACACCGCTCTGGCAGACGAGCTGATCAGACGCAACCCATGCCAGATCAGGGGAGCTTCGGTAGCCGACACCCCGGAACGGCCGGTTGTGCCCCTGGCCAAGGTTCTGGAAGTCGCTGATGCCGTCCCTGAGAGATTCCGGGCTCTGGTGCTCCTGGGCACCTTCACCAGCCTGCGGTGGGGTGAACTGGCTGGCCTACGCCGTACCAATCTCGACCTGGGGGCGGGAGTGGTGCGGGTGGTGGGGACGCTCGTGGAGCTGAACGGTGGCAAGCTGTTCGACGACACGCCCAAGTCGCGGGCCGGTCGACGGGTGGTCGCGATCCCCTCTGAGATTATCCCCGACCTGAGGGCACACCTCGCGCGGTACGCCGAGCCGGGGGAGTGGGGTCATGTCTTCATCGGCCCCAAGGGCGGCCTGTTGCGTCGCTCGGCCTTCCGGCGCATCTGGAACAAGGTCCAGGCGGATGTGGGGCTCCCCGATCTCCACTTCCACGATCTTCGGCACGCGGGTAACACTCTCGCGGCAGCCACGGGCGCAAGCTTGCGAGAGCTGATGACTCGGATGGGGCACTCCTCCACGCGGGCGGCGCTGATCTACCAGCACGCGACGCAGGAGCGCGACCAGGCCATCGCGCAAGCGCTCGGCAAGGCGCTTAAGACCGAGCAGAAGAAGCGATCGGGCACGCAACGGGCACGCGAGATCAAAAAAACGAAGTGAAGATCACAAAGGCCAGGCTCCCTATGCGGGATGACCTGGCCTTTCGTCGTGAGAGCGGACGACGGGAATCGAACCCGCGTAGCTAGTTTGGAAGACTAGGGCTCTACCATTGAGCTACGTCCGCGCGAACCGGTCGAAGTCTGGTCTAGACTTCATCCGGTCGTCAGGGCGTAAGCGTACCGGAGTCCCGGAGCGCGTGCGTACCCGACGCCGCGGGGCGTGGCGCAGCTTGGCAGCGCGCTTGCTTTGGGAGCAAGAAGTCGCAGGTTCAAATCCTGTCGCCCCGACTGTTCGACCAGGAGCAAGGCCACTCGGTGTGTTCGCGAGTGGCCTTCCGCATGTCCGGGGTCCCCGCGATTCAGCCCACCAGTCGTCTGACGCGGACGTGGACGTGCGGGTGGGTCGCCATCAGGCGGCCCTTCCTGGTGCGCGACGCCACCAGCCCCAGCGCCGGAACCCCGCGACGGAGGTCCTGCAGCGGGATGCCCTCGTCCTCGTGCACCTTCAGCAGAGCCGAGGCGAGCAGCCCCGGCTGGCCGAGGAGGTCGGCGGCGGCGCGGTCGGCCGCGAGTTCCCTGGCCCGGCCGAGCCAGCGGAGCGGTAGGTGGGCGAGGAAGCTGACCAGGCCGGCGAGCCCGCCGCCCGCCAGCACCGCGAGCCCGATCAGCAGGCCGTACGGGAACTCCTCCAGCAGGAGGCCGGGCGCCTCGACCGCGACCCGTCCGGTGCCCTTGGCGAACGCGGCCAGGGCGATGGCGAACGAGCTGGCAACCGTCATGACCGCCACGTCGCTGTGCCTGATGTGGGCGATCTCGTGGGCGAGGACGGCGGTCAGCTCGTCCGGGTCGAGCCTGGCGCGCAGGCCCGTGGTGACGATGATCGTCGCGCTGCGCCGCGACCGTCCGACGGTGTACGCGTTCGGCGCCGGCGACGGGCTGATCGCCAGCCGCGGCTTGGGGACGTCGCTCAGCGCGCACAACCGGTCGAGGACGGCGTGCAGTTCCGGCTCCTCGTCCGCCGTGACGAATCGGGCCTTGGTCATCCGCCGCGCGAGCAGCTCGGTGGACAGCCACTGCACCAGCAGGATCGCGGCGGCTCCCAGGACGACCCAGAGAACGGGGACCCCCACCAGGACGAGTCCGGCGAGCACGGCGCCGTAGACGGCCGCCAGCAGGGACATGGGGACGAGCATCCGCACCTTGGAACCTCCAGCCTGACAACGATGGGCCGGAAGGTCTCCCTCGCCGCCGCGGGCCCGCCTGACCGGGCCCGCGAGGGCCGTCGTGACGATCAGACGTGTTCGGAGGTACTCCCCTTCACTCCAAGAAAGGGTAATAAATCAGGAGTCGGCGCGAAAGAGGGCCCACACGGCCTTGCCGCCGCGGGCCAGGGGGTCCCAGCCCCAGCACTGGCTGTAGGTCTCGACGATGTAGAGCCCGCGCCCGTTCTCGGAGATGAAGTCGGGCTCCTTGGGCCGCGGGATCTCGTCGCTCGGGTCGGCCACGGCCAGCAGGAAGTGCGGCGCCACCCGCATCAGGAGCAGCTGGATGTCCTGCTGCCCGCGCGCGTACATCGCGTACCTGACGGCGTTCGTCACAAGTTCGGAGACCACCAGCGCGGCGTCGTCGCTCAGCTCTGACAGCCCCCAGCGCCGCAAGGTCGACCGTGTCACATCCCTCGCCGTCTTGACCGAGTCGGCCTGGAAGGGGAGGGGGCACGAGGTCGTGTAGGGCTTGCCCGAGGCCAACAGGTGGTCAAAGCCCACCTCACGGGTGATCTGCAGACAATCGGCAGTGGCCAAGGGGTCCCCAACCATCCCGCCGATACCTCCCGGTTGCCCTCGGTTTCGTGCATGTTTTGCCCAATATGCACAAGACCATCATGGGTCAGGACCGCCGACGCTGCAAGACCCAAATGCACGTGCATGTGCAATGTGCAGCCGCATGGTCGGTTACCGGGTGGCTATCCGATTCGGACACCAGGTTGAGACCTTGTCATACGCGGCGTTGTGGTGTCACTGTGTGTGCGGACCTTGATAGGGAGGCACAGTGACGCAGAACCAGCCGGGTTCCGGGCCTACGGCGCTGCGTATCCTCCTGGGCTCCCAACTACGCAGGCTCAGGGAAGGCAAGGGCGTCTCGCGCGAGGAGGCGGGGCACCTCATCCGCGGCTCAGAATCCAAGATCAGCCGCATGGAGCTCGGACGGGTCGGGTTCAAGGAACGCGACGTGTCCGACCTGCTGACCCTGTACGGCGTCGTCGAGGACGAGGCCCGCCGGGCCGTGCTCGACCTGGTGGCGACCGCGAACGAGCCCGGCTGGTGGCACCGCTTCAACGACATCCTGCCCACCTGGTTCCAGGCGTACGTGGGGCTCGAGGAGGCCGCGGCCAGGATCAGGACCTACGAGGTCCAGTTCGTCCCCGGTCTGCTGCAGACCAAGGAGTACGCCAGGGCGGTGGTCACCGCCGGATCAGCCGGCGTCGGCGCCGAGGAGATCGCCCGCAGGGTGGACCTGCGGCTGGAGCGCCAGCGGGTGTTCGAACGGCCCGAGGGGCCGGTCTTCTGGGCGGTCATCGACGAGGCCGCGCTGCGCCGTCCCATCGGCGGAGCCGAGGTCATGCGCGCGCAGCTCGAGCACCTGATCGACCTGATGCGCCAGCCGAACATCACGATCCAGGTCATGCCGTTCAGCTTCGGCGGCCACAGCGCCGAAGGCGGCGCGTTCAGCATCCTGCGCTTCCCCGACCACGAGCTGCCGGACGTCGTCTACGTCGAGCAACTCGCCAGCGCCCTCTACCTGGACAAGCGCGAGGACGTCGACAGGTACACAGCGGTGATGGAACGGCTCTGCGCCGTCAGCACCACGCCCGACGAGACCGTCGAGCTGCTGAGGTCGATCGCCGAAGAGTTCTGAGAGTTGCTGGGTCTGCCCTAGACTGGCCAACGGCGTTTGGTTACCGCCGTGCGGAGCATGCCCAACGCCGATCATGTGGGCGCGGCGCGTGAGCCGTACCGAATGGACGCGCCCGCGATCACTGGAAGCTTGATCAAGGAGACCACCCCGTGAAGACCGCTGTCGAGGAGCTCAGCCCGACCCGGGTCAAGCTCACTGTCGAGGTGCCGTTCGACGAGCTGCGCTCGAGCCTGGATGCGGCGTACAAGAAGGTCGCGCAGCAGGTGCGCGTTCCCGGGTTCCGCCCTGGCAAGGTCCCGGCTCGCATCATCGAGCAGCGCTTCGGCCGGGCGGTGGTGCTGGAGGAGACCCTCAACGACGCGGTGCCCAAGCTGTACGGCCAGGCCGTCGACGAGGTCGACCTGTTCCCGGTCAGCCAGCCCGACATCGAGGTCACGAAGATCGACGACGGCGAGCAGATCGAGTTCACCGCTGAGGTCGACATCCGTCCCAACTTCGACGTCCCTGACTACGCGGGCGTCGAGGTCACCGTCGACTCCGCCGAGGTCTCCGACGCCGACATCGACGCCCAGCTCGACGCGCTGCGCCAGCGCTTCGCCACGCTGACCGGCGTCGAGCGTCCCGCCGCGTCCGGCGACTTCGTCGTCATGGACCTGCGCGCCGAGATCGACGGCGAGAACATCGAGGAGCAGCAGGCCAACGAGGTCTCCTACGAGGTCGGCGCGGGCTCGGTGCTCCAGGGTCTCGACGGCGCGCTCGAGGGCATGGCCGCGGGCGAGGAGAAGAGCTTCAAGACCGAGCTGGTCGGCGGCGCCAACGCCGGCGAGGAAGCCGACGTGATCATCAGCGTCAAGTCGGTCAAGGAGAAGGTCCTGCCCGAGCTCGACGACGAGTTCGCGCAGCTCGCGAGCGAGTTCGACACGCTCGACGAGCTCAAGGAGAGCATCCGCGAGCAGGCCCGCCGCAACAAGCTCATCGAGCAGGTCGTCCAGGCCCGTGAGAACGCCCTCGACACGCTGCTGGAGAAGATCGACATCCCGATCCCCGACAGCGCGCTCAAGGCCGAGGTCGACGCCCGCAAGCACAACCTCGACCACCAGGTCGCCGAGAGCGGTCTGAGCCGCGACGCGTTCTTCCGTCTCTACCAGACGACGGAGGAGGAGCGCCTCGCCGAGTTCGAGACCAGCTCGGCCAAGGCGATCAAGGTCGGCTTCGTCCTCGACAAGATCGTCAAGTCGGAGGAGCTCGGCGTCTCCGAGCAGGAGCTGACCAACTTCGTGGTCCGCCGCGCCATGGAGATGGGCGTCCAGCCCAACCAGCTCGCCCAGCACCTGGCCGACAACGACCAGCTCACGCTGGCCATGGTCGAGATCGTCCGCGACAAGGCGAAGTCCGTCATCGGCGACGCCGCCAAGGTCGTCGACTCCGAGGGCAACGAGGTCGACCTCAAGGCCATCTACACCGAGATCAACGGTGAAGAGGTCGTCGAGGAGCCCGCCGAGGAGAAGACCGAAGACTGACCTTCACGCACGAAGCCCCCACCGCCGCGCGGTTGGGGGCTTTGTCGTTTTTTGGGCAGGTGAGAGGCCATGGGGGACCAGCTCTTCATCCTCGCCCTGGGGGTCGGGCTCGCGATGGTGGTGTCCGGCGTGCTCGCCAGACGCCTGCGGGTGCCGGAGCCGTTCCTCCTGGTCCTGTTCGGCGCGGCGCTGAGCCTGCTGCTGTCCGCGGAGGTGGTGCACGTCGAGCCCGAGGTGGTGCTCACCGCGTTCCTGCCGCCGCTGCTCTACCGCGCCGCCTTCCTGACGGCTCCGCGTGAGACCAGGCACGACGCCGTCCCGATCAGCGTCCTGGCGGTGGGTCTCACCTGCGTGACCGGTCTGTGCGTGATGGTCGTCCTGGGCATCACCGTCCCCGGGTTGACGTGGGCGGCGGCGCTCGCGCTCGGCGCGGCCGTCGCCCCCACCGACGCCGTGGCCGCCACGTCCGTGCTGGAGCGGGTCGGCGCGCCCAGGCGGCTCGTGACGATCCTGGAAGGCGAGAGCCTGCTCAACGACGGCGTCGCGCTCACCATGTTCGGGCTCGCGGTCGACGGGCTGACCGGACAGGTCACGGCAGCCCACGGAGCGCTCACCCTGCTGCGGATCGTGTGCGGCGGCATCCTGTACGGCCTCGTGGTCGCCTGGGTGATCGGCAGGGTCCGGCCGCTGTTCCACGACCCCCGCAGCCAGATCGTGCTGTCGCTGCTGACGCCGTTCGTCGCCTACATACCGGCCGTCCACCTCGGCGTGTCGGGCGTGCTGGCGACCATCGTGACCGGCTTCTCGCTCGGCATCACCGGGCACGTCCTGCAGCCCGCCTCCCGGCTGACCGGCCAGGTCTTCTGGAACGTGCTGATCCACCTGCTCGGAGCCACCCTGTTCGTGCTGCTCGGCCTGCAGATCGTCACGGTGTTCCAGCACTTGGACGGCACGGCGTGGTCCCGCTACGCGCTCGCGGGACTGGTCGCCGTCGCGACCGTCATCCTGCTACGGCTGGCGTGGACGGTCCTGGTGCTGCCGCTGGTCCCGCTGCGAGAGCCGATCGAGCGCAAGCAGCGCCTGGTACTGGGCTGGGCGGGCATGCGCGGCGCGATCACGCTGGCTGTCGCCCTGTCGATCCCGCTCTCCGCCGGGAACCGGTCGTTGCTGATCTTCCTGGCGGCCTGCGTCGTCCTGGTGTCGCTCGGGTTGCAGGCCACCACTCTCGGCCCGCTGCTGCGGCGCGTGGGCCTGAGCGAGTCGCGCACCGAGATCCTGGAGGAGACCACCGCGCGGGAGGCCATGCTGGAGGTCGCGCTCGCCCGCCTGGACGAACTCGCCGCGGACGGCAGGGTGGACGAGCGCACGGCCGAGGTCTTCAGGCAGCTCTTCGAGCTGCGCCTGGACCGGGTCAGGGCGATACTCGAAGACGACCTCCTAGGCGAGACCGGCCCGGAGGTCGACCCCCAGGCGGGCCACGGCGGCCTGCGCCGCGAGCTGATCAGAGCCCAGCGCGAGAAGCTTCGCCAGCTCTACGAGAAGGGGGCGATCGGTGCTGACACGTTGCGTAAACTCAACCATGAGCTGGACGTCGAGGAGCGCCGCAGGGTCTCGGGCGACCGTTGACCTGAACCTGCGCCGTCAGCGAACAGTCGGTGGACCGGGCATGACCTGTGTGCGGCGCGCGTTAAGGTCACAAGCAAAGCCCATCGATTACGACGCATCGGAAGGTGACGCTGTGACCAGCCCGCCGACCTTCTATCAGCCTGAGTCGCGAGGCCGTGAGAACGGCTCGTCCTTCCGGCTCGAGGACCAGCTGTACCAGCGCCTGCTGCGTGAGCGCATCATCGTGCTCGGGCAGGAGGTGAACGACGAGATCGCCAACCGCATCTGCGCCGAACTGCTGCTGCTCGCGGCCGACGATCCCAATCGCGACATCACGCTCTACATCAACTCGCCTGGTGGCTCGGTGAGCGCCGGCATGGCGATTTACGACATGATGGAGTATGTACCGAACGACGTCTCCACGGTCGTGATGGGCATGGCGGCCTCGATGGGGCAGTTCCTGCTCTCCGCGGGCACCAAGGGCAAGCGCTACGGTCTGCCGCACGCGCGCATCATGATGCACCAGCCGTCCGGCGGCATCGGTGGCACCGCCGCCGACATCGCCATCCAGGCCGAGCAGATGCTCTATGTGAAGAAGACCCTGGCCGAGCGGATCGCCTTCCACACAGGGCAGCCGCTCGAGCAGATCGAGGCCGATTCCGACCGCGACCGCTGGTTCACAGCCGACGAGGCCAAGGACTATGGCTTCATCGACCACGTCGTGCGCAGCGCGCGGCAGGTGCCCTCGCAGGGCCCCGTCTCCTAGGGGAAGCTGAAGTGGATATCAACAGCCGCTACATCATTCCGGAGTTCTCGGAACGCACCTCGTACGGGGTGAAGACGATGAACCCGTATACCAAGCTCTTCGAGGACCGCATCATCTTCCTCGGGGTGCAGATCGACGACGCGTCGGCGAACGACGTCATGGCCCAGCTGCTGACGCTGGAGTCGCTCGACCCCGACCGTGACATCAGCATCTACATCAACTCGCCCGGCGGCTCGTTCACCGCCATGACGGCGATCTACGACACGATGCAGTTCGTCCGGCCGGAGATCCAGACCGTCTGCCTCGGCCAGGCCGCGTCCGCCGCGGCCGTGCTGCTGGCCGGCGGCACCCCGGGCAAGCGGTTCGCGCTGCCCAACGCCCGGGTGCTGATCCACCAGCCCTCCACCGAGGGCGGTGGCCAGGGAAGCGACATCGAGATCCAGGCCCGCGAGATCCTTCGCATGCGAGCCCTCCTGGAGGACATCGTGGCGAGGCACTCCGGTAAGAGCCCCGCCGAAGTCCGTAAGGACATCGAACGCGACAAAATTCTCAACGCGGACGAGGCGAAGGCGTATGGTCTGATCGACGACATCATCCCGTCCAGGAAGAAGCGAGCTCAGGCCGTTGCTTCCTAGATGAGATGTGCGCACCGGAGCGCTGCCCATTAAGGCACGTTCCGGTGCGACTCGCCGCTAGGGGGCTCACTGAGGGCCCAGAAGACGGTAACGTCGAAACCTGAGCGGTTCGGACCGGGTCCGGAGGATACGGATCGCGGGAGCAGGGCGGTCCCACGCAAAGGAGTATCTGGGGTGGCACGCATCGGCGACGGGGGAGACCTGCTGAAGTGCTCTTTCTGCGGGAAGAGCCAGAAGCAAGTCAAGAAGCTCATTGCCGGTCCAGGCGTCTACATCTGCGATGAGTGCATCGATCTCTGCAACGAGATCATCGAGGAGGAGCTCTCCGAGTCCTCCGAGCTCAAGTGGGACAACCTACCCAAGCCGAGGGAGATCTTCGAGTTCCTCGACGCCTACGTCATCGGTCAGGACAAGGCGAAGAAGGCCCTCTCGGTGGCGGTCTACAACCACTACAAGCGGGTGCAGTCCGGCGACCGGGGCAGAGACGACGGCCCTGAGCTGTCCAAGAGCAACATCCTGCTGCTCGGGCCCACGGGTTCCGGCAAGACGTTGCTGGCGCAGACCCTGGCGAAGATGCTGAACGTCCCCTTTGCCATCGCCGACGCCACCGCGCTCACCGAAGCCGGGTACGTCGGCGAGGACGTCGAGAACATCTTGCTCAAGCTCATCCAGGCCGCCGACTACGACGTCAAGAAGGCCGAGACCGGCATCATCTACATCGACGAGGTCGACAAGATCGCCCGCAAGAGCGAGAACCCGTCGATCACGCGCGACGTCTCGGGTGAGGGCGTGCAGCAGGCGCTGCTGAAGATACTCGAGGGCACCACGGCCTCGGTTCCGCCGCAGGGCGGTCGCAAGCACCCCCACCAGGAGTTCATCCAGATCGACACCACGAACGTGCTGTTCATCTGCGGCGGCGCCTTCGCCGGTCTGGAGAAGATCATCGAGTCGCGGATCGGCAAGAAGGGCATCGGCTTCAACGCCGTGATCCGGTCCAAGGAAGAGGTCGACAGCGCCGACATCTTCGCCGATGTGATGCCGGAAGACCTGCTGAAGTTCGGCATGATCCCCGAGTTCGTCGGCCGCCTGCCGATCATCACCTCGGTGCACAACCTCGACCGCGAAGCGCTCATCCAGATCCTCACCGAGCCGCGCAACGCGCTGGTCAAGCAGTACCGCAAGCTGTTCGAGATCGACGGCGTCGACCTGGAGTTCACCGACGACGCGCTCGAAGCCATCGCCGACCAGGCCATCCTGCGTGGCACCGGCGCCCGCGGGCTGCGCGCGATCCTGGAGGAGGTGCTCCTGTCCGTCATGTACGAGGTGCCCTCCCGCGAGGACGTAGCACGCGTCGTCATCACCCGCGAGTCGGTGCTGGAGCACGCGATCCCGACCCTCGTCCCGCGTGACCAGCTCGCCGCCAAGCAGCAGCGCACGCCGCGCGAGAAGTCGGCCTGACGGCCTCCCCAACACGGCAGGCGCCCTGTGGATGCAGATCCATGGGGCGTTTCGCTGTTCCGCCTCCCTAGAATTGGTCACTGTGACAACGCCAGAGCTGCCTACCCAGTACACCCCGGCCGACGTCGAGACCCGAAGCTACGAGCGCTGGGTGTCCGAAGGCTACTTCCGTGCCGACCCTGGCAGCTCACGCGTGCCGTTCAGCATCGTCCTCCCTCCGCCGAACGTGACCGGCGTCCTGCACATCGGGCACGCCCTCGACCACTCCATCCAGGACGCGCTGACCCGCCGCGCCCGCATGCAGGGGCGCGAGGCCCTCTGGCTGCCCGGCATGGACCACGCGGGCATCGCCACCCAGAACGTCGTCGAGCGCGAACTGGCCAAGCAGGGGCTGTCCCGCCACGACCTGGGCCGAGAGGCGTTCGTCGAGCGCGTCTGGGAGTGGAAGGAGGAGTCGGGCGGCCGGATCCTCGGCCAGATGCGCAAGCTCGGCGACGGCGTCGACTGGTCGCGCGAGCGGTTCACCATGGACGAGGGGCTCTCGCGAGCCGTCCACACGATCTTCAAGAAGCTCTTCGACGACGGTCTGATCTACCGCGCCGAGCGCATCATCAACTGGTGCCCACGCTGCCTGACCGCGCTCTCCGACATCGAGGTGGAGCACAGCGAGGACGAAGGCGAGCTCGTCTCGATCCGGTACTCCGATGAGATCGTGGTCGCCACCACGCGGGCCGAGACCATGCTCGGCGACACCGCGGTGGCCGTGCATCCCTCCGACGAGCGGTACGCGCACCTGATCGGCACCCTCGTGGAGGTGCCGCTCACCGGGCGCATGATCCCCATCGTCGCCGACGAGCACGTCGACCCCGCATTCGGCACCGGCGCGGTCAAGGTGACACCCGCGCACGACCCTAACGACTTCGAGATCGGCCGCCGCCACTCCCTGCCGTCGCTGACCGTCATGGACGAGCGCGGCGTGATCACCGCGCACGGGCCGTTCCAAGGCCTCGACCGGTTCGAGGCACGCCCGGCGGTGGTGGCGGCGCTGCGGGCCGAGGGGCGGATCGTCGCGGAGAAGCGTCCGTACCTGCACTCAGTCGGGCACTGCTCACGATGCAAGACCGTGGTGGAGCCCCGGCTGTCGCTCCAGTGGTTCGTCAACGTCTCGCCGCTGGCCAAAGCCGCCGGCGACGCCGTGCGCGACGGCCGCACCCGCATCCACCCGCCGGAACTGGCCAAGCGGTACTTCGACTGGGTCGACGACATGCACGACTGGTGCATCTCGCGGCAGCTGTGGTGGGGGCACCGGATTCCGGTCTGGTACGGCCCCGACGGCGAGGTCGTCTGCGTGGGCCCTGACGAGCGGGCCCCCGAGGGCTACGTCCAGGACCCTGACGTCCTCGACACCTGGTTCTCGTCCGGGCTCTGGCCGTTCTCGACGCTCGGCTGGCCCGACGCGACACCGGAACTGGCCCGGTTCTACCCGACATCCGTGCTGGTGACGGGGTACGACATCCTGTTCTTCTGGGTCGCCCGGATGATGATGTTCGGGTTGTACGCGATGGACGGCGAGCCGCCGTTCCGCGTGGTGTCGCTGCACGGCATGGTCCGCGACCAGTACGGCAAGAAGATGTCCAAGTCCTTCGGGAACGTGGTCGACCCGCTCGACTGGATCGAACGTTTCGGCGCCGACGCGACCCGCTTCACGCTGCTGCGCGGCGCCAATCCCGGCGCGGACGTCGCGGTGAGCGAGGAATGGGCGGCCGGCTCCCGCAACTTCTGCAACAAGATCTGGAACGCCACCCGGTTCGCGCTGATGAACGGGGCGGCCGTCGGGTCCCTGGAAGGGCTGGAGCTGACGGCGGCCGACCGGTGGATCCTGTCGCGGCTGCAGAGCGTGATCTCGTCCGCTGATGCGGCGTTCGAGGAGTTCGAGTTCGCCAAGGCGTCCGACCTGCTCTACCACTTCGCGTGGGACGAGGTCTGCGACTGGTACTTGGAGCTGGCCAAGATCCAGCTCGGCGAGGGGCTGGAGCACACCAGGCTGGTGCTCGGGCACGTCCTCGACGCGCTGCTGCGGCTGATGCATCCGCTGGTGCCGTTCGTCACGGAGGAACTGTGGCGGGCGGTCACGGGCGGCGAGTCGATCGTCATCGCGCCTTGGCCCGAGGTCGATGCGCGGTACACCGATCCGGTGGCCGAGGCGGAGATCGTGGCGCTGCAGGAGCTGGTGACCGAGGTCCGCAGGTTCCGCTCCGACCAGGGCTTGAAGCCGGGGCAGAAGGTGGCGGCGCGGCTGGCACTGTCCGGCACGACCCTGGCCGCGCAGGAGGGGGCCATTCGGTCTCTGCTGCGGCTGACCGCGCCGGGCGACACGTTCGCCGCCACGGCACGGTTCACCGTGGGCGGAGTGAGCGTCGAGATCGACACCGCCGGTGCCATCGACGTCGCGGCCGAGCGCAAGCGGCTGGAGAAGGATCTCGCCGTCGCCCGCAAGGAGGCCGCGCAGGTGGCTGCCAAGCTGGGCAACGAGCAGTTCATGGCCAAGGCGCCTGAAGACGTGGTGGCCAAGGTCAGAGGACGGGCCGAGCAGGCGGCTGCTGACATCGCGCGGCTGGAGGCTCAGCTCGCCATGCTGCCGCAAGGCTGAATGTTTGGGCCTCCCGCACGCGGGGAAGACCTATTCGTTACCGAAGATGGACCTTGGACCGCGCTGGGGCTGCTACAGTTTTCCGTGCGGGGCTGATGGCTCCGACTCCCTCAGGCAGATCCGATCTTTCGGGCTGCGTCCAGATCCGATTGGACAAAGCTCTGAAGTTGGAGTAAGTTAGAGGGGTTGCCCTGGAGACAGGGTGGTCCGGAAGATCCCGGATCGGGCGATTTGACAAAGATCGTCCGAGTCGGTAAACTGGATAAGCGAGAGGTGCGCCTCTGATCGCAGATCGACAGGATCTGGGTGACGAAGTTCGCGTCCGTTTCTTGAGAACTCAACAGTGTGTTAAAAGCCAGTGCATGATGCACAAACCCCGTCAT
>NZ_JBEPDC010000027.1:0-148812 GCF_040300065.1 Nonomuraea sp. NPDC000554 | reverse complement strand
ATCCCAACCAAAAGGAATCCGTCAAATCAATGACGGGGTTTGTGCATCATGCACTGGCTTTTAACACACTGTTGAGTTCTCAAGAAACGGACGCGAACTTCGTCACCCAGATCCTGTCGATCTGTGATCAGAGGCGCACCTCTCGCTCCTCCATCTTAGCAGGCTGTCGACCTTCTGTCAAATCGGAGATTTGCTTGAAGCTCGTCAACCCGTCTAGGATGGGTTTCGCCCCGTCTCCGGGACAACCCTCTTAAACTACCGTGTCATCCGGAGCATGTCGAATCAACCGAATTTCCGGCGATTCGAGCGTGCCCGAGACGACTCGAGCCTGAGCGCGTTACGCCTCGGCCGAGTGGCTTGTTCTCAAGGGTTCGCCCCTGGGGCCCGTCCGCCTGTGGCGTCCGGCTCACTCCCGGGGCGAGGTGAAACATTAGGTCGGCATCCGGCAAGAGTCAAATCGCGCTTCGCGCCACGCGACGGCGTGGTGCCGGCGTCCGGCTGACGACCTGCGGCGATGACGGCGCCGGCGGGCTTCCGTGACGGGCTCGACTGGTAGTCCGCAGAGTCAGCGGCACGCGCTGGAAGCCCGGAAGGCGCGCATCAGCTCAGGCGCGAGGACGCGCGGCCGATCGCCTCTTCGCAGCGGCTCAGAAGGGTTCGCAGAGTCTCCCGCTCGCCGGGCGTCAGCGCCTCGGCGATCTCGCGTTCGACCGTCACCGCCCGCTGGTCGGCCGCGTCGAGGGCGGTGCGGCCGGCGTCGGTCAGCCGGGTTTCCAGGACGTTGCGATGCCACGGATGCGGGGTGCGCTCGACCAGGCCGCGTTCCTCGAGGTTTCTCAGCACGACGGTCATCGCCTGCGGTGTCACCAGGCAGGCGCGGGCAAGGGCGGCGGCCGAGATGCCGGGGCTCCCGGAAAGCGCGAAGAGGGCGGCGTACTGCGGAACGGTCAGGCCGGCAGGCCGCACGGCCAGCTGTTTCGCGGCCATCAGCTCCTGTTCCACTCGCTTGATGTCCAGGCCGAGCCGTTCCTCCGCAGGCATCCGCATGGCGTGGATCGTACAAGCTGGATTAGATGTATAAGTATTGATAACCATCAAGACTTTGATAACTTCGGCCGCAACAGCTGCCGAGACACAGGAGCGCACATGATCCCCGAAAGTCACCTGGACCTGCTGAGCCGTCCCCTGTTCGCCCACCTGTCCACCATCGCCTCCGGCGGTGAGCCGCACGTGAACCCGGTCTGGACGATCTGGGACGGTGAGTTCCTCCGGTTCACCACCACGACAGACCGGCGGAAGTACCGCAACGTCATGGAGAACCCGCACGTGGCGGTGTCGATCAACGATCCTGAGCAGCCGTATCGGTACCTGGAAGTGCGGGGCGTGGTCGAGCGGGTCGAACCCGACCCGTCCGGCGACTTCTTCGACGTGCTCGCCACCCGCTACGGCCTGGCGTACGAGCGCCCGGTCGGCGACGCGGAACGCCGGGTGGTCATCGTGGTCCGGCCCGTGCGCACCACCAGCCAGTAGGCGGGGTCAGGCCGTGAGGGCGCGCACCTGGTGCGCCGAGGTGAACAGTTCGGCGGCCATCCCGGCCTCCCTGGCCGCCACGACGTTGGTCTCGTTGTCGTCGAAGAACAGGACGTCCTCCGGCGGCACGCCCATCCTGGCCGCACAGATCTCGTACGCCCGCGGGTCCGGCTTGGCCACCCCGATCCGGCACGAGTACGTCAGCGCCGCGAACCGCCCGAGCCAGTCGCCGTGCCGGTCCTCCCAGATCGGCACCAGGTCCTCGATGATGTTGGAGAGCAACCCGAGCCTGCGCCCCCGGTCCGCCAGGTCCAGCACCACGCCGACCATCTCGTCGTCGACCCGGCACCAGCTGTCGAGGTCGGCCTCGATCAACGCCTCGACGGAGCGGAACCGCGTCCCCAGCCGTCCGGCCACCGCGTCCCAGTAGGCGCGGCTCTCCTGACCGGCGTCGTACGCGGGCCTGCAGGCCCAGTAGGCCTCCCAGAACTGCTCCCCCGGGACGCCTGCCAGGTCGACGATCCGCTTCTTCGCCTCGTCGGTCTGGGTCCGGGCGATGACCCCATAGAGGTCGAACACGATCACGTCAGCCATATGTCCGAGCTTATGCGCGTATCCTGCCCCGGTGACCAGCGCCGCCACGATCGCCCCGCCAGCACCCTCCGTCGCACGCCTGCGCGGGACGAGCCCGTGGTGGGCGGCGCTGCTGTCGGGTGCGGTGGCCTTCACCGGGACGGGGTCCGCGACGCTCAACGGCGACGAGCTGGCCACGATCAGCGCCGCGTCGCGCTCCCTTCCGCAGGTGTGGGAGCTGGCCCGGCACATCGATGGGCATTTCCTGCCGTACTACCTGTTCATGCACCTCTGGGTGCAGACGGGCACGGCAGAGCTCTGGCTGAGGTTGCCGTCGGCGGTGGCGATCGGCGTCGCCGCCTGGTTCCTGGTGGACCTGGGACGCCGCCTGCACAGCACGCGGGCGGGGGTGACGGCCGCCGCGATCTTCGCACTGCTGCCGTCGGTGTCCTACTACGGAGCGTTCGCCCGGTCGTACGCCTTCGCCGCCGCCGCGGTGGTGTTCTCGTTCTGGGCGCTGCACCGGGCCGCCCGGGGGCGCGGATGGGTGCTGTACGGCGTGTCGGTGGCGCTGGTGTGCTCCACCCACCTGTTCGCGGTACTGGTGCTACCCGCGCACCTGTTCGTGTTGCTGCCCCAGCGCAGGCTGCTGGCGCGGATGCTGCCCGCGCTGGCCGTCGGCTGCCTCCCGGCGCTGGTCCTGGGGCTGGTCGGGTACGGGGAGCGGCACGCGATCAGCTGGATCCCGCAACGCGGGCCCGAGGTGCTGCTCAAGTTCCCGAAGATGGCGGCGGGGGCCACCGAGGTCGGCGTGCTGCTGTTCGTGGTCGCGCTGGCCAGCGCCGTGCTGCTCGGGAACCGGGCCTGGGGCGGGGCGCTGCTGGGCTGGCTGGTGCTGCCGCCGCTGCTGTTGCTGGCAGTCTCACACCTGCTGACGCCGGTCTACGTGGATCGCTACCTGTTCGTCACCGCGCCCGCCCTGGCGTTGCTGGCCGGGATCGCGGCGGCGAGCGTCCCGCGGATGGGGGTGGCCGCCGCCTGCGCGCTCGTGGTCGTCTCCGCGGCCGCGGGCATCGCCCAGCAGGTCGAGGTGCGCGACGCCAACGGCCGTTTCGAGGACTTCCCGTGGGCGGTCCGCAAGCTGGACGCCCGGCCCGGAGACGCGATCGTGTACGGCCAGAGCTCGGTCAGGGCCGGGTTCCTGTACTACGGCGACGCGTCCATGCCGGACGACGTGCTGCTCACGGGCGCGGCCCCCGAGCCTGACGGGTTCGGCTACCCGGAGCGGGACGACGTCGCCGCCGCGCTCAAGGGGCGCGACCGTGTCTGGATGGTGTGGCGCGGCGCGAAAGGCGCCAAGCTGCCGCGGATCAAGGCCGTCCAGGAGGCGGGGTTCAGCCTCAGGTCGACCTGGCACTCCGCGGACGTGCCGGGGCTGACCGTGGCGCTCTACACCGGCTCCTGACCGGGGCCGGTGTAGAGCGCGGTGCGTCAGGCTCCGACCTCGACGCCGCCGATCGACTTCTTGCCGCGCCGCAGCACCAGGAAGCGCCCGTGCAGCAGGTCGTCACCGGTCGGGACGTACGCCTCGTCGGTGATCTTGACGTTGTTGAGGTACGCCCCGCCCTCCTTCACCGCCCGCCTGGCCGCCGACTTGGACTCCACCAGGCCGCTGTCGGCGAGCAGGTCGACGAACGGCGCCCCCAGCGCGGGGACGGTCGCCTTGGGCACCTCGGCCAGCGCGGCCGCCAGCGTCGAGGCCGGCAGCTCCTCCAGCGAGCCCTGCCCGAACAGCGCCTTGGAGGCGGCGACGACTGCCGCCAGCTCGTCGGCGCCGTGCACCAGGGTGGTGAGGTCTTCGGCCAGGGTCCGCTGCGCCTCCCGGGCGAACGGGCGGTCGGCGACGGCCTTCTCCAGCGCCTCGATCTCCTCGCGGTCGCGGAAGGTGAACACCTTCAGGAAGCGGATCACGTCGCGGTCGTCGGAGTTCAGCCAGAACTGGTAGAACGCGTACGGCGAGGTCAGCGCCGGGTCGAGCCAGACCGCGCCGCTCGCGGTCTTGCCGAACTTGGTGCCGTCGGCCTTGGTGATCAGCTTGCCGGTGAGGGCGTGCACGTGGGCGCCCTCGACGCGGCGGATCAGGTCGACGCCGGCGGTGATGTTGCCCCACTGGTCGCTGCCGCCGACCTGGAGCGAGCAGCCGTGGCGCCGGTACAGCTCCAGGTAGTCGTTGGACTGCAGGAGCTGGTAGCTGAACTCGGTGTAGCTGAGCCCGTCGCCGCCCAGGCGCGCGGCCACGGACTCGCGGGCGAGCATGCGGTTGATCGGGAAGTGCTTGCCGACGTCGCGCAGGAAGTCGATGGCCGTCATCTCGGCGGTCCAGTCGAGGTTGCTGACCAGCGTCGCCGCGGCGGGGCCCGGCTCGAAGGAGAGGAACTTCTCCACCTGCACCCGGATCTTGGCCACCCATTCGGCCACGATCTCGGAGGTGTTCAGCGCCCGCTCGGTGCTGCGCCCGCTCGGGTCGCCGATCAGCCCCGTCGCGCCGCCGACCAGGCCGATCGGCCGGTGCCCCGCGCGCTGGAAGCGGGTGAGGATGAGCAGCGTGGCGAGATTGCCCATGTGCAACGACGGGGCGGTCGGGTCGAAGCCCGCATAGACCGTGATCGGACCCTTCGACAGCGCCTCCCGCAGGGCGTCGATGTCGGTGGTCTGCGCGAGGACGTCGCGCCATTCGAGCTCATCGAGAATGTCGGTCACGGTGCTGGCTTTCCGATAGACGTTGAGTGATTACAGCCTGCCCGATCCTGCCGCATGCCCGCCACTTGGATACTCTCGGCAGCTATGTGGAGGGTCCGTCGCGAGCTGGCCGTTTTCAAGATCTTAGGGGCTCTGGTGTGTGCCGGGCTCGCCGTCTACTGGTATCTCCAGGGCGACGTGCGCGGCGTGGTCCTCGCCGTGCCGGCGGCCGTGCTGGTGGGCGGGATGGGCCTGCGCGACCTGCTGGTGCCGGTGCGGCTGTCGGCCGACGCGCAGGGGATCACCGTGGTGCACGGCTTCGCCGGGAGGCGGCAGATCCCCTGGGAGGATATCCAGGACGTCAAGGTGGACGTCCGCAGGAGGTACGGCCTGCGCAGCGAGATGCTGGAGATCGACACCGGCGACCACCTGCACATCTTCAGCCCTCACGAGCTGGGCGCCTCCCCCACGGAGGTGGCGGCGGCGTTGCGGCGGCGCGGCACGTGAGGCCGGAACGGCGAGACCGTCGCGTCGCCGTCGATCCAGAACCGCCACGGTGTGTCCTTCGCGGTCGAGATCCCGGTGCGCGGCCCCGACCGGATCGTTCGCGGATCGGGCGGGGCTCCCTCCAGGACGGCGGCCGATCCGGTGGGGTAGCCGGTCAGCTCGCCGTGCGAGGCAGAGACGGCCGTGGGCGAGCCCTCCCAGACGGCGTCCAGCCCGTTGTGCTCGCGTTGTAACCCCAGCGCCACTGCCAGCCTGGCGGGGCCGCGGGCGAGGTCGCGGTCGCGCGGCGGCTTGCCGTTCGACCGGCGCGAGCGCGCGATCTCCGCCCCTGCGACCACCTCGCCGGCCCGCAGCAGCACGGCCGAGCCGTGGTCCTCCGGCAGGCAGACCAGGTTCGCGCAGAAGTGCATGCCGTAGGTGAAGTACACGTAAAGGTGGCCTGGCGGCCCGAACATGACCGCGTTCCTCGGGGTCCTGCCCCGGTAGGTGTGCGCGGCTGGGTCCTCCCCGGGGCCGCCGTACGCCTCGACCTCGGTCAGCCGCACGGCGACAGGGCCGTGCGCGAGCACGCGCCCGAGCAGGTCGGGCGCGACCTCGTGCGACGGCCTGTCGAAGAAGCCCCGCGGCAGCGGCGCGGAGCTCAGGAGCCCGCGGCCCATGCCGCCTGGGCGTCGACCGCCTCGCGGAGCGCGGCCAGCTGGTCGCGGACCCGGTCGGGGGCGGTGCCTCCGTGGGCCTTACGGGCGGCCAGCGCGCCGGGCACGCTCAGCACGTCGCGGACGTCGGGGGTGAGGTGCGCGGAGACCTTGACCAGCTCGTCGTCGGTCAGCTCGCCCAGGTCCTTGTCGTTGACCTGGCACCACACCACCAGGTGGCCGACGGCCTCGTGCGCGTCGCGGAACGGCACGCCGCGCCGCACCAGCAGCTCGGCCAGGTCGGTGGCCAGGGCGTAGCCGTCGGGCGCGGACGTCTCCAGCCGCGTGGTGTTGACCCGCATGGTGGCGACCAGCCCGGCCATCGCCGGCAGGACCAGCAGCAGCGTGTCGACCGAGTCGAACACGGGCTCCTTGTCCTCCTGCAGGTCGCGGTTGTAGGTGAGCGGCAGACCCTTCAGAGTCGTCAACAGCGACATGAGGTTGCCGATCAGGCGGCCCGACTTGCCGCGGGCCAGCTCGGCCACGTCGGGGTTCTTCTTCTGCGGCATGATCGACGAGCCGGTGGAGTAGGCGTCGTCCATCTCGATCCAGCGGAACTCCTGCGAGGCCCACAGGACGATCTCCTCGCCCAGCCTCGACAGGTGGACGCCGATCATGGCGGCGTCGAACAGGAACTCGGCGGCGAAGTCGCGGTCGGCGACGGCGTCCATCGAGTTCGGCGCGGCGCTGTCGAAGCCCAGCTCGGCGGCGACCGCCTCCGGGTCGAGCGGCAGCGACGAGCCCGCCAGCGCGCCGGAGCCGAGCGGCGAGACGGCGGCCCGCTTGTCCCAGTCGGTGAGCCGGTCGATGTCGCGGGCGAAGGCGTGCACGTGCGCGAGCAGCTGGTGGCCGAACGAGACCGGCTGCGCGTGCTGCAGGTGGGTCATGCCGGGCGCGGCCGTCTCGGCGTGCTCCTCCGCCTGGGCCATCAGCGCGGTCTCCAGCTCGACGAGCCTGGACACGATCGTGCGGACGTGGTCGCGGAGGTAGAGGCGCAGGTCGGTGGCGATCTGGTCGTTGCGGCTGCGTCCGGCGCGCAGCTTGCCGCCGAGCGAGCCGAGCCGTTCGAGCAGGCCGCGTTCCAGCGCCGTGTGCACGTCCTCGTCGGCGACCGTCGGTCGGAACTCGCCCTCCTTGCAGGCGCGTTCGAGGTCGTCGAGCGCGCCGATCATGCGCTCGAGCTCGTCGCCGCTCAGCAGCCCCGCCTTGTGCAGGACCCGCGCGTGCGCCCTGGACGCCGCCAGGTCGTACGGCACGAGCCGCCAGTCGAAGTGCACGCTCACCGACAGCCGGGTCAGCGCGTCGGCGGGGCCTCCTTCGAAACGCCCGCCCCACAGCCGCATCGGCTTGCCATCACTCACCGTCATCTCCTCCTTGTCCCCCGCGACCATAGTGCACATCACCCCTGCTTGGCGTCACGCGCGGCGGCGATCTTGGAGGGCAGGCTGAAGAGCTGGACGAAGCCCTTGGCCAGCGACTGGTCGAAGGTGTCGCCTGTGTCGTACGTGGCCAGTGAGAAATCGTACAGCGACTGCTCGGAGCGGCGGCCGGTGGCGGTGGCCTTGCCCGCGTGCAGGGTCATCCGGATGTCACCGGAGACGTGCCTCTGGGCCTCGGCGATGAGCGCGTCGAGGGCGTCCTTGAGCGGCGAGAACCACAGGCCGTCGTAGACGAGCTCGCTCCACCGCTGGTCGACGCCGCGCTTGAAGCGGGCCAGGTCGCGCTCGACGGTGACGTTCTCCAGCTCCATGTGCGCGGCGATCAGCGCGATGGCGCCGGGCGCCTCGTAGACCTCGCGGGACTTGATGCCGACGAGCCGGTCCTCGACCATGTCGATCCGGCCGACGCCCTGCGCTCCCGCGCGCCTGTTGAGCTCGTCGATGACCTGGTACGGCGTGAGCGCGCGGCCGTCGATCTTGACGGGGACGCCCTGCTCGAAGGTGATGACGACCTCGTCGGCCTCGCGGGGCACGGACGGGTCGGCGGTGTAGGAGTAGACGTCCTCGGTGGGGCCGTTCCAGATGTCCTCCAGGAAGCCGGTCTCGACGGCGCGGCCCCACAGGTTCTGGTCGATGGAGAACGGGTTCTTCTTGGTGGTCTCGATGGGCAGGCCCTTGCGCTCGGCGAACTCGATGGCCTTGTCGCGGGTCCAGGCGTAGTCGCGGGCCGGGGCGACGACCTTGAGGTCGGGGGCGAGCGCGGCGAGGCCGGCCTCGAAGCGGACCTGGTCGTTGCCCTTGCCGGTGCAGCCGTGGGAGACGACGGTGCCGCCGAACTGCTTGGCCGCGCTCACCAGGTGCTTGACGATGAGCGGCCGGGACAGCGACGACAGCAGCGGGTAGCGGTCCATGTAGAGGGCGTTGGCCTGCATGGCCGGGACGCAGAAGTCGGCGGCGAACTCCTCCTTGGCGTCGACGACGACGGACTCGACCGCGCCGCAGTCGATCGCCCGCTTCTGGATGACCTCCATGTCCTCGCCGCCCTGGCCGAGGTCCACCGCGACGGCGATGACCTCGGCGTTCATCTTCTCGGCCAGGAACGGGATGGCGACGGACGTGTCCAGGCCGCCTGAGAACGCCAGGACTACTCTCTCAGTCATTTCTCGATCTCCATTGCTGAGGCTCCATTGCTCGGACAGGTTGGCGCGGCTAACCGCGCCGGTCGGCCACCCGGAGCAGGGCGTCGGCCACCACTTGGCCGCCCAGCGGGTCGCGGCTGATGACGAGGATCGTGTCGTCGCCGGCGACCGTGCCGAGGATGGACTCCCAGTCGGCGTGGTCGATGGCGGAGGCCAGGAACTGCGCCGCCCCCGGCGGCGTCCTGACGATCACCAGGTTGGCGGAGGCTTCGGCGCCGACCAGCAGCTCCTCCGCGATGCGGTGCAGCCGGGCGGCCGGGGACTCGCCGGTGCCGAGGCGGGCCAGCGGGATGCGCCCGCCTCCCTCCCCGGGCAGCGCGTACACCAGCGACCCGTCGTCGGCGCGCAGCTTGAGCGCGCCGAGCTCGTCCAGGTCGCGCGAGAGCGTGGCCTGGGTGGCCTCGACGCCGCTCTCGGCGAGCAGCTTGGCCAGCTCCGGCTGGGAGCGCACGACCTGCCGCTGCAGCAGGTCCGTGATCTTGGCCTGGCGGGCGGCCTTGGTCATCGGGATGGTCATGCGGCGTTCACCAGCCAGTGCAGCAGCGCCTTCTGGGCGTGCAGCCGGTTCTCCGCCTGGTCCCACACGACGCTGTTCGGCCCGTCGAGCACCTCGGCGCTGATCTCGTAGCCGCGGTAGGCGGGCAGGCAGTGCAGCACGATCGCGTCGCCCGCCGCGTGCTCCATGAGCTCGGTGTTGACCTGGTACGGCATGAGCGCCGCGACGCGCTCGTCCTTGCCGTCCTGGCCCATCGACACCCAGGTGTCGGTGGCGATCACGTGCGCGCCCGTGACGGCGGCGGCCGGGTCGGACTGCGCGACCACCGAGCCGCCCGTGCCGGCGGCGATGGCGGCGGCCCGGTCGAGGATGACGGCGTCGGGCTGGTATCCGGCGGGGGCGGCGATGCGGACGTGCATCCCGGCGGTGGCCCCGCCGAGCAGGTAGGAGTGGGCCATGTTGTTGGCGCCGTCGCCGAGGTAGGTCAGCGTCAGGCCGGCCGTCCTGCCGAACCGCTCGCGGACGGTCTGCAGGTCGGCGAGGATCTGGCAGGGGTGGAACTCGTCGGTGAGGGCGTTCACCACGGGCACGCGCGACTGCGAGGCCATCGCCTCGATGCGTTCCTGGCCCGCGGTCCGCCAGACGATCGCGGCGCACTGCCGCTCCAGCACCCGGGCGGTATCCTCGATCGGCTCACCCCTGCCCATCTGGGACGTGCCGCCGTCGATGATCAGTGGCAGGCCGCCCAACTCGCCGACGCCGACGGCGAAGGACACCCTGGTCCTGGTGGACGGCTTGTCGAACAGGACGGCCACGGTGCGCGGGCCCTCGAAGGGGCGGTAGCCGAAGCGGTCCTTCTTCATCGCCTCGGCCAGGTCGAGCACCTGTGCCTGCTCGGCGGGCGTGAGGTCGTCGTCCCTGAGGAAGTGCCTGGTCACTTGGCCGCCTCCGTCAGGATCGCGGGGAAGGCGGCGACGAACGCGTCGACCTCGTCCGCGGTGATGACCAGCGGCGGCGCCAAGCGGACGGCGTCGGGCTGCAGGGCGTTGACCAGGAAGCCCGCGTCGGCGGCGGCCTGCTGCACCTTGCCGGAGACCGGCTCGGCGAGCACGGCGGCCAGCCACAGGCCGCGCCCGCGTACCCCCTTGAGCAGCGGATGGCCGACGGCTTCCAGCCCGCCGCGGAGCCTGTCGCCGACCGACTTGACGTGGTCGAGGTCGAGGTTGTCGAGGACGGCCAGCGCGGCGGCGCACGAGACCGGGTTGCCGCCGAAGGTGGAGCCGTGGTCGCCCTTGTCGAACAGCGTGCCCGCGTCGCCGAAGCCGACGCAGGCGCCGATCGGCAGGCCGCCGCCGAGGCCCTTGGCCAGGGTCAGGATGTCGGGGGTGACGCCTTCGGCCTGGTGGGCGAACCAGTGCCCGGTGCGGCCGATCGCGGACTGGATCTCGTCGGCCACCAGCAGGGCGCCGGTCGAGTCGCAGATCTCGCGGGCGGCCTGCAGGTAGCCGTCGGGCGGCGGGACCACGCCCGCCTCGCCCTGGGTGGGCTCCAGGAAGACCGCGATGCAGTCGCCGGTCACGGCGTCCTTGAGCGCGGCGGCGTCACCGTAGGGGACGAACCGGACATCGATGGGGAACGGGCCGAACTGGTCGCGGATGGCCTTCTTGCCGGTCAGCGAGAGCGCGCCGATGGTGCGGCCGTGGAAGCCGTTCTCGGCGGCGACGAAGTAGGAGCGGCCGTCCTGCCTGCCGTACTTGAGCGCGAGCTTGTAGGCGGCCTCGTTGGCCTCGGTGCCGGAGTTGGCGAAGAAGACCCGGCCGGGGGCGTTGAGCAGCTGCAGGAGCCGCTCCGCGAGCAGGACCTCGGGCTCGTGCAGGAACAGGTTGCTGGTGTGCGCGATGGTGGCGACCTGCTTGGAGACGGCCTCGACCAGGGCGGGGTGGGCGTGGCCGAGCGAGCTGACCGCGATGCCGCCGATGAAGTCGAGGTACTCCTTGCCGTCGACGTCCCAGACGCGGGTGCCCTCGCCTCGTGCCAGCGCCACCGGGGGGACGCCGTAGTTCGGCATGAAGGCTTTCTCGAACCTGTCGTGGAGGTTCATCAGGGCATCACCATGGTTCCGATTCCTTCGTTGGTGAAAATCTCGAGCAGCAGCGAGTGGGGGACGCGGCCGTCGAGGACGTGCGCCTGCGGGACACCGCCCTGGACCGCCGTCAGGCAGGCCTCCATCTTCGGGACCATCCCGCTCGACAGGCTGGGCATCAGGGCTTCCAGCTCGTCGGCCCCCAACTGGTCGATCACGTCGGTGTCGTCGGGCCAGTTGGCGTACAGGCCCTCCACATCGGTGAGGACGATGAGTTTGTGCGCCTGGAGCGCCACGGCCAGCGCGGCGGCGGCGGTGTCGGCGTTTACGTTGTAGATCTGGCCGTCGTCGCCGCGGGCGACACTGGAGACGACGGGGATGCGGCCGTCGTCGAGCAGGGCCCGCACGGCTCCTGGATCGACCTTGACGATCTCGCCCACCTGGCCGATGTCGACCGGTTCGCCGTCGACCAGGGCGTGCTTGCGCTCGGCCGTGAACAGGTGGGCGTCCTCGCCCGACATGCCGACCGCGAACGGGCCGTGCCGGTTGACCAGGCCGACGATGTCGCGGTTGACCTGGCCGGTTAGCACCATCCTGACCACCTGCATGGCCTCGGGCGTGGTGACCCTGAGCCCGGCGGTGAAGGTGGACTCGATGCCGAGCCTGTCGAGGTGGCGGCTGATCTGGGGGCCGCCGCCGTGCACCACCACCGGCCTGAGCCCGGCGTAGTGGAGGAAGACAATGTCCTCGGCGAAGCCCTCCTTGAGCGCTTCCTCGGTCATCGCGTTGCCGCCGTACTTGATGACGACGGTGGCGCCGTGGAAACGGGCCAGCCAGGGCAGCGCCTCGATCAGCGTGCCCGCCTTCGCGTGTGCTCCGTTGACCCTCATGAGGAGTACGCCGAGTTCTCGTGGACGTAGTCGGCCGTCAGGTCGGTGGTGTGGACGGTGGCCGAGTGGGGGCCCGCCGACAGGTCGATGGTGATCGTCACGTCACGGGGACGCATGTCGACCTTGTCGCGGTCGTCGCCGACGGCGCCGCCCCGGCAGATCCAGATGCCGTTGATGGCCACGTTCAGCCTGTCGGGCTCGAACACGGCGTCGGTGGTGCCGACGGCGGCCAGGACGCGGCCCCAGTTGGGGTCCTCGCCGTGGATGGCGCACTTGAGCAGGTTGGAGCGGGAGACCGTGCGGCCGACCGTGACGGCGTCGTCCTCGCTGGCCGCGCCGACCACCTCGATGGCGATGGCCTTGGACGCGCCCTCGGCGTCGACGAGGAGCTGCCTGGCCAGGTCGGCGCAGACCTCGGTGACCTTCTGCTCGAACTCCGCGATGTCCGGCTTCGTGCCGGACGCGCCGCTCGACAGGAGCAGCACGGTGTCGTTGGTGGACATGCAGCCGTCGGCGTCGAGCCGGTCGAACGTCTTGGCGGTGGCCTTGCGCAGCACGGCGTCGAGCTGCTCGGCGGTCAGGTCGGCGTCGGTGGTGACGACGCAGAGCATGGTGGCCAGGGCCGGGGCGAGCATGCCCGCGCCCTTGGCCATGCCGCCCACCATGTAGCCGTCGCCGCGCCTGAAGGAGATCTTGGAGACGGTGTCGGTGGTGCGGATGGCGTCGGCCGCGGCCAGGCCGCCGTCGCGGGAGAGCTGGGTGGCCGCGCCGTCCACGCCGGACAGCAGCGCGTCCATCGGCAGCCGCTCGCCGATCAGGCCGGTGGAGCACACCGCGACCTCGCCGGCGGAGTCGGACAGCGCCGCGGCGACCCGCTCGGCGGTGGCGTGGGTGTCCTGGAAGCCTTCGGGGCCGGTGCAGGCGTTGGCGCCGCCGGAGTTGAGCACGACCGCGCGCACCCGGCCGCCTCGCAGGACCTGCTGCGACCACAGGACCGGGGCGGCCTTCACGCGGTTGGCGGTGAAGACTCCGGCGGCGGCGCGGTTCGGTCCGTCGTTGACGACGAGGGCGAGGTCGCGGGCGCCGCTGGACTTGATTCCGGCGGCGACGCCCGCGGCCCTGAAGCCAAGGGGTGCGGTCACGCTCATGGGGCGACTCCAGTCAGGGGAAGGCCGAGCTCTTCTGGCAGGCCGAGGGCGAGGTTCACGCTCTGGACGGCGCCTCCGGCCGTGCCCTTGGTGAGGTTGTCGATGGCGATGACGGCGACCAGGCGTCCGGCGCGCTCGTCGAGCGTCACCTGCACGGCGGCCGTGTTGGCGCCGTAGGTCATCGCGGTGGCGGGCCAGAGGCCTTCTGGCAGCAGCTTGACGAACGGCTCGGCCTTCAGCGCGCTCTCGTAGGCGGTCCTGACCGCCTCCTTGGTGAGGCCGGGAACCGCCGGGGCGGTGCAGGTGGCGAGGATGCCGCGGCTCATGGGGGCCAGCGTCGGGGTGAACGACACGCGGACGGAGGTGCCGGCGACGCCGCTCAGACCCTGCTCCATCTCCGGGGTGTGCCGGTGGACGCCGCCGACGCCGTAGGCGCTGACCGAGCCCATGACCTCGCTGCCGAGAAGGTTGGGCTTGAGCGACTTGCCCGCGCCGCTGGTGCCGCTGGCGGCCACGACCACCACGTCCGGCTCGACGAGGCCGTGGGCGAAGGCGGGCAGCAGGGCGAGGATGACGGAGGTCGGGTAGCAGCCGGGGACGGCGATGCGCCGGGCCGACTTCAGCACCTCGCGCTGGCCGGGCAGCTCCGGCAGGCCGTAGGGCCAGGTGCCGGCGTGCTCGCCGCCGTAGAACTCCTGCCAGGCGGCGGGGTCGGCGAGCCGGTGGTCGGCGCCGCAGTCGACGACGATGGTGTCGGGCCCGAGCTGGGCGGCGACGCCGGCCGAGTGGCCGTGCGGGAGGGCCAGGAAGACGACGTCGTGGCCGGCGAGGACCTCGGGGGTGGTCTCCTCGATGACCCGGTCGGCGAGCTGCGGCAGGTGCGGCTGGTGCGCGCCGAGCGGGGTGCCGGCGCTGGAGGCCGCGGTGAGCGCGCCGATCTCGAACTCGGGGTGGCCGAGCAGCAGGCGGAGCAGTTCGCCTCCCGCGTAGCCGCTGGCTCCCGCGATCGCCGCTCTCATTCCAACCTCCTGCATGCTTATGCATCAGCCCTCATGACTTTGCTAGTAAAAATGATGCACGGAAGGGAATGCATATGCAAGCCGGGACGCGCCGTGTGCTCACATAGTGAGACCTAGCGGAACGTACCTACCGGTCGGTACTGTGATTTATCCGGATCGCCGTCCACCAGCGGGAGTTCTGTGCCATGACCCTTTCTCATGCCCAGGTCCAAGCCCAGCTCACCGGCCCCGGCCAGCTTTTCGAGATCGAGGAGATCGGCGACACCGGCATACGGACCTGGAAGCACGCTCCCGTCCACTTCCGCGCCCTGCTCGAGATGAGCCGCTTCCACGGCGACAAGGTCTTCCTCGTCTACGAGGACGAGCACATCACCTTCGAGGAGCACTACCGCAGGGCCGCGACGCTCGCCGGACGCCTGGTGGAGCAGTACGGCGTCAGCAAGGGCGACCGGGTGGCCATCGCCATGCGCAACTACCCCGAATGGGTGGTGGCCTTCTCCGCCGCGCTCGCCGCGGGCGCGATCGCCGTCCCGCTCAACGCCTGGTGGACCGAGCCCGAGCTGGCCTACGGCGTGCGCGACTCGGGCGCCAAGGTGCTGATCGCCGACGGCGAGCGCGCCGTGCGACTGGCCGCCACCGGCGTACCGCAGATCGTGACCAGGGGCGAGGCGCCGGCGGGGGCGCGCTCGTTCGACGAGGTGATGGGCGAGATCAGCGCGGACGTGACACTGCCGGACGTCCAGCTCTCCCCCGAGGACGCGGCGACGATCTTCTACACGTCCGGCACCACCGGTCATCCCAAGGGGGCGCTCGGCAGCCACCGCAACCTGGGCCAGTCGCCGATGACCGTCGCCTACGGGCTGCTGCGCGCGGTGGCGCTGGCGGGCAAGGACCCCGCGGCGGCCGCGGGCGCGCGCCGGGTGACGCTGCTGACGGTCCCGCTGTTCCATGTGACGGGCTGCTTCTCCGCGCTCACCACCACCATGTTCGCGGGCGGCGGCCTGGTGCTGATGTACAAGTGGGACCCCGAGCAGGCGCTGCGGCTCATCGAGCGGGAACGCGTCACCGCCATGATCGGCGTCCCGACCAACGCCTGGCAGCTCATGTCGCACCCCGACTTCGGCACGTACGACCTGTCGTCGCTGACGACGCTCGGCTACGGCGGCGCCCCCGCCCCGCCCAAGCTGCTGGAGCGCATCACCGAGAACCTGCCGGACCGGGCCCCCTCCAACGGCTACGGCATGACCGAGACGACCGCGCTGGCCATCGGCAACGGCGGCGCCGACTATCAAGCCAGGCCCGACAGCATCGGCCTGCCCACCCCCGTGGTGGACGTCCGCGTGGTGGACCCGACGGGCGCCGAGCAGCCGCCCGGCGAGGTGGGCGAGCTGTGCGTACGCGGCCCGAACGTCATCATGGGCTACTGGAACCAGCCGGAGGCGACCGCCCAGACGTTCGTGGCCGGCTGGCTGCACACGGGCGACCTCGCCAGGATCGACGAGGACGGCTTCGTCTACATCGTGGACCGGGCCAAGGACATGGTCATCAGGGGCGGCGAGAACGTCTACTGCGCCGAGGTGGAGGCGGCCCTGTTCGAGCATCCGGCGGTGGACGACGCCGCGGTGATCGGCGTCCCCGACGAGGAGCTGGGCGAGGAGGTCGGCGCGGTCATCCGCGTCAAGCCGGGCACGGCCCCGACCTCCGAGGAGCTGCGGTCCTTCCTGACCGGCCGGATCGCCAAGTTCAAGATCCCGGTGCGGGTCTGGTTCCGGGACACCGAGCTCCCCCGCAACCCGGGCGGCAAGATCCTCAAGACCCGGCTGCGCAGGGAGGTCCTCGGCGGCTAGCGTCTACAGGTCGTTTCCCGCGTACGACAGGTTGAAGCTCTTGTTGACCAGCGGGAAGTCGGGCACGATCGCCCCGCCGAGGGCGACGGGCAGGGCGGGCCAGTTGAAGAACGACGGGTCCACGACCTTCACCCTGGACAGCCGGCCCGTGGGAGCCAGCTCCACGCGGTGCACGATCGTGCCGCGCCAACCCTCGACGATGCCCACGCCCGACCGCCGCCCCCGCTCGGGGACGCTCCCGCCGGGCGCGCCGGACACCAGCCGGTCGATCAGCTCGATGGACGCGGCGATCTCGTCGGCGCGCACCTGGAAGCGGGCCAGCACGTCGCCGCTCGTGCGGGTGGCGACGGGGAACGGGCCGAGGTCGGTGAACGGGTGGTCGCGCCTGGCGTCGAGGTCCAGCCCGCTGGCCCTGGCGACGTAGCCGAGCGTGCCGAGGTCCGCCGCCGCCCGCGCGGTCAGGACGGCGGTGCCGGTGAACCGGTCGGACACCACGCCGTGCCCGAGCGCGAGGCCGACGATCTCGGCGACGTCCGCGCCGAGCGCCCGCAGCACGGCCGGATCGGGCAGGGCGCGCAGTTCCCCGCCGCCGAGCCGTACCGCGCCGCGCAGCAGCCGGTGGCCGGTGACCTCGGCGTTGACGCGCAGCAACCGCTCACGGACGGCGCCACAGTGCGCCTGCAGGACGCTGTGCGCCACGTCGTTGCAGAGCGCCCCCAGGTCGGTGACGTGGTTGTAGAGCCGTTCCAGCTCCAGCGCGACGGCTCTGGCACGCTGCGCCTCGGGGCCGACGGGAGTGCCCAGGGCCTGCTCCACGGCCAGGCAGTACGCCAGCGCGTGGCCCACGGCCGTGTCGCCGCTGACGCGTTCGGCCAGCGGCAGACCGTCCTCCGGGCGGCGGCCCTCGAAGAGCTGCTCGATGCCCTTGTGCACGAACCACAGGCGGGCCTTGAGCTTCAGGATGGTCTCGCCGACCACGGAGAAGCGGAAGTGCCCCGGTTCGATGAGCCCGGCGTGCACCGGGCCCACCGGGATCTCGTAGACGCCTGCGCCTTCCACGTCCCCGAACGGGTAGGGGCCCTCGGGGTCGCCGAACGACGGCGGCGGGCCCGCGTCGGCCAGCATCGGGTACCAGCCGCGCGGCCAGTGGTGGTGCCTGACGAGCCGCCGGGGCAGCGGGTGCCCTTCGGGGGTGATCCCGTACAGGTCGCGGATCTCCCGCTCGAAGCGTCCGGCGGGGAAGGAGAGGGCGGCCAGGCTCGGTACGGCGGGCTCGTCCAGCCGTACGTGCAGCTCGACGCGCCTTTCCGGACGGGCGGCGGTGAACAGGTACACGAGCCGGAATCCGCCGGGGTCGGAGTGCGCGGCGACCAGCGCCACCCTGTGCCCGTCGGCGAGCAACTCGCCGGCCCGCTCCACCAGCTCCTTCGGCCCGATGTCGGCGATCATCGCGCCGCTCCGGGGACGGTGGCGACGAGCGTGGCGGCGTCCAGGAGCGGCTTCAACGGCCCCAGCGTCACGCCGAGCGCCGCGCAGGCGACCAGCCCGGCGACGAGCGGCACCGCGCCGCTGCGCAGCGGGGTGCGGGCTCCGGCCGCGCCGGGATCGCCGAGGAGCATGCGTCCTGCCGCGCCGCCCACGCCCGCGAGCACCACCAGCATCAGCGCCAGCGCCACCGCGACCGCCCAGCCGAGCCCGGAGTCGAAGCCCGCCCGCGCGATGCCCAGCTCGCTGGCGAACAGGCTGAACGGCGGCAGCCCCACCAGTGCGAGCAGCCCGAGCGCGAACGCGCCCGCCAGCACCGGGGAGCGCGCGGCCAGGCCGCGCACGGCGGCGATCTGGCTGCTGCCCGCCGCCTGCTGGATCTGCCCGGACCCGATGAACAGCACCGACTTGCCCAGCCCGTGCCCGAGGATGTGCAGCAGCACGGCCGCCAGCGCGAGCCCGTTGCCGATGGCGGCCCCGAGCGCGATCAGGCCCATGTGCTCGATGCTGGAGTAGGCCAGCATCCGCTTGAAGTCGCGCTGCCCGATCAGCAGCGCCGCGGCCACCGCCAGCGACGCCAGCGCCACGGCGACCAGCAGCATCCGGCCGAAGCCCGCGCCCAGCGCCCCGTCGGAGATCACCTTCACTCGCAGGATCGCGTAGAACGCCACCGACAGCAGCACGCCCGACATCAGCGCCGACACCGGCGCGGGGGCCTGGCTGTGCGCGTCGGGCAGCCAGGCGTGCAGCGGCGCGAGGCCGGCCTTGGCGCCGAAGCCGAGCACCAGCAGCACCACCGCGATCCGGGTCACCCCCGGGTCGAGCTCGGCGGCGTGCCCGGCGAGCGACACCCAGTCCAGGCCGTCCGACAACCTGGCGTGCACGGCCGCGTAGTGCACGATCACCAGCCCGAGCAGCGCCAGCGCGATGCCGACGGAGCAGATCACCACGTACTTCCAGGCCGCCTCGGTGGCCTTGCGGGTGCGGCGGTGGCCGACCAGGAACGCGGTCAGGATCGTGGTGGCCTCCACCGCCACCCACAGCACGCCGAGGCTGGCGGCCAGCACCGCGATGGCCATGGCCGCGATGAAGCACTGGGTGAAGATCCCGTAGCGGCGGGCCGCCCGGCGGCCGGTGTGCCCGGCGGCCAGCTCCGCGCGCAGGTAGGCGGGGCTGGCCAGCATCGCCAGCAGCGCGACCACCCCGATCACGATCAGCATGTACGCGCTCAGCGCGTCCACGCGGAGCAGCCCCCACAGGGCGCTCCCCCGGCCAGCCCGCGCGAGCAGCACGGCGGCGGCGAGCAGGCCGCCCGCCGACAGGGCGCCGAGCCACGCGGTGCCGCGGTTCCAGCCGAACAGGGCGTAGAGGCAGGCGGCCGCGAGCGGCAGCGCCACCGGGACGATCACCATCAGTCGTGCAGCTCCCGTAGCTCGTCGAGATCGGTGCCGCCGAACGCGGCCCGCATCCGGGTGGTCAGAACCTGCAGCACCAGCACGGCCAGCAGGACGTCCAGTGACACGCCCAGCTCCACCACCAGCGGCACGCCGCTCGTGGTCAGGAACGCGGCGGCGGTGATGGCGTTGTCCATCAGCAGGAAGCCCACCACCTGCGACAACGCCCGCCGCCTGGTGACCAGCACGAAGAAGCCCACCAGCAGCACCGTCAGCGCGATCGGCACCGCCTGGGTCTCGGGCGTGGGCGTGAGCCGTACCAGAGGCTGGGACACGGCGTAGGCCAGCATCGTCAGCACGGCGGCCACCAGCAGCGACGCGGCCACGCTGACCCGCGGACGCGTCTCGCGCCCCTCCTCGCCCGCCGCCGGGGCGCTCCGCATCAGGTACGGCAGCAGCACGCCGCGCAGCAGCCCCACCCCCGCGCCGAGCGCGGTCAGCTCGGCGGAGCCCTCGTGCAGGCCGCGGACCACGATCAGCGCGCCGAGCGCGAAGCCCTGCAGCCCGAACAGCCACACGAACGCGGCCAGGTCGCGCCGCCACAGCACCAGCACGCCGGTCAGCAGGAACGCCCCGCAGGCCAGGTCGAGCGCCTGCACGTACAGCGAATCAGTCATCTCACTCACGCCAGGAAGAAGGAGGCGGCGACCGCCAGGAGTGCCATCAGGAACGAGCCCGCGAGCAGTTCGGGGATGCGGAACAGGCGCAGCTTGGCCATGAACACCTCGCCCGCCGCCAGCGCCCCGCCCAGCAGCGCCACCTTGCCCGCGAACGCCGCCACGGCGACGAGCGACGCCACCGGGCCCGCGCCCGCGGTGGCGATGCCCAGCGGCGCGAACAGGCTGGCCAGCAGCCCCAGCATCACGGTGAGCCGCATCGCCGAGGCCCATTCGATGAGCGCCAGGTCCGGCCCGGCGTACTCGAGGATCATGGCTTCGTGGATCATCGTGAGCTCGAGGTGCGTGGACGGGTTGTCGACCGGGATGCGTCCGGACTCGGCGATCGTGACCATCGCGAGCGCGACGCCCGCCAGCAGGCTGACCGGGGAGATGACGGTGAGCGGGCTGCCCGCGGTGGCGGTGACGATCGCGCCCAGGTCGGTGGTGCCGACGCGGACCGACAGCGCGAAGACCGCGAGCAGGATCGTCGGCTCCACCAGGGCGAGCACGGTCACCTCCCGGCTGGCGCCCATCCCGCCGAACGCCGTGCCGGTGTCGAGCCCGCCCAGTGCCAGCGCGACCGAGCCGAGCGCGAGCAGGGCCGTGACGGCGAACAGGTCGGCCACGCCGTCGAGCGGCGAGGCGGCCGTCACCAGCGGCACCACGGCCGCCACCACCAGCGCCGTGCCCGCGAGCAGCAACGGCGCCGCCCTGAACACCCAGCCGGTGCCGTGCGGCGCGATGGGCTCCTTGCGGGCCAGCTTGCGCAGGTCGCGCCAGGGCTGCAGCACGCCAGCGCCGACGCGGCCCTCCAGCCGGGCCCTGACCTGCCGCATCAGCCCGACGAGCAGGGGCGCCCCGGCGGCGACCACGAGTACTTGCAGGATCATCCCGGCCATCACGCGAGCACCGCCAGCACGATCAGCACGCCGGTGAGGGCGTAGAAGCCGTACGACAGGTAGCGGTGGACGCTGCCGTCGGCCAGCCGCCGCGCCCCCTCGCCGAGCCGGGCGGCGGCGGCCAGCACCGGCTCGTAGAGCCTGCGCTCGACCCGGTCGGGCACCCGGGCGCGGAACTCGACCCGTCCCACCAGGTAGTCGGCCTCCTTCACGGCGGTCACGGCGATCTCCGGCTGCAGGGCGTCGACGAAGACGCGTTGCAGCGGCTCGGCGAAGGAGGTCGCGGTGTACTCCATGCGGGCGGACATCGGGCCCGCGCCGCAGTCCCACAGCCGGGCGGCCCTGCGCCGGCGCCTGGACGCGACCGTCCGGACCAGCGCCAGCAGCCCGGCGACCGAGGCGGCGAGCGCGAGCGCGATCAGCAGCGGCGAGATCGACCCGGTGATCCCCTCCAGCCGCAGGGTCAGCTCGCCCGTGACCGGCCGGGCCCCGGGGACCAGGCGGCCGGCCGCGCCCGCCGGCAGCGGCAGCACCAGCGTGGGGTTGAGCGCCAGGAACAGGCAGGCGACGGCCGCCAGCGCGGTCGCCCAGACGACCGTGAACGGGCTCTCCACGGCCCGTTCCGCCGCCGTGCTGCGCGGCCTGGCCAGGAAGCCGACGCCGAACGCCTTCACGAACGTGGCGACGGCCAGCCCGGCCGAGAGCGCGATCACGCCGACGGCCAGCGGCATCGTGACGGCGCCCGCCACCCCCGACGCGGGCAGCGCGTGGATGAGCCCCTGCAACAGCAGCCACTCGCTGACGAACCCGTTGCCCGGCGGCAGCGCCGACGCGCACAGCGCGCCGACGGCGAACAGCGCGGTGGTGTACGGCATGCGGGTGCGCAGCCCGCCCAGCGCGTCGAGGTCGCAGAGCCCGGTCGCGCGCTGGACCGAGCCCACCGCCTGGAACAGCAGCGTCTTGAAGGCGGAGTGGTTGACCACGTGCAGCAGCCCGGCGGTGAGCGCGAGCGCGGCCAGGCGGGCCGCGCCGTCGGCGGCGAAGAAGCCCGCCGCGCCCACCCCGATCAGCACCAGGCCCATGTTCTCCGTGGACGAGTAGCCGAGCAGCCGTTTCAGGTCGGTGGCCATGGCGGCCTGGAGCACCCCGTACAGGGCCGACAGGGCGCCCAGCGCGAGCACGATCCACCACCACCAGACGGGGCCGCCGCCCAGCAGGTCCAGCCCGACCCGGGCGACGCCGTAGACGCCCATGTTCGCCATGGCGCCGCTCATCAGCGCCGCCACGTGACTGGGCGCGGCGGGGTAGGCGCGCGGCAGCCACACGTGCAGCGGGACGATCCCCGCCTTGGACGCGAACCCGGCCAGCGTGGCCAGGAAGACGAGATTCCGCGCGGCGGGCGACAGCTCGGCGGCCCTCAGCTGGTCGAAGCCGTCGCCCCCGGCTCCGGCGGCGAACAGGCAGAGCCCCGACAGGATCGTCACCAGGCCGAGCTGCGTCATCACGGCGTACCAGAGGCCTGCCTTCCTGACCGGCGGGCGCCGCCTGTGGTCGGCCAGGACGAGCAGCAGCGAGGTCGTCGCCATCAGCTCCCAGGCCACCAGGAACGTGCTGGTCCCGGCCGCGGCCGGGACCAGCAGCAGGGCCGCCACGAACAGCGGCGTCAGCACGCGGGCCAGCCGCCCGCCGGCGCCGATGCCGTACACGGCCGTGCAGGCCGCGACGGCTCCGGTGACGGCGACGAACAGGCCTCCCAGCGGGTCCAGCGCCAGCCGGATCCCGCCCAGCGGGAGCAGCCACGGCAACGAGGCCGCCCACCCGCGGCCCAGCGTCGCCTGCCCGCCGGCGACGACCGCGAGCGCCCCGGCCGCCACCACGAGGCCGCCGACCAGCCACCTGCGGAACGCGGCGGCCGCCCGCCACACGCGGGCCACGGCGCTCCGGCGTCCGCGGGGGCGGGGCAGCGCGGTCAGCGCCGCCAGCAGGCAGAGGGCGAGGGAGCACGCGTAGAGGGTCATCGGCCGGTCATCCCGCGCAGGGCCTCGACGATGTCCTCCGGCCTCGGCGGGCAGCCCGGGACCTGGACGTCGACCGGGATCACCTCCGAGACCGGGCCCACGACGCCGTACGCGCCCGCGAAGGCCCCGCAGTCACGGGCGCAGTCGCCCAGCGCGACCACCACGCGCGGCTCGGGCACGGCCTCGTACGTGCGGCGCAGCGCCATCTCCATGTTGCGCGTCACCGGCCCTGTCACCAGCAGGGCGTCGGCGTGCCGGGGTGAGGCCACCAGCCGCGCGCCGTACCGCTCGGCGTCGTAGACCGGGCCGAACGCTGAGGCGATCTCCACCTCGCAGCCGTTGCAGGACCCGGCGTCCACGTGCCGGATCTGCACCGAGCCTGCCAGCTCGCCGGCCGGTGCGGCGCCGTCGCTGGAACGTTCCAGAGCAGGCTCCGCCATTCGCCCCGTCTTCACGATTTTTCGCCACAAACGCACTTGTGACCATCTCCTCCGAGCCCCGCGCCGGTTGCCAGGACTTGCAGGCAGAAGCCCGCTTTGACCTGGGAAAACGGCCCCCTGAACCGGGTCACTCACTATGCCGCGCCCGTCACCGGGCCGCACCGTGATTGGTGGGATTGCCCAGGGGCCCCACGGCGGCGTTCGCGGCCGGGCCCCTGCTCGCGGAGCTTTTTCGCCGCTGAAACCCCAGGTCGGGGCCGAGATAGCCGCGTGCTTTACCTGTGGCGTAATCGCGGGGGCTATGCCTCCGCTGACATCTTTCTCATGTCAGAGCAAACGCCACAAGGAGCTCGAAATGACCTACCTGTCCGTCACCGCCGACCGGACCAAGTTCCTGCGCATCGCGCTGGCCCTCGACGCCGTCGTCACCGGTGTCAACGGGCTGGTCTACCTCGCCGCCGCCGGCCCCACGAGCGACCTGCTCGGGCCGGACGCGGAACTGCTGCGCGGGATCGGCGCCTTCCTGCTCGTCTACGGCGCGGCAGTCGGCTTCCTGGCGAGCCGCGGCACGATCAGCCAGGCCGGTGTCAAGGTCGTGATCGCGCTGAACATCATCTGGACCCTCGGCAGCATCGCCGCCGTCGTCACCGGGGCCGCCGGGTTCACCACGATCGGCGCCGTCTGGGCCATCGCGCAGGCGCTGGTGGTCGGCGTCTTCGCGGAAGTGCAGATCATGGGCCTGCGCAGGATGCGCTGACCCTTACATCGTCTCCATCGTCCCGATATCTGAAAGGTTGATAGATCATGACTGCAAACCTGGTCGAGCGCTACGTCGCCGCCTGGAACGAGACCGACGCCGACGCCCGCGCCAAGGCCGTGGCCGAGCTGTGGAGCGAGAACGCCACCTACACCGACCCGCTGGCCGAGGTCACCGGGCACGCCGGGATCGCCGCCGTCATCGAGGGCGCGCAGGGCATGTTCCCCGGCTTCGTCTTCACCGCCGGCGAGACGTACGACGCCCACCACAACATCGCCAGGTTCACCTGGCACCTCGGCCCCGCGGGCGAGGAGCCCGTGGTGATCGGGTTCGACGTGGTGGAACTCGCGGAGGACGGCAGGATCGCCCGGGTCCTGGGCTTCCTGGACAAGGTCCCCGCGGCCTGAGCCGGCCCCGGCCCGTGATCGCCGATCCGCCTTCGCGCGGGTCGGCGATTTCTTTCGTCGCAACAGGGCACGTCAAAGAGAGGATCCGCCGGGGGACGGCGTGACACCCGAGGACGTGGGGTACCAGGAGGCTTTTCCAAGGAGGACTCTCACATGTGCGGCATCGCCGGATGGGTGGACTTCCAGCGCGACCTGACCAGTGCGCACGCCACGGCCCTGATCATGACCGAGACCATGGCCTGCCGGGGCCCCGACGACCAGGGGCTGTGGCTGGGGCAGCACGCCGCGCTCGGCAACCGCAGGCTCGCGGTCATCGACGTCGAGGGCGGCCACATGCCGATGACGGCGGAGGACGCGGCCGTCATCACCTACAGCGGAGAGGTCTACAACTTCCGCGAACTGCGGGCCGAGCTGGAGGCCGGCGGGCACCGCTTCCGCACCAGCGGCGACACCGAGGTGGTGCTGCACGGCTACCTCGAATGGGGTGACGGCGTCGCCGAGCGGCTCAACGGCATGTACGCCTTCGCCGTCTGGGACACCCGGCGCCAGGAACTCCTGCTGGTACGCGACCGCCTGGGCATCAAACCGCTGTTCTACTACCCGCTGCCGGACGGCGTCCTCTTCGGCTCCGAGCCCAAGGCGATCCTGGCCAACCCGCTGGTCGAGCCGGTGGTCGACGCCGACGGCCTGCGCGAGGCGCTCACCATGGCCAGCACGCCGCAGCGGGCCGTCTTCAAGGGCATGCGCGAGCTGCGCCCCGGCCACGTGCTGCGGGTGCGCCGCGAAGGGCTGTCGTCGCGCCGGTACTGGGCGCTGGAGGCCCGCGAGCACACCGACGACCTCGACACCACCGTCAGGACGGTCCGCGACCTGCTGGAGGACATCGTCGACCGCCAGCTCATCTCGGACGTGCCGCTGTGCACGCTGCTGTCGGGCGGGCTGGACTCCAGCACCATCACCGCGCTGGCCAGGAAGCGCGGGCAGATCCGCTCGTTCGCCGTGGACTTCGCCGGATACACCGAGCAGTTCCGGCCCGACGAGCTCCGCGGTGACCCCGACGCGCCGTTCGTGCGGGAACTGGCCGACTACGCGGGCACCGATCACATCGACATCACGCTCGGCAGCGACGAGCTGGCCGACCCCCGGCTGCGCGCGGCGGTGGTGCGCGCCTGGGACGCGCCGCACTTCATGGGCGACATGAACACCTCGCTCTACGTGCTGTTCAGGGCGATCCGCGAGCACTCCACCGTGGCCCTGTCCGGCGAGTCGGCCGACGAGGTGTTCGGCGGATACCGCTGGTTCCACGATCCGCAGGCGGTCGAGGCCGGCACCTTCCCGTGGCTCGCCATGGTCATGAACGACCACGGCCCTGCCGAGCTGCTGGACAAGGCCCTGGTCGAACGGCTCGAGCTGCCCGCGTTCATCGCCGACAGCTACCGGACCGCGCTGGCCGAGGTGCCCTATCTGCCCGGGCAGGACGGCCTCGAACGGCGGATGCGGGAGATCTGCCACCTCCACCTGACGCGGTTCCTGCCCATGCTGCTCGACCGCAAGGACCGGATGAGCATGGCCGTCGGGCTGGAGGTCCGCGTCCCGTTCTGCGACCACCGGCTGGTCGAGTACGTCTTCAACACGCCCTGGGCGATGAAGACGTTCGACGGCAGGGAGAAGAGCCTGCTGCGTGCCGCCGCCACGGACCTCGTGCCCGAGTCGATCCTGCGGCGTGTCAAGAGCCCCTACCCGGCCACCCAGGACGCCGCCTACGAGCAGGCGCTCCGCGACCAGCTGCGCGAGCTCGTGGACTCCGGGAACGCTCCCGTCCTGCGGCTTCTGGACGCGCAGGCCGTCAGGGAGGCGACGGCGGCCACGGACACGAAGACGACCAGCACGAAGACCCGGTACGGGCTGGAGCTGGCGCTGGACCTGAACGTCTGGCTCGAGTCCTACGGCGTCCGCCTGGAGCTGTGAAGGCCGGCTGAAAATGGTTTGCCCGGGGCCGAGAGACGCACGGACAATGGGATCTCGTGTCCGACCGCCTCAAACGCCTGCTCCGCCACCTCGCTCTCGATCTCTCCCCGCTGCGTGACTCGCGCGACTTCCGGCTGGTGATGGCGTCCGGGATCATCACCATGTTCGGCACGTTCATCACGGCGGTGGCGGTGCCGTACCAGATGAAGGAGCTGACCGGCTCCTACGTGGCGGTCGGGCTGGTCAGCCTGGCGGAGTTCGTCCCGATGGTGGTGTGCGGGCTGTGGGGCGGCGCGATCGCCGACGCGCTCGACCGGCGCAAGATCATCCTGCTGAGCGAGCTGGGGCTGACGGTGACCTCGGCGATGCTCATGGTCAACTCGCTGCTGCCTGAGCCGCAGGTGTGGGTGCTGTACGTCGTCGGCGCGGTGTCGATGGGCATCGCCTGCCTGCAGCGTCCCAGTCTGGAGGCGCTGATCCCGCGCGTGGTCAGGCACGACCAGCTCGGCGCGGCGGCGGTGCTGACGAGCCTGCGCTGGAACTTCGGCGCGATCACCGCGCCCGCGCTGGGCGGCGTGCTGGTGACGGCGTTCGGCACGGCCACCGCGTACGCGCTCGACACCGTGAGCTTCGTGCTGTCGCTGCTGCTCCTGTGGCGGATCAGGGCCGTGCCGCCCGCCGAGGACGCCGCGCCCGCGTCCCTGAAGTCGCTGGTGGAGGGCCTGCGGTACGCGGTCGGGCGGCGCGACCTGATGGGGACGTACCTCGTCGACATCGCCGCGATGGTCTTCGCGATGTCGACGGCGCTGTTCCCGTTCCTCGCCGAGCAGCTAGGCGCGCCGCAGGCCCTGGGCCTGCTGTATTCGGCGAGCGCCGTGGGGTCGCTGATCGCGTCGCTGACCGGCGGCTGGACCTCGCGCGTGCACCGTCACGGGCTCGGCGTGATCGTGGCGGCGGCGCTGTGGGGCGTCTCGATGGCGCTGGCGGCGGTGATCCCCAGCATCTGGGCCGTCTTCGCCTGCCTGGCGCTGGCGGGTGCCGCCGACATGGTCAGCGGCATCTTCCGGTCGACCATGTGGAACCAGACGATCCCCAACGAACTGCGCGGCAGGCTCGCCGGGATCGAACTGCTCTCCTACGCCAGCGGCCCGATGCTCGGCAACGCCAGGGCGGGCCTGATGGCGCAGGCAGGCGGGGCGCGCTTCTCCCTGGGAGTGGGCGGCCTGCTGTGCGTGGCCGCCGTCGGAGCGCTCGGCCTCGCACTGCCGGCCTTCCGCCGCTACGACGCCCGCACGGACGAGCACGCCCTGGCCGAGAAGGCCCGCCGCGCCGAAGCCGCCGCCTCCCCGCACGCGGAGGGCGCCGTACCGGCGTGATCAGCGCGTCGCCCCGGCCCGGCCCTCCTGGCGGGCGAACGCCCGCAGCGCCTCGGCGTCGGAGTAGGTCGTCCGGACGTAGTGCGCCACCCACTCCTCGATGCCGTCGAAGCCGCTCTCGGCGACCAGCCGCTCGGCCGTCAGGGCGGCGTCGAGCGGGGTGCGGCGGAGGGTGACGGCACCGGTGTCGCCGTCGAGCAGCGCCCAGTGCGCCCCCCACGTGCCGTACGGCATGCCGACCGAGCCCGGGTTGACGACGAGCGTGCGGTCGGCCAGCCGGACGAACGGCATATGGGTGTTGCCCAGCACCACGGTGTCGGCACGCTCACCGGCCAGGACCTCGGCCCAGCGCTCCAGCGAGCTGTCGACCAGGATCATCTCCTCGTCGCTGCGCGGCGTGGCGTGCACGAACAGCGTGGTGCCCAGCCCGCCGAGGTCGAGCACCTGCCGGGACGGCAGCGCGGCCAGCAGTTCCACCTGGTCGGGCCGCAGCCGCCCGCCCGCCCACTGCGAGACGGCGAACTCGCACGGCTTGCCGGCGGCCACCTCCACCAGCTCCCTGTCGGCGTTGCCGTTCACCCACAGCGCCCGCTCCCCCAGCGTGACCAGCAGGTCGAGTGTCTCCACGGGAAGCGGCCCGGCCGCCACATCCCCGGTGAGCACGATCAGGTCGGCCGCGGCCACGTCGGGCTCGGCCAGCACGGCCTCGAGCGCGGGCAGCACGCCATGGACATCGGAGAGCACAGCGACACGCATGGACCCACCTTGCCAGCGGCAGCCCGGGACGCCACCCGTTGTTCGCGCCGGACGAACGCCTCAGCCGTCCTCGCGCCACCCCTCGTAGCGCTCCACCAGCGCGTCGACCTTCGCGAGCTGGTCGTCGTCCAGCCCTTCGGCCACGACCAGCCACTGCGCGTCCTCGGCGTCGTCCTCGCCGGCGAGCGTCTCGCGCACCACGCGCGGCACCCCGAGCGCCGGGAACCACTCGCCCAGCGTCTCCGCGACCTCCTCGGCGTCGTCCCGCTCGGCGAACACGAGTAGCTGCCTCATGACACGGCATTCTGCCGCAAGTCGCCGCACCTCAGAACGTGCTGGACCGTTCACACAACGTGAACGCTGTAGCTTGCTAACGTAAGACCATGACGGCCGAAGCGGTGAGCCTAGAGATGACCCCATCTACGTCTTCATCCTCGTCTTCGCCATCCTCCTCTTCGCTGCCCGCCTGGGTGTTCCCGCCCCCGGAGGGCTTCGCAGCAGAGGACCTCGATCACATTCCGGATTTGCCTGCGCACACAGAGTTGATTGATGGAAGCTTGGTCTTTGTGAGCCCCCAGCGAGACTTCCACACTTCCGCGCTGTTTCTCCTGCATGTAGCAGTGCGCAACGCGGCGCCGAAGGGCCACCGGGTTCGTCGGGAGATGAGCATCAAGCTGGGGCCCGGCCAGCGACCCGAGCCGGATCTGATCGTTCTAGGGCTGGATGCCGTCGTGCGGCCTACAGCCACCTTCTACCAGGCCAGCGACGTTCTCCTCGTGGTCGAAGTGGTATCCCCCGAGTCCAAGGTCCGTGACAGGCATCGCAAGCCGGTGCTCTACGCGGAGGCGGGCATTCCCCACTTCTGGCGGGTCGAGAGCGACTCCTCCGACAGGCCGGTCGTCTACGTCTACGAACTCGACCCCGCCACCAGCCAGTACGTGCCCACGGGAATCTTTCGTGACCGCCTGAAGCTGACCGTGCCGTTCGACATCGAGATCGACCTCGCCGAGATCGACGACGTCTAGCCTGCGCACGCAGAAGAGGGGCCGGCATGACACCGGCCCCTCTTCGCTGAGGAGGCGTCAGGCGCTGCGGAGGTGGGCTCCCACGCGGTCGGCCGCCAGGGCCACCGCCGCGTCGCGGGCCGCCGTCGTCTCCTCCACCGTCAGGGTGCGGTCGAGCGCGCGGAAGCGCAGCGTGTAGGCGAGCGACTTGTTCCCCTCACCCACCTGCTCCCCGGTGTACACGTCGAACAGCCGGACCGACTCCAGCAGCTCTCCCGCGCCGTCGCGCAGCGCCGCCTCGACGTCCGCCACCGGGGTGAAGTCGGGCACGATCAGCGCCACGTCCTGCGTCGCGATCGGGTACGCCGACACCGCCGGCGCGTCAACCGGGCCCGGCATGGCCGTTTCCAGCCTCGACAGGTCCAGTTCCATCGCGGCGGTGCGCGGCGGCAGGCCGTACGCCTCGATGACGCGCGGGTGCAGCTCTCCGGCGTGGCCCACCAGCGTGTCGCCGACGTAGAGGGCGGCGCACCTGCCGGGGTGCCACGGCTCGTGCTGGTCGGCCGTGACCGACAGCTCGACGCGGGCCTCGCCGGCCACCAGCCGCGCCGCCTGCACGGCGTCGGCCCAGGACGCCTGGCGCCCGCCGCCCCACCAGCCGGAGCGCTCGAACTCGCCCGCGAGCACGGCCGCGACCCGCTGAGGCTGGTCGGGCAGCGCCGCCGCGACCGAGGCCAGTTCCTCCTCGGTCGGGCCGCGCTCGACGCCGAGCACCGGCGCGGAGTCGGGCGCGCCCTCGCGCGGCCGGTACACCAGCCCGGTCTCGAACAGCGCCACGTCGGCGAAGCCCCGCCCGACGTTGCGCACCAAGGCCTTGAGCAGCCCGGGCAGCAGCGTGGTGCGCAGCAGCGGCTCGTCGTCGGCCAGCGGGTTGGCCAGCCGCAGGGCGCGGCGGCGCGCGTCGTCGCCGGGAAGCTGCAGGTTGTCGAAGTCGGCCGTGCCGATGAACGGGTACGACAGCACCTCGACGTAACCGGAGCCCGCCAGCGCGCGGCCGACCCGCCTGCGCAGCCGCTGCCCCTCCGTCAGCCCGGCGCCGGCCGGGGCCTTGGGCAGGATCGAGGGCAGGTTGTCGTAGCCCTCCAGCCGGATGACCTCTTCGGCCAGGTCGTTCGGGTCGGTGAGGTCGGGACGCCACGACGGCGGAGTCACCGTGATCATGTCGTCGCCGGAGACGGCCAGCTTGGCCGCGAGCTCGCCGCCGGTGACGACCCCTGTCGGGTCGACGCCGCCCCTGCGCGGGGCCGGGTCGTCGCCGTCGGTCACAGTGCAGCCGACCTGCTCCAGCCGGCGGACCACGGTCTCCTTGGAGTACGGCACGCCGGCCACCGCGCCGGGGTGCCCGGCCGGGATCGCGACGCGCGCGGGCTCCACGTCGACCTCGGCGTGCGTGACGCCGGGCCGGGCGGTGGCGCCGCCCAGCTCGGTGAGGAGCTGCACGGCCCGCCACGACGCGACCAGCGGCAGCTCGCGGTCGACGCCGCGTTCGAACCGCTTGGACGCCTCCGACACCAGGTTGTGCCTGCGCGACTCGCGGGAGATGCCGGTGGCGGAGAAGTGCGCGGCCTCGATCACGATGTCGGTGGACACGTCGGAGATCTCGGTCTCCAGCCCGCCCATGGTGCCCGCCATCGAGATCGGCCCGGACTGGTCGGTGATCAGGATGTCGTCGGGGTTGAGCTCGCGCACCACGTGGTCGAGGGTCTCGAGCCGCTCGCCCGGCTGCGCGCGGCGTACCACGATCTCGCCGGTCAGCTTCGACCGGTCGAAGGCGTGCAGTGGCTGACCGAGTTCCAGCATCAGGTAGTTGGTGATGTCGACGGCCAGCGAGACGGGCCGCATGCCCGCCCTGGTCAGCCGCACGCGCATCCACAGCGGGCTCTGCGCGGCCGGGTCGAAGCCGGTGACCTCGCGCAGCACGAACCGGTCGCACGCGGACGGGTCGGCGATGGACGCCGGCCAGGACCGCTCGCCTTCGGCGGGCAGTTCGACGTCGGCGGGGTCACGGAACGGCACGCCGAACGCGGTCGCCACCTCGCGGGCCACGCCCCTGATCGACAGCGCGTAGCCGACGTCGGGGGTGATCTCCAGCTCGATGACGTCGTCGCGCAGGCCGAGGAGCTCGACCACGTCGGCGCCGATCGGCGTGCCGACGGGCAGGACCATGATGCCGTCGTGGTCGTCGCCGAGGCCCAGCTCGCGCTCTGAGCAGATCATGCCCTCGGACATGCGCCCGTACGTCTTGCGCGCGCCGACCTCGAACCCGCCGGGCAGCACGCCGCCCGGCAGCACGACCGGCACCCGGTCGCCGACGACGAAGTTGGTGGCGCCGCAGACGATCTCGCGCGGCGTCGCCTCCCCCACCTCGACCTTGCAGTGCCTGATGGGCTTCTTGAAGCCGGTGAGCTCCTCGATCTCGAGCACCTCGCCGACGACGACGTTCTTCACGTCATGGCCGTGCGAGGTGATCGACTCGAGCTTGAGCCCTGCGGCGGTGAGGCTGTCGGCCACCTCTTGCGCGGTGGCCGCCGGGAGATCGACGAACTCCCGCAGCCAGGAGAGCGGGACCCTCATCAGATCTCCATTCCGAACGGGTGCGTGAAGCGCACGTCTCCCTCGACCATGTCGCGCATGTCCTCGACGTTGTGGCGGAACATCAGGGTCCGCTCGATGCCCATGCCGAACGCGAACCCCGAGTAGCGGGACGGATCGACCCCGCAGGCGATCAGCACGCGCGGGTTGACCATGCCGCAGCCGCCCCACTCGATCCAGCCCTCCGACTTGCAGGTGCGGCAGGGCGGGTTGCCGGGAACGGCCGACGCGCCCCGGCAGACGAAGCACTTGAGGTCCATCTCGGCGGACGGCTCGGTGAAGGGGAAGTAGTTCGGACGGAACCGCGTCGAGATGCCCTCCCCGAACATCACCTCGGCGAACCGGTCGAGGGTGCCCTTCAGGTGGGCCATCGTCAGCCCCTCGTCGACCGCCAGCCCCTCGACCTGGTGGAAGACCGGGGTGTGGGTGGCGTCGAGCTCGTCGGTGCGGAACACCTTGCCCGGGGAGATCACGTAGACGGGCAGCTCGCGCTGGAGCAGCGCCCTGATCTGCACCGGCGAGGTCTGCGTGCGCAGCACCATGCCCGAGTCGGCGGACTCGACGAAGAACGTGTCGTGCTCGGAGCGGGCCGGGTGGTCCTTGGCGATGTTGAGCGCGTCGAAGTTGAACCACTCGCCTTCGAGCTCGGGGCCCTCGGCCACCTCGTAGCCCATCGAGACGAACGTGTCGGCGATGCGCTCCTGCATCGTGGTCAGCGGGTGGCGGGCGCCGCGCGGCTGCCGATCCCACGGCAGGGTGACGTCGACGGCCTCCTCGACGAGCACCCGGGCGTCGCGCTCGGCCTCCAGCTCGGCCTGGCGGGCGGCGAGCGCCTCGTTGATCGCCTTGCGGGCGGCGCCGACGCGCTTTCCGGCCTCGGCGCGGGCCGCCGGCGGCAGGGCGCCGATCTCGCGGTTGGCCAGCGCGATCGGCGAGCGGTCGCCCGCGTGCGCCAGCCTGGCCTGCTTGAGTGCGTCGAGGCTGCCGGCCGTCTTGATCGCCTCCAGGGCGTCGGCCTCCATGCGGGACACCTCGTCGGCATGCAACGGTGTCACCTCGACGGGGTCGTAGTCAGACAAGAGTGAGCTCCGTATCCAGGGCTTGAGCGGAAAAGAGTCTAGTGGGACCCGCCCACCGGGCCGACTCGTGCTTCAGGCGAAGTCGGGCGTGCCGGTGGGCACGGTAAATCGGAATTCCGCCCCGCCCTCGGGCGCGCGCTGCACGTTGATCGTGCCGCCGTGGGCCTCGACCAGGCCCTTCACGATGAACAGGCCGAGCCCGGTGCCACCGCGCCTGCGGCTGTTGCCTCGCCAGAACTGCCTGAAGACGCGCGGAGCCAGCTCGGGCTTGACGCCCTCACCCTGGTCGCGCACCGACACTGCTACTCCCCATCCGACGGACTCGATGTCGATTGTCACGGTTCCGCGCCCATGACGCACCGCATTTTCCACCAGGTTACCGAGGATCTGGTCAACTTTGTCCTGGTCGAGCCACATCTCGGGGAGGGCGTCGCCCACGATGAGGCGGAAACGGTCTTCCGAGTCGCCCGCCGCGACCCGCCCGGCGATGACGCGCCTGGCCCTGGCGGGGATGTCGACGACCTGGCGGTGCAGTTCCAGCCGTCCCGACTCGATCCGCGACACGTCCAGCAGCTCGGTGATCAGCCGGGTGACGCGGTCGGCGTCGTTGTTGACCGTCTCGAGCATGACCAGCTTCTGCTCGTCGGTGAACAGCGCCCACTTGGCCAGCAGGGTCGCGGTGAAGCCCTTGACACTGGTCAGCGGCGAGCGCAGCTCGTGGGCGACCGTGGAGACCAGGTCGGCGCGGCTGCGCTCCAGCCGGGCGCGGGCACCGCCGTCGCGCAGGGTGATCGTCACGCGCTCGACCTCGCCGCAGCGCTGGGGCTCGCGCACCAGCCGCGCGGCCACGTAGAGCTCCTGCCCGCCCGGCAGGTGCAGCGGGCGTTCCGGCACCCGGCTGCGGGTGCGCAGGCCGCCCTCGGGGTCGAGGGCCTTCCACCACTCGCGGCCGTCGTGGTCGCGGAACGGGAACACCTCGTTCATGTCACGGCCGATGGCGCGCTCCACGGCGACGCCGGTGAGCCGGGCCGCCGCCCGATTGACGGCGAGGACGCGGCCGAACCTGTCGGTCACGATCAGGCCGTCAGGGAGATCGTCGATGGCTATGGTGCACGCGGAGGCCACAACCCGACCGTCGGTTTCTGCGCCGTGCACGACCCCGCCTCCTCCGCCTACATCGCCGACAATAGCGGGTTTCCCGCCGCCTAGGGGACTCGCTGCGCCCTTGCGGAGGAGTAAAGGCACACCGCTGCGGCCGTCGCGAGGTTGAGGCTTTCCGCCTGTCCGTAGATGGGCACTCGGACCACGTCGTCGGCCAGAGCGAGGACGTCGTCAGGCAGGCCCCACGCCTCGTTGCCGAAGATCCATGCGGTCGGCCCCGACAGATCCACGTCGTCGAGCGTGTGCTTGCCCGCGCCGTCGGCCGCCAGCACCCGCAGCCCTCGTTCGCGCAGCTCCTGGACGGCCCGCGCCACCGGGCTGCCGATGACCACCGGCAGGTGGAACAGGCTGCCCGCGCTGGCCCGTACGCACTTGCCGTTGTAGGGGTCCACGGAGGCGTCGGTGAAGACCACGGAGTCGGCGCCCGCCGCGTCGGCGGCCCGCATCACGGTTCCGGCGTTGCCGGGGTCGCGGACGTGCGCGAGCACCGCGACCAGGCGCGGCGTCCCGGACAGGGCCTGGTCGAGCGGGACGTGCACGAACCGGCAGATCGCCAGCAGCCCCTGCGGGGTGACGGTCTGGGACAGCTCCGCCATGACCTCGCCGCTGGCCCGGTGCACGGGGACGCCCTTGAGCGTGGCCTCGGTGATCAGCTCGGGGTGGCGCAGTTCGGCCTCGGCGGTGCTGAACAGTTCGAGCGTCACGCCGTCGAGCTTGAGCGCCTCGCGGACGGCCTGCGGCCCCTCGGCGAGGAACTTGCGGTCCTGCTCCCTGAAGGCGCGCTTGGCCAGCCTGCGTGCGGCCTTGACCCGCGGCGACTTCACGTTGGTCAGCTCGGATCCGGCCATGCCACTCCCCCTGCGTTCATAGCAAAAGGGCCCACCACCGGGTGGGCCCCTTGATCAAAGCGTCTCAGCTCGCGGCCGGCGCGTTCACGTTCGCCGGCAGCGCCTTCTTGGCGGCCTCGACGAGCGTGGCGAAGGTCTTGCTGTCGTTCACCGCCATGTCGGCGAGGATCTTGCGGTCGACCTCGATGTTGGCGAGCCGCAGACCCTGGATCAGGCGGTTGTAGGTCATGCCGTTCTGGCGGGCGGCGGCGTTGATCCGCTGGATCCAGAGACGGCGGAAGGCGCCCTTGCGGTCCTTACGGTCGCGATAGGCGTACGTCATCGAGTGGAGCATCTGCTCCTTGGCCTTGCGGTACAGCCGAGACCGCTGGCCACGGTAACCCGCCGCCCGCTCGAGGACGACCTTGCGCTTCTTCTTGGCGTTGAGCGCCCGCTTCACGCGTGCCATGTTTCTTCTCCCCGGGGGTTCGCGCTACTTGGCGAGCAGCTTCTTGATCTTCTTGGTGTCGGCGTCGGAAAGGACGACCTCGTTCTTGAGACGGCGCGTCAGCGTGGACGACTTCCACTCGTTGTAGTGCGCGCGGTTCGCACGGCGACGCTTGATCTTGCCGGAACCGGTGACCCGGAACCGCTTCTTCGCACCGCTGTGCGTCTTCATCTTCGGCATCTCGCCGTCTCTCCTCAATCTGTCCGTGCCGGTGGCCGGGCCGGTGCAGGCCGACCCGGTCGCGGCGTCTTCGTCGGGCGGTGGCTGTTCGGGGTGCTGTTGTAAGGCTAACCCCAACCGCAGGTCACGCTTCCTGTACGGAAGGCTCCTCGCTGCCACGCTGCGCCTTGGCGGCGGCCTTTTCGGCCTTGGCCTCGGCCTTCTTCTTGTGCGGACCGATCACCATGATCATGTTACGGCCGTCCTGCTTCGGCTGGGACTCGACGAAGCCGAGTTCCTGGACGTCCTCCGCGAGCCGCTGCAGAAGCCGGAAACCCAGTTCCGGACGGGACTGCTCGCGACCACGGAACATGATCGTGACTTTGACCTTGTCTCCCGCCTTGAGGAACCGCACCACGTGACCCTTCTTGGTCTCGTAGTCATGCGGGTCGATCTTCGGCCGGAGCTTGATCTCCTTGATGATCGTGTGCGCCTGATTCTTGCGCGCCTCGCGCGCCTTCATCGCGGACTCGTACTTGAACTTGCCGTAGTCCATGAGCTTGCACACGGGCGGTCGAGCCGTGGCCGCGACCTCGACGAGGTCGAGGTCGGCCTCCTGGGCGAGCTTCAGGGCGTCGTGAATCGAGACGATGCCCACTTGCTCGCCGTTCGGGCCCACGAGGCGAACCTCGGGAACTCGGATACGCTCGTTGATGCGGGGCTCAGTGCTGATGGGGCCTCCTAGGTTTGCGATCCCTACGTGCTCGTCGTGCCGGGAGCTCCGCGAAACGCGAAAGCCCCGCACGTCGCGCATGCGGGGCCACTGAGCTCTTCGGCGTTGTGGCCGTAAGCTCCCCGGAACAGTCCGGTGTGATCCTGTACCTGGCCACCTCTCGGCGACTCAGGTGGGAGGACAGACCTCCGCTTGCGCGTCCGGCAAGGCGTACCGGACCGATCAGAGAGCTACGTTACCACAACCACGCCACCTCGCCGAAACATCCCTCCTGGCAGACCCGCTTCCGGCAATCTTTCGGGAAGGGGGAATCTAGACAGACTAGACCGTTCGGGGCGAAAGGCGGTTCATATGGCCGTATGGCAGCTTCAAGAGGCCAAGCAGCGCTTCAGCGAGGTCGTGCGCCGGGCCCACGACGAGGGCCCGCAGATCGTCACACGCCACGGAGAGGACGTGGCGGTGGTTCTCGACATGGCCGAGTACCGGCACCTCAAAGGCGAGGAGCCCGACTTCAAGGAGTTCCTCCTCTCCGGCCCGGACCTGAGCGAACTCGACCTCACCCGCAGCAAGGACCTTCCGCGCGAAGTCGACCTCGGGGACATCTGGTGAGCTACGTTCTCGACACCGACGTCGTCTCGGAGATGACCAAACGCACCAGGAACGCCCACGTGCAGGCCTGGCTGGACACCATCCACGGCCCCGCGCTGCACCTGAGCGTCATGGTGTTCGGCGAGATCCGCAAGGGGGTCGAGTTGCTGCGCCGACGCGATCCGGCCCAGGCCGGCGCCTACGAGGCGTGGCTCGACCGGCTCCAGCGGGAGTTCAGGACGCGGATCATGCCCGTCACCGCCGACGTTGCCGAGGAGTGGGGCCGGATGAACGCCCGGCGGACGGTGCCGGTCGTCGACGGCCTCATCGCCGCCACCGCCCGCACACACGGCTGGATTCTCGTAACGCGCAACGTGAAGGACTTCGACGGGCTCGACGTGAAAATGATCAACCCGTTCGAGTGGCCCGTCTGAGGAGCTCGGTTTCGCCGGCCGCGCGCATGGCCTCCACGGGGACGTCCGCGCGGCCGGTCATCAGCTCCACCTGCCGCACCGCCTGGTGCAGCAGCATCGCGAACCCGCCCACCACGGTGCCGCCCGCCGCCTCCACCGCCGCGGCTGCCCTGGTGGGCCAGGGCGAGTAGACCACGTCGAACAGCGCCGGTACCCGCGCCAGCCGGTGCGCGAACGCGTCGGCCGCGCCTCCGGGCAGCGTGGAGACCACCAGGTCAACGTCCACCAGCGCGTCGAGCTTGTCGAAGGTGCGCACGCTGAGCGCCACTCCCAGCCGCTCGGCCACCTCGGTGGTCTCCCCCGCCCTTGCCGGTTCGCGGACGAGCAGGGTGGCCGAGAACAGCCCGAGGTTGCGCAGCGCCGCCAGCGCCGAGGCGGCCGTGGCCCCGCCGCCCAGCACGGTCGCCGACGTCGGCACCGGGACCCCGGCCTCGGCGAGCGCCCGCTCGATGCCGTAGACGTCGGTGTTGTCGCCGTGCGCCGCGCCCTCACGGAACACGACGGTGTTCGCGCCCCCGACCTCGACGGCCGGCTCCGACACGGTGTCGAGCAGCGGCAGCACGGCCCGCTTGAGCGGCATGGTCAGCGACAGGCCCGCCCAGGCGTCCTCGCTCGCGCCCGCTTCGCCGCGTACGGGCCGGAGCCCGCGGAGCATCTCGGGCAGTCGCCCCTCATCGCACTCGAACGCCTCGTAGCTCCACCCGTCGAGGCCCATCGCCTGGTAGGCCGCACGGTGCAGAAAAGGCGAAAGCGAGTGCCCGATGGGCGATCCCATCACCGCGGCCCGCATCGCTCTCCTTCCGACGGGGCAACCCTACCGCCCACCGCGCCGGAGACTGTCCCGCTGCGCGGCCGCCCGATCACCGCTCCCGCAGCGTGCGGGGCGGGATACACCGCGAGCAAGACACCTCAGGTAGTCCCGCCGCGAGCAGGACCGACCGCGAGCGTACCGAAGCGAGCCCGCCACGAGCGGGACGCCCCTCAGGCACCGCCTCCGCCGGGAGTCCCTATGTGGGCCGGCCCGCATCGTGAGCGGACCTTGCCGGTAGCGGGACGCGCCGCGAGCCGGGCATGCCGTCGGATGCCTGGTCTCGCGGCGGGTCGGTGTTCAGCCGCCGTTCTGGCGGAGTTCGTTCAGCAGGACCTGGAACTGGGCGTCCGTGGTGGCGAACTTGGTGACCTTGCTCTTCGGGTCGGTGGCGACGAAGAAGAGCCAGTCGCCCTTGGCGGGGTTCAGCGCCGCCTCGATCGCGTGGTCGCCGGGGTTGGAGATCGGGCCGGGCGGCAGGCCGAAGTACTTGTAGGAGTTGTACTTCGTGTTGCTCTGCAACTGCGCGTTCGTCGCCGACGTGCGGTAGTCGTTCAGCCCGTACATGAGGGTGCTGTCCATCTTCAACTTCATCGGCGGCTTGTGCTCCAGCCGGTTGTAGATGACGCGAGCGATCTTGGGCATGTCCTCGTACCGGCCGGCCTCCGCCTGAATGATGCTGGCGATCGTCACGAGCTCCTGCGGGCTGTGCCCGAGGCTCTTGGCGCCGTCCTCCAGACCGACCTTCTCGGCCGTCGCGTTGAACCGCTCGACCATCGCCGTCAGCATCTCGGTCGCGGTCATCTTCGGCTGGAAGTCGTAGGTGGCGGGGAAGGCGTACCCCTCCAGCTTGCCCTTGGCGTACGACGGCAGGCCGAGGTCGCCGACGTCCTTGCTGGCTGCGACGAAGTCCTTCTCCGGCTTGCCGGTCTGCTTGGCGAGCAAGGTGAGCGTGTCGGAGAGCCGCCGCCCCTCCTCGATCCTCGCCTTGACGATCATCCGGTTGCCCGAGTCGAGCAGGGCCACCGCGTTCGCCGCCGACATGCCCTTGCGCAGCTTGTACTGGCCCGGGTGGAGCGAGGCGCTCTTTCCGGCGTTGCCGATCGCGTTGGTGAAGGCCCTGGCGCTGGCTACGACCCCCTGCCGCTCCAGCTCCACGGCCACGTCCGAGGCGGTCTGGCCGTCCTTGATCTCGATGAGCACCTCGCCGTTGCCCTGACCGGCGTAGTCGTCGGGGACCAGCGCGTCGCTCAGCCACAGGTAGCCGTAGTAGCCGCCGCCGCCGATGATGCCCGCCAGGACGATGAAGGCGAGCAGCGGGGCGATGAAGCCGCCCCGGTTGCGGCGCCGACGCCGACGGCGCCCGCCGCGTTTGGATGAACCGCGGGACCGGCCCCGAGTCCGACCTTCGTCGTCCTCGGCGCCGAGCAGGAAGTCCATGTCGAGATCGCTCATAGCTGCGCTGGCCAATCTCCCGGCACAACCGGACCGGCGTCAAGGGGGAGTGCCGAACCGTTCGTGGTCACCGGGTGGAACTGGGGGACCCGCCGGCCACGCGGTGACCGACGGAGCTCACTGTGGGTAGCCGAGCTCGGAGACAGAAAGAGCGCCCCGGCTCGGGGGCGCCGCATGAGGAGCCTCGTGCTCCCCTGCGGGACGGGGGGTGTCCCGGCGAGCATTACTTCGTCCCGAGGTTTCGGTTCAACTCTTCCCGGTATCTCACGAACTCGCTCTCTTTGTTAGTGAATTTGGTGATTCTATGCGCCGGATCCGTCGTGACAAACCAGCGCCAATCACCCTGGGCTGGATGCAAGGCCGCCGTCAACGCCTTCTCTCCAGGGTTGGAGATCGGTCCCGGCGGCAGCCCCTTGCGAGTGTAGGTGTTGTAGGGCGAAGCGATCCGGGTGTCACGCTCCGAAACCTTCAGGTGCCGCTTGCCCTGGGCGTACAGGACGGTGCTGTCGATCTGAAGCGGCATGCCGTGCTGGAGCCTGTTGTAGATCACTCTAGCGATCTTGGGATAGTCGTCGTCCTGGCCGGCCTCCGCCTGCACCATGCTGGCCACGGTGACGGCCTCCAACGGCGTCAGGTGCAGCTCTTTGGAACGTTCCTCCAGGTGCAGCTTCCGCGCCGCCGCGCCGAACCGCTCCACCATGGACGCGAGCAGGTCCACGGCCTTGTCGTCCGGCTCCACCTCGTACGTCGCCGGGTACAGGAAGCCCTCCAGGCCATGGGCGTACCGGGGCAGGCCGACGAGGGCGGGATCGACCGCCTGCAGCGCCTCCAGCGGCAGCCCCGACTGCTTGGAGATGCGCGCGAGCGCCTCGCTCAGCCACATCCCGTCGGGCAGCGTCACCCGCTTCACCAGCCGGGAGCTCGGAGCGAGCAGCATGTCGAGCGCGGCGCCCGCGGCCATGCCCTTCCGCAGCCGGTAGTGCCCGGGACGCAGCTTGTTGGCCACGGCCCGCTCCTCCGTGGCGTTCACGAACGACCGCGCGCTGGCCACCACTCCGGCATCGGCCAGCGCCGACCCGACGTCACCCGCGTTGGAGCCGGGCGCGATCCGGACGATGACCATGCCGGTGCCGCTTCCCTCGAAGTCGTCGGGCGTCAGGAGGGGCTTGAGCAGGGCGTATCCTCCAGCGCCGAACACGACGGCGGCGGCGGTCATCCCCGCCACGAACAAGCCGGCCCTCCGGACCGAGCCTGCGCGCCCGTCCCCGTCCTCGGAGCTCTCCTTGGCCCCTTGGCGATCCTGGTGAGACTCGGACGCGGCGGCGTCGCCGGTCTCGGGTGCGCTGTCAGGCGCCGGCGAGCCGCTGGTGGCCTCGGAGCCCGGCTCTGCCGTCGCCTGCGGGCGGTCCGGTCCGGTACGTCCCGGTTCGGGGCCGGAGTCCGGCTCTGCCGTCGCGGGCGAGCCGCTCGCCCCGGAACGGCCCAGCTCAGGGCCGGAGCCCGGCTCGGCGGTCGCCGGCGGGCCGCCCGCGCCGGAACGGCCCTCCTGGACGGAAGCGGACTCGCCGCCGTCCGCAGCGGGATCGCCCTGCTCGGCGGGTTGCTGCGGGTCCGGAGCGAACGGGATCAGGTCGTCGTCGGGAGTGCCGCTCATGACGCAGGTCCGTCGGCCGCCGGTGAGGGCGGATCGACGGGCCTGCCTGGTGGTCTGTCGGTGGCTCTTTCCGCGTCGAGGGCGTCCTGCAGGAGAACGACCGCCGCGGCCTGGTCGACGACGTTGCGCTGCTTCTTGGCCTTGACGCCGCTGGCCCGCAGGCCCTGCTGCGCCGCGACCGTGGTCAGCCGCTCGTCGAAGAGGCGGACCGGCGTCGGCGCGAGCCGGGCCGCCAGATCCGTGGCGAAGGCACGTGCCAGCGCGGCCGCCTGGCCCTCGCGCCCTGACAGTGAGGTCGGCAGGCCGACCACGACCTCGATCGCCTCGTGCTCCGCGACGATCGCGGCGATGCGGTCGAGGTCGCCCCGGCCTCGCCGGACCGTCTCGACCGGCGTGGCCAGCAGCCCCGATGGGTCACTGCGGGCCACGCCGACGCGTACGGAGCCGACGTCCACGCCGATCCGTGAACCGAACCGCATGTCAGCCGAGCTGCCCCGCGATGGTCTCCTGGACCAGCTGCAGCGCGTCGTCGATCGACTCCGGCCGTGTGCCGCCACCCTGCGCGACGTCGTCCTTGCCGCCACCGCCACCCCCAAGTGCCTTGGCGGCCACGCCGACCAGTCGCCCAGCCTTGAGCCCCCGGTCGCGCCCCGCCTCGTTCACCGCGGCTACGACCACGGGCCGGTCGGAGGGGACGCCGGCGATCACGATCATCGCCGGCCGGTCGGCTGGGAACCTGCCACGCACGTCAAGCGCGAGCTTACGCAGGTCATCGGCACCGGTGCCATCAGGCGCGCGGTGCGCCACCACGGAGACCCCGTGCACGTCACGGGCCTTGGCGGCCAGATCGCCCGCCACCTGGAGCACCTGCGCGGAGCGGAGCTTCTCCAGGTCCTTCTCTGCGGTGCGCAGGCGGGTGACGATGCCCTCGACGCGCTCGGGCAGCTCCTCGCGACGCGCCTTGAGCTGCTCGGTGAGCTGTGCCACCAGCAGGCTCTCGCGGGCCAGGAAGCGGAACGCGTCGATGCCGACGAGCGCCTCGACCCGGCGCACACCCGCGCCGACCGACTGCTCGCCGAGCACCTTGACCAGGCCGAGCTGGCCGGAGCTGTGGACGTGGGTACCGCCGCACAGCTCGCGGGAGTACTCGCCGATCTCGACGACGCGGACCTCGTCGCCGTACTTCTCGCCGAACATGGCCAGCGCGCCCATCGCCCTGGCCTCGGCCTGGGACGTGTAGAAGGCGTTGACCTTGAGGTCGTTGATCAGCACGGCGTTGACTTCGTCCTCGACCTCGCGCAGCACGCTCGCCGGGACCGCGCCCGACGCCGTGAAGTCGAAGCGGAAGCGGCCGGGCGAGTTCTCCGAGCCCGCCTGCGCCGCCGTCTCGCCCAGCGCGTTCTTGAAGCCGCGGTGCACGAGGTGGGTGGCGCTGTGGCTGCGCGAGATCGCGCGGCGGCGCTCGACGTCGATCTCCGCGTGCGCCTCTTCGCCGAGCTTGACCTCGCCGGCGCGGACCTTCCCGCGGTGCACGAAGAGCCCGGCGAGCGGCTGCTGCACGTCGAGGATCTCGACCTCGCCGCCGCCGGTGCGGATGACGCCCTGGTCGGCGAGCTGGCCGCCGCCCTCGGCGTAGAACGGGGTGCGGCCGAGCACGAGCTCGACCGTGGTGCCCGCGCCGGCGGCGGGCACCGGGACGCCGTCGACCAGGATGCCGGCGATGGTGGTGTCGGCCTCGGTCAGGTCGTAGCCGAGGAACTCGACCTTGCCCGCCTTCTCCAGCAGCTGCCCGAAGACGGAGATGTCGGCGTTGCCGGTCTTCTTGGCCGCGGCGTCGGCCTTGGCCCGCTCCCGCTGCTCCTTCATCAGGCGGCGGAAGCCCTCCTCGTCGACCTTGAGCCCCTGCTCGGCCGCCATCTCGAGGGTGAGGTCGATCGGGAAGCCGTAGGTGTCGTGGAGCTGGAACGCCTGGTCGCCGGAGAGCGTGCCGCCCGACTTGCGCTTGGTCTCTTCCACGGCGACGTCGAAGATGGCGGTGCCGGTGCGGAGCGTGCCGAGGAAGGACGCCTCCTCGGCGTCGATGACCGCGTGGATCTGCGGGGCGTCGGTCTTCAACTCGGGGTACTGCTCACCCATCACGTCGATGGCGACGTCGGTCAGGTCGTGCATGTACCTGTCGTCGCCGGAGCCGAGCAGGCGCAGGTTGCGCACCGAGCGGCGCAGGATGCGGCGCAGCACGTAGCCGCGGCCCTCGTTGCTGGGCAGCACGCCGTCGGCGACGAGCATGGTGCCGGTGCGGACGTGGTCGGCGATGACCCGCAGGCTGACGTCGGCGCGCGGGTCGCGGCCGTAGCGGGTCTTGGTGAGCTCGGCCGCCTTGTCGAGGATCTTGTAGGTGGTGTCGATCTCGTAGATGTTGTCGACGCCCTGCAGGATCGCCGCCATGCGCTCCAGGCCCATGCCGGTGTCGATGTTCTTGCTGGGCAGCTCGCCGGCGATGTCGAAGTCGACCTTGTTGCGGACCTCGCCCAGCTGGTCCTGCATGAAGACGAGGTTCCAGACCTCCAGGTAGCGGTTCTCGTCGGCGATGGGACCGCCGTCGCGCCCGTACTCGGGGCCGCGGTCGTAGTAGATCTCCGAGCAGGGGCCGCCGGGGCCCGGCACGCCCATGTGCCAGTAGTTGTCGGCCAGGTCGCGGCGCTGGATGCGGTCGAGCGGCAAGCCGATCTTGTTGTGCCAGATGTCGAGCGCCTCGTCGTCGTCGAGGTAGACGGTCGCCCAGAGGCGTTCGGGCGGGAAGCCGAAGCCGCCCTCGGATTCGGACCTGGTCAGCAGCTCCCAGGCGAACGGGATCACTTCGGACTTGAAGTAGTCGCCGATGGAGAAGTTGCCCAGCATCTGGAAGAAGGTCGCGTGCCGGGTGGTCTTGCCGACCTCGTCGATGTCAGGAGTGCGTACGCACTTCTGGGCGGTGGCCAGCCGGTTCGCCGGAGGCTTGCGCTGCCCCAGGAAGTACGGCTTGAACGGCACCATACCCGCGTTGACCAGGAGAAGCGTTGGGTCCTCGGCGATCAGGCTGGCCGAGGGCACGACCTTGTGCCCACGCTCCTCGAAGAAGCGCAGGAAGCGGCGGGCGATCTCTGCCGACTCCATGATGGCCATCCTTTGCGTTGCTAGTTGTTGTTGTCAGAGTTGTCGAGACCGAAGCGCGCTCGCAACTCGGTTTCGCGCTCCGCGGCCTCGCCGAGCGCTTCAGAGGTAAAGTCTCTCACCCGCGCGAGCATGCCCACGGCGCCGGCGGCCGTGCGGCGGGCGACGTGGTTGGGGTGGAGGGCCTGCAGCCTGCGCATCACCCACAGCGTGATGAGCGCGCCGAGCGACAGGTAGAACAGCCGTCTGATCATCGCCGTTGCCCCGCCCTGCGCGGCCTGCGCGCCTCGATGGCCCGGCGGATGCCGTAGCTCAACGACGACACCTTGATCAGCGGCCCGGTGAAGATGGTCTCGGCCACCGCGCTCAGCTTGGCGGCGTGCCCGCTGACCTGCTTGACGTCTCTGGCGATGGCTTCGACGGCGACCAACTGCCTGTTGGTCTCGTTGACGGTGACGCTCACGTCGTCGAGCAGCGGCGCCACGCGCTCGCTCAGGTCGGAGACCGCCTTGGTGGTCTCGGTGAGCAGCCTGGCGAGCTTGACGAGCACCATGGCGAGCACGCAGACCAGGACCACCCAGCCCGTGGCGGCGATCAGCCCGGCGACCTCTCCAGCGGTAAGCATCCGCTCATCTCCCTCGTACGCTGGGCCGGAACGGCAAGAACCCTATCGCGTTCGGGCGACAACATTGCTGAGGACGCCGTCCTTGATCAGGATCCCACTCCGGCGCGGCAGCCCGCGAACGGCCCTGATCTCGGACGCGACCAGCCGCGCGGCCCGTGGGAACGCGGGCCGGCGCGGAGCGCCGTGGGTCAGGAGCCTCGCAGGAAGTCGCGGATCCTGGCCCAGCGGTCGGCGATGGGCGCCTCGGCGCCGTGCTTGGTGGGCTCGTAGTAGCGGCGCTCGCGCACCTGCTCGGGCGCGTAGTCCTGGCGGACCAGGCCGTGGTCGAAGTCGTGCGGGTACTTGTAGCCGTCGCCGTGGCCGAGCTTGGCGGCGCCCGGGTAGTGCGCGTCGCGCAGGTGGCCGGGGACCTGGCCGATGAGGCCGCGCCGGACGTCGCCGATCGCGGCCCCGATCGCCTTGACGACGGCGTTGGACTTGGGCGCGAGGGCGCAGTGGATGACGGCGTGCGCCAGGTTGATCTGCCCCTCGGGCAGGCCGATGAGCTGGACGGCCTGGGCGGCGGCGACCGCGGTCTGCAGGCAGGTCGGGTCGGCCATGCCGACGTCTTCTGAGGCGAAGATGACGATGCGCCGGGCGATGAAGCGTGGGTCCTCGCCTGCTTCGATCATGCGGGCGAGGTAGTGGAGGGCGGCGTCGGCGTCGGAGCCGCGCATCGACTTGATGAACGCGCTGATGACGTCGTAGTGCTGGTCGCCCTGCCGGTCGTAGCGGACGGCCGCCTTGTCGACGGCCTTCTCCACCACCTCGACGGTGATGTCGTCGGCCAGCAGGGCGGCGGCTTCCAGGTAGGTCAGGGAGCGCCGGGCGTCGCCGCCGGCGAGCCGGACGAGATGGTCGAGGGCCTCGGGGGCGAGCGTGGCGCGTCCGCCCAGGCCGCGCTCGTCGGCCACCGCGCGTTCCAGGACGGCGCGGACGTCGTCGTCGGTCAGCGACTCCAGCGTGAGCAGCAGCGAGCGCGACAGCAGCGGGGAGATGACGGAGAAGAACGGGTTCTCGGTGGTGGCGCCGATGAAGGTGACCCAGCGGTTCTCCACGGCGGGCAGCAGCGCGTCCTGCTGGGCCTTGTTGAAGCGGTGGACCTCGTCGACGAACAGCACGGTCTGGCGGCCTGTCATGCCCAGCTCGCGCCGGGCGCTGTCGATGGCGGCGCGGACGTCCTTCACGCCGGCCGAGACGGCCGAGATCTCGACGAAGCGGCGCTTGGTGACGTTCGAGACGACGTAGGCCAGCGTGGTCTTGCCGGTGCCGGGAGGGCCCCACAGGAAGAGCGACATCGGCGCCTCGCTCTCGACGAGCCGGCGCAGCGGCGTGCCGGGGCCGAGCAGGTGACGCTGGCCGATGACCTCGTCGAGGGTGCGCGGGCGCATCCGCACCGCGAGGGGTTGCGGGGTGGCCTCCTCAGCCGCCGAATCGAACAGGCTATCCACAACGCGAGATTACACGCCCCACACGGCTCTGGCTCCCGAGTCACCGGCGCGGAAGACGTAGTAGCCGGCCACCAGGGCGAGCAGCACCGTGACAGCCGACAGGGCCTGCGTGACCGGGCGGCCGAACCTGTCGGACCCGATCGAGTTGCGGCTCGGGCTGGTGGCGTAGACCAGCAGCAGCGTCGCGACGGCCAGGCCGAGCGTCGACAACAGCAGCGGGTTGGCGAAGCTCTGGTGGATGGAGATGCGCGTCCCGATGGCCGCGTCCACGGAGCCGAAACGGGTCGCCTTGAGGCTTTCGCCGCTCTCCTTGGCCGCGAAGACCGCCACGGGCGCCGCCAGGGAGAGCAGGACGACCGCCCACGCGAGGAACTGTCGCCGGCGGGGCATCAGCGTGTAGGCCAGGGCGACGGCGACCAGCAGCGGGGTCAGGACCACGGCGAAGTGGATGATCAGCGGATGTGCCGGCAGGCCGAGGACTTCGTCGAACATGTCAGGGCTCCCTAGTTGTTCTCATTTCAACTACGAATCCCAGCACGATACGGTTCGCGCCCCGTCTGATCCCACTGAGCGGTTTTCGTCACTTACGTCCAGCACATTCAAGGGCCGGTAGCATTCGCGGAGTTGTTTGGTCATGTGTAGGCAAAGTTGGAGGACATACCGGTGAGCGGCGACGACCGCCAGAGCGAGCTGGCGCGGGAGCACAAGGAGCGGCAGGCGCAGCGCGCGGCCGAGCAGGCCGCGAAGGCCAGGCGGAACACCTTCATCGGCGCGGGCGTGGCCGTGGTCGTGGTGGCGGGCGGCATCTTCGCGGTGACCACCCTGGTCAACAAGGACACCGGCAAGAAGGTGGCGGCCGAGAGCACGCCCTCGGCCAGTGCCAGCACTCCCGCCGTGCCGACTCCGACGACCGCGGCCCCGAAGAAGAAGACGGGCCCGGTGACCTGCACCTACAAGAGGGACGATTCCGGCGTCCCGTTCAAGTACGTCGGCATGCCCGGCAAGAAGCCCAACATGAAGCTGAAGACGATGACCGTGAGCACCAACCACGGCGACATCGTCATCGACGTCGACCCGGCGGCCACCCCCTGCTCGGTCAACTCGATGGCCTTCCTGGCCAAGAAGGGCTTCTACAACAACACCAAGTGCCACCGGCTGGCGACCCCCGAGACGTCGGGCCTGTTCCTGCTGCAGTGCGGCGACCCGAAGGCCAAGGCCGACGGCAAGAACCCGACCGACGGCCAGGGCAACGCGGGCTACGTCTTCCCTGACGAGAACGTCGGCATCCCCTACAGCAAGGGCGTCGTGTTCCTGACCCAGCCGGCGGAGGCGTCAGGCCAGAACAGCAGCCAGTTCGGCATCTCGCTGTCGGACGAGAACGCGCAGCTCGACCCGCAGCTGTCGGTGCTCGGCATGGTCCGCTCCGGTCTGGACATCATCGAGCAGGTCGCCAAGGACGGCGTCATCGTCAGCGACCAGGACATCACGGGCGACGGCGGCTCGACCGCTCCGAAGAACCCGGTCATCATCAAGAAGGTCACGGTCAGCTAGACGCGACGAGGGGCAGGCGTCGTACGGGCGCCTGCCCCTCGTCATGCCCGGGTCAGCCCTCGTTCTTGGGCTGGGCGTCGACGCCCGCCTCCTTGCGCTGCTCCGCCGTGATGGGCGTGGGCGCGCCGGTGAGCGGGTCGAAGCCGGAGGCGGTCTTCGGGAAGGCGATCACGTCGCGGATCGACTCGCCCTTGGACAGCAGCATGCAGATCCGGTCCCAGCCGTAGGCGATGCCGCCGTGCGGAGGCGGGCCGTACTTGAATGCCTCCAGCAGGAAGCCGAACTTGCTCTCGGCCTCCGGCTTGGAGATGCCGAGCACCTCGAAGACCCGCTGCTGCATCTCGGCCCGGTGGATACGGATCGAGCCGCCGCCGATCTCCATGCCGTTGCAGACCATGTCGTAGGCGTAGGCGAGGGCCTCGGCCGGGTGGTCCTGGAAGGTGTCGGCCCACTCCGGCTTGGGGCCGGTGAACGGGTGGTGGACGGCCGTCCAGCCGCCCTCGCCGTCCTCCTCGAACATGGGCGCGTCGACGACCCACAGGAACGACCACTGCGACTCGTCGATGAGCCCGCAGCGGCGGCCGATCTCCAGCCGGGCCGCGCCGAGCAGGTCGCGCGAGGCGTTGCGGGCCCCGGCGGCGAAGAAGATCGCGTCGCCCGGCTTGGCCTGGACGGCGACGGCCAGGCCATCGAGCTCCTCCTCCGACAGGTTCTTGGCGACCGGGCCGCCGAGCGTGCCGTCGTCCTGGACCAGCACGTAGGCCAGCCCCTTGGCGCCGCGTGAGCGCGCCCACTCCTGCCAGGCGTCGAGCTCCTTGCGGGTCTGCTTGGCGCCCTCGGGCATGACGACCGCGCCCACGTACTCGGCCTGGAAGACGCGGAAGGTGGTGTTGGCGAAGTAGCCGGTCATGTCGACGAGCTCCTGGCCGAAGCGCAGGTCGGGCTTGTCGGAGCCGTAGCGGGCCATCGCGTCGGCGTACGTCATGCGCGGCAGCGGCATGGGGATCTCGTAGCCGAGGATCTCCTTCCACAGCCGCCCGATCAGCTTCTCGCCGACCGCGATGACGTCCTCCTGGTCGACGAAGGACATCTCGATGTCGATCTGGGTGAACTCGGGCTGCCGGTCGGCGCGGAGGTCCTCGTCGCGGTAGCACTTGGCGAGCTGGTAGTAGCGCTCCAGCCCGGCCACCTGGAGCAGCTGCTTGAACAGCTGCGGCGACTGCGGCAGCGCGTACCAGTTGCCCGGCTGGAGGCGGACCGGAACCAGGAAGTCGCGGGCGCCCTCGGGCGTGGAGCGGGTCAGCGTCGGGGTCTCGACGTAGACGAAGCCGAGGTCGTGCATCACGTCGTTGGCCAGGTAGGTGGCCTTCGAGCGGGTGCGCATCGCGGCGGCCACCTGCTGGCGGCGGATGTCGAGGTAGCGGTACTTGAGCCGGGCCTCCTCGGAGACGCCGACGTTGCCCTCGATCGGGAACGGCAGCGGCGCCGACTCGCTGAGCACCTCGACCCGCTCGGCCACGACCTCGATCGCGCCGGTCGGCAGCTCGGGGTTGGCGTTGCCCTCGGGCCTGACCCTGACCTCGCCGACGATCTTGACGCAGTACTCGGCGCGCAGGTCGTGGGCGTGGTCCTCCTCGCGGAAGACCACCTGCGCCGAGCCCGAGGCGTCGCGCAGGTCGATGAAGACCACACCACCGTGATCACGGCGTCTGGCCACCCATCCTGCGAGCGTCACCTGCTGGCCGGCGTGCTCCTCGCGGAGCGACCCTGCCGTATGCGTGCGGATCACTGCACTTTCCCCTTCAAGACGTCGACGACCTGGGCCAGCGGCACCTCGGTCTGCTCAGCGGTGGTCAGGTCTTTCAGCTGGACGGCCTGCGCCGCCAGGTCACGCTCGCCCAGGATCAGCGCGTACCGGGCGCCGGAGCGGTCGGCGCCCTTCATCGCGCCCTTGAGCCCCTTGCCCCCATAGGCCATGTCAGCACTGATGCCCGCCTGGCGCAGCTCGGTGGTGAGCAGGAACATCCGGCGGCGGGCGTCGTCACCCAGCGGGACACCGTACACCTCGACGCGGCGCGGCGCGCTCTCGCCCAGCAGCCCCTCGGCCTCCATGGCCAGGAAGGTGCGGTCGACGCCGAGCGCCCAGCCGACGCTGGGCAGCGGCGGGCCGCCCAGCATCTCGCTCAGCCCGTCGTAGCGGCCGCCGCCGCCGACGGCCGACTGCGAGCCGAGGCCGCCGTGCACGAACTCGAACGTGGTGCGCGTGTAGTAGTCGAGCCCGCGCACCAGCCGGGGGTCGTCCTCGAAGGCGACGCCCACGGCCGTGAGCAGCGCGCGGACCTCCTCGTGGTAGGCCTTGCAGGCCGCGCAGAGGTGGTCGACGACCAGGGGCGCGCCGGTGAGCTGCGCCTGCACCTCGGGCCGATTGTCGTCGAGCACCCGCAGCGGGTTGATCTCGATGCGTGCCCTGGTGTCGGCGTCGATGTCGAGCCCGCGCAGGAACTCCTGCAGCGCGGCCCGGTAGGCGGGACGGCAGGTACGGTCGCCGAGCGAGTTCAGCAGCAGCGTGACGTTCTTCAGCCCGAGCCCGGCGAAGCCCTCGGCGGCGAGCATGATCAGCTCGGTGTCGAGCGCCGGATCCTCGGAGCCGAGCGCCTCGGCTCCGACCTGCCAGAAGTGGCGGTAGCGCCCCCTCTGGGCGCGCTCGTAGCGGAACTGGCTGCCGGAGTACCACAGCTTGACCGGCAGCTGTCCGTTGTGCAGGCCGTGCTGCAGGACGGCGCGCACCACCGACGCGGTTCCCTCCGGCCGCAGCGTCAGCGAGCGGCCCGCCTTGTCGGGGAAGGTGTACATCTCCTTGGAGACGATGTCGGTGGACTCGCCCACTCCCCTGGCGAACAGCTGGGTGTCCTCGAAGACGGGTGTCTCGACGTAGCCGTAGCCCGCCCGCCGTACCGGGGCGACCAGGGCCTCGCGTACGGCGAGGACCTGCTCGGAGCGGGGCGGCAGCCAGTCGAAGGTGCCCTTGGGTGCTTGGAAGCTCATCAGATCCCTCGTGTGGGACCGGCGTGCGGCGCGGCCTCCTTGAGATAGGGGTTCGTGGCGCGCTCGTGGCCGATCGTGGTCTTTGGTCCGTGGCCCGGCAGGACGACCGTATCGTCAGGCAGCGGCAGGCACTTTTCGGCCAGGCTGCGCAGGATCGTCAGGTAGTCGCCGCCCGGCAGGTCGGTGCGGCCTATGGAGCCGGCGAACAGCAGGTCGCCCGCGAACATGATCTCGTCAGCGGGCAGCCGGAAGCTCACCGACCCCCTGGTATGGCCGGGGGTGTGGTCGACCACGAACCGCAGGCCCGCGAGCTCGAGCACGGCGCCGTCGGACAGTTCTCTGACGTCGTCGGGCTCGCTCAGCGTGAGGCCGCCGAACAGCTCCGAGCTGGTGGCGGACCAGCCCGCGGCCGGGTCGGTCAGCAGGTGGCGGTCGTCGGGATGGATCCAGGCCGGCACGTCACGCGCGCCGCAGACCGGGGCCACCGACCAGACGTGGTCGAGGTGGCCGTGCGTCAGCAGGACGGCGACCGGCTTCAACCGGTGCTCGCGCAGCATCTCCTCGACACCGTCGAAAGCGTCCTGACCTGGGTCGACGATCACGCACTCCTCGCCCGACGCGGGCGCGACGGCGTAACAATTGGTCTGGAACGCCCCTGCGGGGAAGCCTGCGATGAGCATCTGCCTCAGCTGATCTCGTCAAAAAGCCAATGGGAATGTAACCGAAGGGTACCGGTGCGGGTCGCCGGGCTGCGAATCATTACCCGTTGGCCGATACGATTCGCCCACCTCAGTTGATTGACTATGGGAGGCAAAGCGGTGGCCACGGGGAAGGACCGGCAGAAGCAGCTCGCACGCGAGCACCACGAACGGCAGATGGCACGCCGGATCGAGCGCGAGCAGAAGGCCAAGCGCACGGCGATCATCGGCTCCACCGTGGGCGTGGTGGTCGTGGTGGGCGGCATCGTGGGCGCGGTCGCGCTGCTGAACGGGGGCGACACACCGACCGACGCGGCGGCCTCGCCGCAGCCGTCGGCCTCCACGTCCGAGTCCGCCTCGGCCACACCGGCCGCGGCGCCCAAGGGCTTCGACGCGAAGACCAGCACCTGCGACTACGCGGCCGACACGGCGGGCGGTGTGGTCAAGGACGTGGGCAAGCCCCCGGCCAAGGTCAGCGTCAAGCCGGCCACCAAGACGCTCACGTTCGCCACGAGCCAGGGCGACATCGTGGTCGAGCTGAACAACGCCAAGGCGCCGTGCACGGTCAACTCGCTGGAGTTCCTGGCCAAGAAGAAGTACTACGACGGCAGCAAGTGCCACCGGCTGGGCAGCGACCAGTTCCCGATGCTCCAGTGCGGCGACCCGACGGCCAAGGCCGACGGCAAGAGCCAGACCGACGGCCAGGGCGGCCCCGGCTACGTGATGGCCGAGGAGAACCTCCAGGGCGCCACGTACAAGCGCGGCGTGATGGCGATGGCCAAGACCTCCGCGCCCGGCAGCACCGGAAGCCAGTTCTTCCTGGTGTACGGCGACACGGGGCTTCCCGCCCAGTACACCCCTGTCGGTACGATCACGAAGGGGCTGGACATCCTTGACAAGGTAAACAAAGCAGGCGTCATCACCCCCGGCCCGGACGGCACGGGTGCGCCGAAGGAAACCGTCGAAATCAAACACGTGACAATCTCTGGCAAGAGCTGACGTAATACAAACTAGGGACATAGGTGTCCCGAAGGGTCTGATGGAAAGTGCGGGAGGACACGGTGAGCACCGACCCGTGGGGCCGGGTAGACGACGACGGCACCGTCTACGTGACAACGGCCGAGGGAGAACGGGCCGTCGGGTCCTGGCAGGCAGGTGAACCCGAGGAAGCTCTGGCGTACTTCCATCGCAAGTACGACGAGCTCGCCGGCCAGGTGCAACTGCTGGAGCAGCGGGTCAAGGGCACCGACCTGGCCCCGGCGCAGGCCGAGGCCGGCATCGCCAAGCTGCGCGAGGCGGTGGCCGACGCGCACGCGATCGGCGACCTGGCGGCCCTGACGACCAGGCTCGACGCCCTGTCGGAACTGGTCGTCCACCGCCGCGAGGAGGTCAAGGCCGCCCGCGAGCACGCGCGTGTGGAGGCCAGGGCGGTCAAGGAGCGCATCGTCGGCGAGGCCGAGCGCATCGCCGACGAGACCACTCATTGGAAGTCCGGCGGCGAGCGCCTGCGCCAGCTCGTCGAGGAGTGGAAGGCGGCCGACCGCATCGACCGGGTCACCGAGGCCGCGCTGTGGAAGCGGCTGTCGGCCGCCCGCACCGCCTTCGCCAAGCGCCGCAAGCAGTACTTCGCGGGCCTGGACGAGCAGCGCGAGGTCATCCGCGCGGCCAAGGAGGCCATCGTGGCCGAGGCCGAGGCGATCGCCGGCTCGACCGACTGGGGCGAGACGGCGGCCGTCTACCGCGAGCTGATGCAGCGCTGGAAGCACGCCGGCAGGGCCTCGCGCGAGGCCGAGGACGAGCTGTGGGCGCGTTTCAAGGCCGCCCAGGACGAGTTCTTCCAGGCCAGGTCCGCGGTCTTCGCCGAGCGCGACGCCTCGCTGGCGGCCAACGCGGTGGCCAAGGAGGAGCTGCTGGCCGAGGCCGAGAAGATCCTGCCGGTCACGGACGTCCGCACCGCCAGGTCCGCGCTCCGCTCCATCCTGGAGCGGTGGGAGGCCGCCGGCCCGGTGCCGCGCGAGCAGCGCGACCGGCTCGAGGGCGGGCTGCGCAAGGTCGACGACGCCGTGCGCAAGGCCGAGGACGCCGAGTGGAAGCGGTCCAACCCGGAGGCCAGGGCCCGCGCGCAGAGCACGGTCGACCAGCTGCGCACCTCGATCGAGCAGCTGGAGAAGCGCCTGGCGAAGGCTCAGGCGGCCGGCCGGGCCAAGGACGTCAAGGAGGCCGAGGAGGCCATCACGGCCCGCCGCTCCTGGCTGGAGGAGGCCGAGCGGACGCTCGCCGAGTTCAGCTGACCTCTCGTGGGTCTCCGCGGGCGAAGGGGGTCGCCTGCGGACAACCGACAGCCCGGGTCCGCGAATTTCCCCGGTTTTTGCGTCCGCCATCCCGAGTATTGACCGTTACGGACATGGCGCCGTGGCCCGGTCGCGCGTCTAAAGTGACGGCATGGATCCGGTGACCGACGCGCGTGCCCTGGTCGACGAGCTGTTTCCGGACGCGTTGTACGCCTTCCTGGGCGGCAGCGCGTTGACCGACCGGCGCACCGCGACCTCCGACCTGGACGTGGTCGTCGTGCTCGACGGCCCGGTCACCTCCTACCGCGAGTCGCTGCGGTGGCGCGGCTGGCCCGTCGAGCTGTTCGTGAACAACCCGATCAGCCTGTCAGCGCGCCTGGACGCCGACTTCGCGCGGGGCCGCCCCTCCCTCCCCAGGATGTGTGCCGACGGCGTCGTCCTGGCAGACCGCACCGGTGGCACGGCCACCACCCTCCAGGAGGCCCTGCGTGCCCGTCTGGAGGCCGGTCCGCCGCTCCCCGCCACCGGAGACCTGGAGCGGGCCCGCTACGCCCTCACGGACCTCCTGGACGACCTGTCGGGTGCGACCGACCCCGGCGAGCAGGCGTTCATCCGCTGGGAACTCGTCCAGGACACAGCCAGGCTGGCGCTGACCGCCGCCGGCCACTGGCACGGCGGCGGCAAGTGGCTGCTGCGCGAGCTGCGCGCGCACGACCCCGCGCTGGCCGCCGACCTGCTCGCGGCCGCCGAGGACCCGGTGCGGCTCGCGGCGGTGGCCGTCAGCGTGCTGGACCGGGCGGGAGGCCGCCTGTGGGAGGGCTACCGCGCCGAAGGCGACCCGTTCCACCTGCGCCTCACCCACCTCACCCCGGGCGGGCTCAGCGCCGAGACGGCCCAGAGCTCGGGCATGCGGCGCCTGGCGGCTGTCAGCGGGGCCACGGCCGGGTCGAGCCGCCTGTGGATGGGCCAGACCCACGTGGCCCCGGCCACCCGATCGGCCGACCACCACCACGGCGCGTCGGAAACGGCGATCTACGTGGTCAGCGGCACCCCATCGTTCGTCTTCCTGGACCCTGACGACGGAACCGAGACCCGGCTGGAGACCGCGCCGGGCGACTACGTCTACGTGCCGCCGTACGTGCCTCACCGCGAGGAGAACCCCGACCCGTCGCAGGAGGCGGTGGTGGTGATCGCCCGCAGCACCCAGGACACGATCGTGGTCAACCTGCCGGACCTGAAGTGGCCCCACCTCGGGTGAGGGCGCGGCTCAGCCGCCCGCGCCGCTGACGCGGTACACGTCGAACACGCCCTGGATGCTGCGCACGGCCTTCAGCACGTGACCGAGATGCTTCGGGTCGCCCATCTCGAAGGTGAACTTGCTGATCGCCACCCGGTCGCGCGAGGTCGTGACGGACGCGCTCAGGATGTTCACGTGCTGGTCGGAGAGCGTGCGGGTGACGTCGGAGAGCAGCCTCGGCCGGTCGAGCGCCTCGACCTGGATCGCCACCAGGAACACGCTGTCGTCGCCGGGCGACCAGCTCACCTCGACCAGCCGGTCGGGCTGCTCCTTGAGCTGCTGGACGTTGGTGCAGTCGGCCCGGTGCACCGACACGCCGTGCCCGCGCGTGACGAATCCGACGATCTCGTCGCCCGGAACCGGCGTGCAGCACTTCGACAGGCGCACCCACACATCGGCGTCGCCCGCCACCACCACGCCGGCGCCGCCGCCCCTGGGACGGCCGCGCAGCCGCGTCGGCAGCGACGTCTCGGCGATGTCCTCCTCCGCGCTGTCGACGCCCCCGATGGACGCCACCAGCTTCTGCACGACCGACTGGGCGGCGATGTGGCTCTCTCCGACGGCCGCGTACAGCGCCGACACGTCGGGGTAGCGCAGGTCGCGGGCGAGCGCCAGCAGCGCCTCGCCGGACATCAGCCGCTGCAACGGCAGGCCCTGCTTGCGCATCGCCCTGCCGATGGCCTCCTTGCCCGCCTCGATCGCCGTCTCGCGGCGCTCCTTGGAGAACCACTGGCGGATCTTGTTGCGGGCGCGCCCGGACTTGACGAACTTCAGCCAGTCGCGCGACGGGCCCGCGTCGGGCGACTTGGACGTGAAGATCTCCACCGTGTCGCCGTTGCCCAGCCGCGACTCCAGCGGCACCAGCCTGCCGTTGACCCGCGCGCCGATACAGCGGTGACCGACCTCGGTGTGCACGGCGTACGCGAAGTCGACCGGGGTCGCCCCCTCGGGCAGCGCGACCACCTGGCCGCGCGGCGTGAACACGTACACCTCGGAGACCGACAGGTCGAAGCGGAGGGACTCGAGGAACTCGCCCGGGTCGGAGGTCTCCTTCTGCCAGTCGAGCAGCTGGCGCAGCCAGGCCATGTCGCTGCCCGGCTTGACCTTGCCGGCCACGCTGGGGGCGCCGACCTCCTCCTTGTACTTCCAGTGCGCGGCCACGCCGTACTCGGCCCGGTGGTGCATCGCGTGCGTGCGGATCTGCAGCTCGACCGGCTTGCCCTCGGGACCTATCACCGTGGTGTGCAGCGACTGGTACATGTTGAACTTGGGCATCGCGATGTAGTCCTTGAACCTGCCCGGCACCGGGTTCCACCGCGCGTGGATCGTGCCCAGGGCGGCGTAGCAGTCGCGGACGCTGTCGACCAGGACCCGGATGCCCACCAGGTCGTAGATGTCGTCGAAGGCGACGTCGCGGGCGATCATCTTCTGGTAGACCGAGTAGTAGTGCTTCGGCCGGCCCTTGACCACCGCGCGGATCCGCGCCTCGCGCAGGTCGCCGGAGACCTTCTCGATGACCTCCTGCAGGAACAGGTCGCGGCGCGGGGCCCGCTCCGACACCATGCGCGCGATCTCGTCGTAGCGCTTGGGGTAGAGCATGGCGAAGGCGAGGTCTTCCAGCTCCCACTTGATCGTGTTCATGCCCAGCCGGTGCGCCAGCGGCGCGAAGATCTCCAGCGTCTCGCGCGACTTCTGGTGCCGTTTGTGCTCGGGCAGGTAACGCATGGTGCGCATGTTGTGCAGCCGGTCGGCCAGCTTGATGATCAGGACGCGGATGTCGCGCGACATGGCGACGACCATCTTGCGGACGGTCTCGGCCTGCGCGGCGTCGCCGAACTTCACCTTGTCGAGCTTGGTGACGCCGTCGACCAGCGACCCGATCGTGTCGCCGAAGTCGGAGCGCAGCTCCTCCAGGCCGTAGGCGGTGTCCTCGACCGTGTCGTGCAGCAGTGCCGCGCACAGGGTCTCGTCGTCGGTGCCGAGCTCGGCCAGGATCGTCGCCACGGCCAGCGGGTGGGTGATGTACGGGTCGCCGCTCTTCCGCTTCTGGTCGCGGTGGTGGTAGGCGGCGACGTCGTAGGCACGCTCGACGAGGCGCAGGTCGGCCTTGGGATGAGTGGCGCGGACGGTCCTGAACAATGGCTCGAGCACCGGGTTCATGGCCCCACCCCCAAAGCGCCGTCGACGCACCGCGGGCGCACCGGAGGCAGGCTCGGCATTGCCTGCCTCGGTTACGTCGGGCGCTACCACATCACGGGGCACACAGACTCCTTACGTTCGAGTCCAGGCCCTCCAGTGTATCCAGGCAGCAAACCCGGAGTTCCGCGGGACCGGCTCAGACGATCACCAGGGAGCGGGTGTCGACCCCCTGGAGGCGTTCGCGCCCCTTGAGGAAGGCCAGCTCCATCAGCACGGCGACGCCGACCACCTGGGCTCCGGCCCGCCGCAACAGCTCCACGGTCGCCTCGGCGGTGCCACCCGTGGCCAGCACGTCGTCGACGATGAGGACGCGCTCGCCGGGCGCGAACGCGTCGCGGTGCACCTCGATCGTCGCGGAGCCGTATTCCAGATCGTAGGACTCTTCAAGGGTTTCGGCCGGCAGTTTGCCCTTCTTCCGTACCGGGACAAATCCCGCTCCCGCCTGGTACGCCACGGGCGCGGCCAGGATGAAGCCGCGCGCCTCGATCCCGACGATCTTGTCAACCTCGAACAGCCCGGCCAACTCGTCGACGACGGCCGCGAACGCGCGGGTGTCGCCCAGCAACGGGGTGATGTCCTTGAACAACACTCCCGGCTGGGGGTAGTCGGGAACGTCCCGGATGTGTTCCAGGATCATCGCGCTCAACTCAGTCATCACCGCACTCCTTCAGCAATCAACGCGGGGTCCATCATGGCCCATCGCGTGCACTCCCTGCGCCCGGCAGCACGACGCCTCCGCCCCGGCAGGGACGGAGGCGTCGGTCGCGCCTGAGACGCGTCAGCCCTTGGCCACCGCGGCGCTCTTGGAGCCCTTACCGGTCGTGGCCTGGAGCCTGCGGGCGATCGCCTGGTACTTCGGCTCGCGCTCCTTGAGCGTCACCAGCAGCGGCGTGGCCACGCACAGCGACGAGTAGGTGCCGACGATCATGCCGACGAACAGCGCCAGCGACAGGTCCTTCAGGGTGCCCGCGCCCAGCAGCGTGGTGCCGATGAACAGGATCGCCGCCACCGGCAGGATCGCGACGAGCGAGGTGTTCAGCGACCTGATCAGCGTGTGGTTCAGCGCGTTGTTGGCCGCCATCGAGTACGTCTGCTTGGACGTCGTGCCGAGCTTGGCCGTGACCTCCTTGATCATGTCGAACACCACGACCGCGTCGTAGAGCGAGTAACCCAGGATGGTCAGGAAGCCCAGCAGCGTGGCCGGGGTGACCTCGAAGCCCGACCAGGCGTAGATGCCCGCGGTGATGATGAGGTCGTGGAAGAGGGCGACGATGGCGGCCAGCGCCATCTTCGGCTCGAACGCCATCGACAGGTACAGGATGATCGCGAGCATGAAGACGCCCAGACCGATCCAGGCCTTCTTGGACACCTCACCGCCCCAGGACGCGCCGATCGACTGGATGTCGACCTGGGTCGCCGGCACGCCGTATTCCTTGGCGACGGAGTTCTGCACCTTGGTGACGTCGGCCTCGGAGAGGGTCTCGGTGGTGACCCGCCAGCGGCTGCCCGCGCTCTGCACGATCGGCTGGTGCACGCCCTGGTCGAGGAAGTCGGTGCGGATCTGCTCGACCGTGGCCGACGGGGCCTTGAACGAGAAGACCGAGCCGCCCTTGAACTCGACGCCCAGGTTGAGCCCGTTGATCAGCAGACCGGCCAACGACACGATCAGCAGCAGGCCGGAAAGGCTGTACCAGAGCCTCCACTTGCCGACGAAGTCAACGTTGATCTCGCCGCGGTAGAGGCGACGCGCCAATCCCATCTCAGGCCTCCTGCGGGGTGGTCGTGCGGCCGCCGGCGGCTGCCGAGTCGGCGCTCATGCGTTCGGCGTCGAGGCCGGACAGCGGGTGCCCCTTGGCGAAGAACTTCACCCTCGCCAGCAGCGCGATGAACGGCTTCGTGAACAGGAACACCACCACGACGTCGATCAGGGTCGTCAGGCCCATCGCGAAGGCGAACCCGGCCACACCGCCGACGGCGAGCACGTAGAGCACGATCGCGGCGATGAACATGACGGCGTCGGCGATCAGGATCGTGCGCCGGGCACGGACCCAGGCCACCTCGACGGCCGCGCGGAGCGACCGCCGCCCTTCCTTCATCTCGTCGCGTATGCGTTCGAAGTAGACGATGAAGGAGTCGGCGGTGATGCCGATCGAGACCACCAGGCCGATGATGTGCGGCAGCGACAGCCTGAAGTTGGCGTTGTGGCCGAGGACGACCACCGCCGTGTAGGTGAGGATGGAGGCCACCACCAGGCTCAGCACGGCCACGATGCCCAGACCGCGGTAGTACAGCAGCGAGTAGACGACCACCAGGGCCAGGCCGATGACGCCGGCGATCAGGCCGCCCCTGAGCTGGTCCTGGCCGAGGGTCGAGGAGACCGTCTCGACGGAGCTGCGCTTGAACTTCAGCGGCAGCGCGCCGTACTTGAGCTGGTCGGCCAGCTCGTTGGCGCTCTGCTGGGTGAATCCGCCGGTGATCTCGGCGCGGCCGCCGGGGATCGGGCCGATGATGTTCGGGGCGGTGATCACGACGCCGTCGAGGACGACCGCGACCTTGTTGCGCGGCTCCTGGGAGTTGTAGGCGGCCGCGGTGAGCTTGCTCCACTCGGTGGCGCCCTTGCTCTTGAAGTCGAGCTGGACGAGCCACTCGGTGCTGCCCTGGCGCACGCCCGCGGAGGCCGTGTCGATGTCGGTGCCGACGACCTTGGCCACATCGAGCACGTACTTGACGCTGCCGTCGGTCTCGCAGGCGGCGATCTGCTTGTTCGGATCGTCCTGGACGCCCTGGCCGCGCTGCTTCGGGTCGGCGCAGTTGAGCTTCTTGAACTGCTCCAGCACGGCGGGGTCGATGCCGTCGGGGTTGATGCCGGCGTTCGGGTCCGCGGCGGGCTGCGACGGCTGCGCGGTGGGCGTCGGCGTCGCCTTCTGGCCCTTGCTTCCGTCCTTGGCCGGCTTCTGCTGGTCCGTCTGCTTCTTCGGCTGGTCCGTCTGCTGCTTCTGCTCGGTGGCCGACGGGGTCGGCGTCGGCGCGGTCAGCGCGGACGACAGCGCCTTACCGGTGGGCGAGGCGCTGGGCTGCGGAGCTCCGGCGGACTGGGACGTGGACGGCTTCGGCTGGCCCGACTGCGACGGCGACGTGCTCGGCTTGGGCGCCTCGGTGGTGAGCTGCTGCGGAGCCTGCGTGGCCTGCCCCGCGAGCACCTGACGGAAGCGGAGCTCCGCAGTGGTGCCGACCAGCTTGATGACCTCCTCCTGACCGGCGCCAGGTACGGAGATGATGATGTTGTCGCCGGACTTGGCGACCTCCGCGTCGGAGATGCCGGTGCCGTTGACCCGATCACGGATGATGCTCACCGCGCGGTCGAGGATCTCCTCGGGCGGCGAGGCGCCGTTCTGGAGCACGGGCGAGAGGGTCACCGTCGTACCGCCGGCGAGGTCGAGCCCCAGCTTGGGCGTGAACGCCTTCTGCAGGAACATCGTCCCGCCCAGGGCGAGGATGAGCGCCAGAAGCACCAGGAGCGTTCGCCCCGGCTTGCTGTGGCGGCTGGTCGGTCGGGCCACTGGTCGTCAGTTCTTTCAGATAGGAGTTTGTCGCAGAGCCTAGTCAGGACTGCTTCGAGTTCGAGCCCTGGTCGCCGTTGCGCTCCACGGTGGCCCCGGTCTCGTCGTGCGAGGTGTCGTCTTTGTCGTCCTTGTCCGCGTCCTTGGCCTCGTCGGCCTCGGGCTCAGCCGGGGCGTCACCCGGGGTGACGACACGGCCGATGGCGGCCTTCACCCAGCGCGTCTCGATCCCAGGGGCGACCTCGAGGATGACGTCCTCATTGTCCACCGCCACCACGGTGCCGAACAGGCCCGTCGTCGTCATGACCCGTGCGCCGGGAGCCAGCGAGTTCTGCATCTGAGCCGCCTCCTGCTGACGCTTGCGCTGCGGACGGATCAGCAAGAAGTAGAACACCACTACCAGAAGAATCAGCGGCAGGATGCTAGTGAGTTGTCCCATGTCCATGAGAGCGACCTTCCATAGCCGTACAAGAAGTTGACACCGGCCCCGCGCCGGAAATTCCGTGCGTTGCGTCGGGCCGCGCCGCTCAGCCCGTCAGCTTACACAGCCAGCCAAGCCACGGAGTGTAGGCCGTTGTTGCGAAACGCGGCAACGAGGCAGCGGTTCGGCGCGCGGGGAAGTTCCCGATTCGAAACGGTTGCAACCGTTCTGTAATCACTCGAAAAGCGCCGCTCCGAACGCATCTGGGGGCGGCGTCATGCCGAGATGTGCCCAGGCCGCGGCGGTGGCAACCCGGCCGCGCGGGGTTCGGGCGAGCAGCCCCTGGCGCACCAGGAACGGCTCGGCGACCACCTCCACCGTCTCGGGCTCCTCCCCCACCGCCACAGCGAGGGTCGACAGCCCCACGGGGCCGCCGCCGAACTTGCGCAGCAGCGCGCCGAGCACCGCCCGGTCGAGCCGGTCGAGCCCTTCGGCGTCGACCTCGTACAGGTTCAGCGCGGCGGCGGCGATGTCGCGGTCGATCACGCCGTCGGCCCGCACGTCGGCGAAGTCGCGCACCCGGCGCAGCAGCCGGTTGGCGATGCGGGGCGTGCCGCGCGAGCGCCTGGCGATCTCGTGCGCCCCCTCCCCGGGCAGGGGCACGCCGAGCAGCCTGGCCGACCGGTAGAGCACCTGTTCGAGCTCATCGACCTGGTAGAAGTCCATGTGGGCGGTGAAGCCGAAGCGGTCACGCAGCGGCGCGGGCAGCAGCCCCGCCCGGGTGGTGGCGCCGACCAGCGTGAAGGGCGCGATGTCGAGCGGGATGGCGGTGGCGCCCGGCCCCTTGCCCACCACGATGTCGACCCGGAAGTCCTCCATGGCGAGGTAGAGCATCTCTTCGGCGGGGCGGGCCATGCGGTGGATCTCGTCGATGAACAGCACCTCGCCCTCGGCCAGCGTCGACAGGATGGCCGCGAGGTCGCCGGCCCGCTCAAGGGCGGGGCCGGAGGTGATCCGGAGCGGCGCGCTCAACTCGGCCGCGATGATCATAGCCAGGGTGGTCTTGCCGAGCCCGGGGGAGCCGCTCATCAGCACGTGATCCGGTGGACGGTTGCGGCGCAGCGCGCTCTCCAGCACCAGTGACAGCTGCTCCCGCACCCGCCCCTGGCCGATGAACTCGCTGAGCTTCTTCGGCCGCAGCGCCGCCTCGATCTGCAGCTCGTCGCCCTCGGCGTCGGGCGACACCAGATCCCGCTCGAAACTCACGTCCGCACTCCCACCCGTTCGCAGCCGGAAGCCGGCGGTGCCGCCACACCCGGCTCGCCTGCCACCCCCGTCACACCAGTCTCCCCCACCCGTCGGCCCGCCGACGCCCGGCCGAGCGGGGCCTGCCACCGGACCGCCGTGGCGGCGGGCGTCATCGGATGCTCAGGGTTCGGAGGGCGGCCTTCAGCAGGGCGGCCACCTGGGGCTGGCGGCCCTCTGCCACCTCGGCGTCGGCTTCGGCTTCGACGGCGGCGACGGCCTCGTCGGCGTCCTTGGCCGAGTAGCCGAGCCCCACCAGGCCGGAGTGGACCTGGTCGCGCCACAGCGCCGCGCGGCGCCGGCCGTTCAGGGCGGCGTCGACCGCCTCCTCCGGGGTGCCGAGGCGGTCCTTGAGCTCCAGGACGATGCGCTGGGCGCCCTTCTGGCCGATGCCCGGCACCTGGGTGAGGGCCTTGAGGTCGGCGCTCGCCACCGCCACGCGCAGCGCGTTCGGCGAGTGGACGGCGAGCATCGCCAGGGCCAGCTTGGGGCCGACCCCGCTGGCCGTCTGGAGGAGCTCGAAGACGGCGCGTTCGTCGTCGGTGGCGAAGCCGTACAGGGTGAGCGACTCCTCACGCACCACGAGGGAGGTGGCCAGCCGCGCCTCCTCCCCCGTTCTGAGCGTCGCCAGCGTGCCGGGCGTGCAGTGGGTGAGGATGCCCACCCCGCCCACCTCGATCACCGCTCCGTCGGGGGCGATCGCCGCCACGCGGCCGGTCACCGACGCGATCACAGCGCCACGTCCTTTCGTGTCGTACGGCCCTGCCGCGCCCTGGCCAGCGCCTCGGCGAGGCGGTTCTGGGTGCCGCCGCGCCAGACATGGCAGATGGCCAGCGCCAGCGCGTCGGCGGCGTCAGCGGGCTTGGGCATCTCGGCGAGCCGCAGCAGCCTGGTGACCATCGTGCCGACCTGCTTCTTGTCGGCGGTGCCGCTACCGGTGATGGCGGCCTTGACCTCGGACGGCGTGTGCAGCGCGACCGGCAGCCCGCGCCTGGCCGCGCAGAGCACGGCGATGCCCGCCGCCTGCGCGGTGCCCATCACGGTGCGGACGTTGTGCTGGCTGAACACCCGCTCGACCGCGACCGCGTCGGGCCGCACCTCGTCGAGCCACCGCTCGATGCCGGCCTCGATGCCGACCAGCCGCGCGCCCAGCTCCTCGTCGGCGCCGGTGCGCACCACGCCGACGGCCACCAGCGACAACGGCACCCCGGGACGCCCCTCGACCGCGCCGAGGCCGCACCTGGTCAGCCCGGGATCGACGCCCATCACCCGCACCGGCCCCGCCCCTCCCCGTGCCACGCGAACATCTGTTCGGCACGAGACTCTACCCCGGCTGACGTACCCGCGCACCGGGAAACGCCCGTCAGAAGTACTCGAGCATGTACGGCTTGGCGGCGAAGGCGGTGTCGAGGCTCTCGTCGTGCCGGTCGTCGCCCGTCATGAGCCCGGAGCCGCGCAGCGTGGCCGTCGGGACCCCGGCGTACAGCGCCGCGAAGCCGTTCACGGAGAGCCTGGGGCCTTCGGCGGACGCGCCGGAGCCGGCGGCCGTGGTCGTGGCCGTGCCGGTGCCGTCCGACACCTCGAGCCGCCAGAGCCCCGTGTTGCCCGGCCGCAGCGGGTCGTCCACCTCGACCACCGCGTCGAGGGTGACGCCCCGGGGATAGCCCCTGCGCTGGACGGCCGCCGCCACGTCGATCACCCTGAACATCCACCGGGTGACGGTGAGGTGGTCGGTGGACCGCTCCCGCAGCAGCCACAGGACGGGGTCGTCGGGAGCGACGGCGGCGACGACCTTGGTGGCGATCGTCGAGGAGGTGCCGACCAGCGCCCACAGCGCCCTGGCGGTGTCCGCGGAACCGGCGACGAGGTTGTCGACCTCGATGTCGCCGCCGTCCCAGCGGTAGATGAGGTAGCCGTCGTCGGCGAGGTAGAGGAAGTCGTCGGGCCGGCCGAGCCAGGCGCGCAAGGTGGGCTCGTCCCAGGAGACCGGGCCCGAGGCGCGGGACGCGCCGTGCACGCGGTGCAGCACGGAGATGACCTCGGCGGCGTCGTCGGGGCCCATCCGGCGCAACTTCACCTGGCCGGACGTCCTGATCGTGCGCAGCGCCTCCGGCTGGAGGGTGACACGGTGCCGGGCTCCGGCGTGCTCGTAGCCGACCGAGCGGTAGATGGGCGTGGTGGCCGGATACAGGACGGAGACGGCGTCGCCCAGGGCGGCGGCGCGCTCGACCACAGCCCGCATGATCTGGCTGCCGACGCCGCGACCGCGGTCTTCGGGGTTGACGGTGACTCCCGCGACCCCGGCCATCGGCTGCGGCCTGCCGTGCCACCACTGGGTGAACGGGCGCAGGCGCGCGGCGGCGGCGAGCCTGCCGCCGTCGAAGGCGCCGAGGTAGCGGCCTTCCGGCAGGGTGGGGATCACCATGCTGCGCCAGCGCTCCGCCTCGTGGGCCGGCACCAGGCCGAAGGAGCGTTTGCGGACATCCAGAACGGCGTCGAGGTCGTCGGGGGTGAGGTCGCGAATTTCCACAAGCACCTAACCTACGCAGCGGTCCGGGCGGAACGCGAGCCGTTCCCCGTCGTGATGGCGAGCCTGTCGAGGTAGAGCAGCTGCGCCGCCACCGTGGCGGCCAGGGCGACGACGACCACCGCCAGCGGGGTGGCGACGCCGACGTCCGGGGACGCCTGCCGGAAGCCCATGAGCTGCTGCAGCAGCGAGACCGGCGCGGTGGCCAGGTCGCGCTCCTGGGCGGCCAGCAGGGGCCAGAGCAGGTCCTGCCCGTTCATCAGGGCGACCGCTCCGGCCAGGATGCCCGCCATGGGCAGCGAGGGCAGGACGACTCCGGACAGGAAGTCCCTGTCGGTGCGCTCCGCCAGGCCCTTGCAGAGCAGGGTCAGCACGAGCATCGCGGGCACCGACACCAGGAGCGGCGGGATGAGCGCGAGGAAGGTGTCGACGAGGCGCATGCCGCGCAGCATCTGCCAGTCTGCGAGGCTGAGCGGGCCGAGCCCGGCGAACAGCCAGGGCGCGAAGGGCAGCAGGAGCCACTCGCTGCGCCGTCCCAGCGGACGCAGCCCGCCGATGCCGAGCGCCGCCAGGTAGGCGGTGCCGACGGAGATCAGGGCGCCGATCACGGCGGGCACCCAGGTGTTGACCTGGGTGCGCAGCGTCGAGGGCGCGCCGGTGACCGGCTGCGTGGCGGCGAACAGGGCCGACAGCCACGGCCACGTCAGCAGCAGCGCGACCGCGGTCACCACGCCCAGCGCCGCCACCCCGGCCACCACGCTCCCGGCGCTCACCCGCCGTGCGGAGGGCTGAGGAGCCGGTGGGGTGCCGGCCGGCGCGGAGACCTGCCCGTGCGCGGGCGAGGACGGCGAGCCGCCCTGATCGGGCACGAGCGGCGGGGCAGCCTGTCCGTACGCGGGCTGCGCGACTGGGGGGCCCGGTTCGGACGCCGGGCGCGGCGTGAGGGTGATGCGCAGGCCGCTCACGGCGGCGACGATCGTGGCGACGACTCCCAGGACGCCGACCAGCACCCCGGAGGCGGTCGCCATGGCGGCTCCCAGGCCGAGCTTGAAGTCACGGAACGCCAGGGAGTACTGGAGGCTCGCCACGGTGTCGGTAGAGCCGTTGGGGCCGCCCTGGGTCATCGCCAGACCCACCGAGAAGGCCTGCAGCGCCACGGCGAGGGTCGCCAGGACGAGGAGCGCGCCGACGGCGAGCATGGACGCCGTCACGGCGCCGCCTCTGAGCGTGGGCAGGAACGCCGTCACCGCCAGCGCGCACAGCACGCCGAACGTGGCCGCCGCGATGACGAGCCTGAGCGCGCCGGGCGCCGTCGCCGGGTCGCGCAGCCCCTCGGCCAGCGCCGCCACCCCCGAGGCGTCGGGACGCAGCCCCTGCAGCCAGGCCGCCGCGACCGCCACCGGGGAGAAGGTGACGATCGCCAGCGACAGCACGACCCGCCCGGCGCGCCTGGGCCAGGCGCCGGCCCTGTCGAGCGCCAGCGCGAGCAGTGGCCCCACCACCACGGTCACCAGCAGGGGCGCGACCGCGAGCGAGAGCGAGAAGCCGAGCGCGCGCCAGAACGTGGCGTCGCCTGCGAGCTGCCCGTAGTTCTCGAGCCCCACGAACCTGCTCGGCCCGGCGATCCTGCCCGTCTCGAAGCTGAGCACGATCGTCTGGACGGTCGGGATGATCAGCGTGATCAGGGCGCCGACGAGGGCCGGCAGCGCCAGCAGCCAGCCGAGGGCGCGCGAGGGAGTCTGGGTCGGGGAGGTCACGACGCGACACCCTACGCGGACACCGCCCCGCCCGCCACGCCGACCTCAGGACCGCTCCACGACCTCCGCCCGCACGCCGTCGACGAGCCGGGGCCTGCACGGACAGCCGTTGGACGCCCCCAGCAGGGGCCCACGCGCGACACACATCCCCAGCCGATGACCGGCTCCGCAGGATCTTCAGGGGATGCCGTTCTCCGAGGTCCTCCGGCTCGGCGGATGCGTCGGGCTCTCGCGCATCGGCGCCCGCGCGGCAGGCCGTGGACAGCCGAAAGGGCCCGCCGTGGCGGGCCCCACAGGGAGCGGCTCAGGCCTCGAGCTTCTCCATGATGTCGTCGGAGACGTCGAAGTTGGCGAACACGTTCTGCACGTCGTCGCTGTCCTCGAGCGCGTCGATGAGGCGGAACACCTTCTTGGCGCCCTCCTCGTCGAGCGGGACGCTCATCGTCGGCAGGAAGCTCGACTCGGCCGAGTCGTAGTCGATGCCGGACTCCTGCAACGCCTTGCGCACCGGCACCAGGTCACCGGCCTCGGACACGACCTCGAAGGAGTCGCCCAGGTCGTTGACCTCCTCGGCGCCCGCCTCGAGGACCGCCATCAGCACGGTGTCCTCGTCGAGGCCGTTCTTGGGGACGAGCACGACGCCCTTGCGGTTGAACATGTACGACACCGACCCGGGGTCGGCCAGCGAGCCGCCGTTGCGGGTCAGCGCGACCCGCACCTCGGAGGCCGCGCGGTTGCGGTTGTCGGTGAGGCACTCGATCAGCACCGCGACACCGCCGGGCGCGTAGCCCTCGTACATGATGGTCTGCCAGTCGGCCCCGCCGGCCTCCAGGCCGCCACCGCGCTTACGGGCCCGCTCGATGTTGTCGTTGGGCACCGAGTTCTTCTTGGCCTTGAAGATGGCGTCGAAGAGGGTGGGGTTGGCGTCCGGGTCGGGGCCGCCGGTCCGGGCCGCCACTTCGATGTTCTTGATGAGCTTCGCGAACAGCTTGCCGCGCTTGGCGTCGAGCGCGGCCTTCTTGTGCTTCGTCGTCGCCCATTTGGAGTGGCCGGACATTACCTAGAGCTCCCTCACCATGTCTACGAAGTATCGGTGCACGCGAGTGTCCCCGGTCAGCTCGGGGTGGAACGAGGTCGCGAGCAACGGCCCTTGGCGGACCGCGACGATCCTATCCCCCGGCTCGGCCCTGCCCAGCACTTCGACATCCGGGCCGACGGATTCCACCCACGGCGCGCGGATGAAGACGGCGTGCACGGACCCGCCGGCGAAGTCGAGGTCGGCCTCGAACGAGTGGATCTGGCGGCCGAAGGCGTTGCGCCTGACGACCATGTCGATGCCGCCGACGGTCTGCTGACCTGCGACGCCGTCCTCGATCCTGTCGGCCAGCATGATCATGCCGGCGCAGGAGCCGTAGGCGGGCATGCCGTCCTTGACGCGCATGCGCAGCGGTTCGAGCAGGTCGAAGGTGTCGGCCAGCTTCCACATCGTGGTCGACTCGCCGCCGGGGATGACCAGCCCGTCGACCGCCTCCAGTTCGGCCTGCCTGCGCACGGCGGTGGCCGACGCGCCTGCTTCCTGGAGCATGCGCACATGCTCGCGCACGTCTCCCTGGAGAGCGAGTACACCGATCGTGGGCACGGTCATCCTTCCGTCATGGTCCGGGTTCAGTTCATTCAACACCACGACGGCCGGTGGTCTTCCAACGGGATCAGGCCGCGGCGGCGTCCTCGAGGGTGTGGTCGAGGTCCACCCGGGACAGGGAGCGCAGGTGGTGACGCCTGCCGTACAGGACGCCCATGCCGATCACGCAACAGGCCGCGCCGACGAGGTACGGGACGGCGACGGCGATCTCCTCGCCCAGCTTGGTGGCGATGAACGGGGCGAGCGCGCCGCCCATCCAGCGGACGAAGTTGTACCCGGCGGAGGCGACGGGCCTGGGCGCGTCGGACACCTCCATGGCCGACTCGGTGAAGACGGTGTTGTTCAGCCCGATCGGGATGCCGGACAGGATCGTGCAGACGATGATCCCGGCGTGCCCCGACACGGCGATGCCGATCTGCAGGACGGCGAGCAGGGCCAGCGCCAGGTACAGGACGTTGACCGAGCCGATCCGGCGTTGCAGCGGCGGCGCGGCGAACACCGACGACAACGCCACGCAGACGCCCCAGCCGAAGAACACCGAGCCGATGCCGTACGGCGTCATGTGCAGGATGAACGGGGTGAACGCGAGGACGGTGAAGAACGCGAAGTTGTAGAACAGCGCGGTGAAGGCCGTGGTCGACAGGCCGCCGTGGGCCAGGGCCCGGATGGGGGCGCTGAGCTTGGTCTTCACGTCCGGCTTGGGGGTGGCCTTGAGCAGCGTGACGATGAGGACGGAACCGACGGCCATCAGCGTGGCGGTGCCGAAGAACGGCGCGCGCCAGTTCCAGTCGCCGAGCAGCGCCCCGACCAGCGGGCCGGCCGAGATGCCCAGGCCGAGGGCGGCCTCGTACAGGATGATGGCCGACTCGGCGCCGCCGCTGGCCGCTCCGACGATGACGGCCAGTGCGGTCGCCACGAACAGCGCGTTGCCCAGCCCCCAGCCGGCGCGGAACCCGACGAGCTCGCCGACGCTGGTGGACGTGCCCGCGAGCGCGGCGAAGACGATGACCAGGGCGAGGCCGACGAGCAGGGTCCGCTTGCCGCCGATGCGGCTGGAGACCCAGCCGGTGATCAGCATGGCCACCGCGGTCACCAGGAAGTAGCTGGTGAACAGCAGCGACACCTGGCTGGGGGTCGCCTTCAGCCCTTGCGCGATGGAGGGCAGGATCGGGTCGACGAGACCGATGCCCATGAAGGCGACGACCGCGGCGAACGCGGTGGCCCAGACGGACATCGGCTGGCGAAGAATTCCGCCACCGGATGACATGGTGCTCCTTTTTGGGGGATTCAGGTACGGCCCAGCTTCGCCAGGACCGGCAGGGCGGCCGCCAGCGTCGCGCGTTCCTCTTCGGTGAGCCCCGACAGCTCCCGGCTCAGGTGGGCGATCCTGGCCTGCCGCACGGCGCGGAGCCTGTCGCGGCCCTCGCCGGTCAGCTCGACCGTCCTGACGCGGGCGTCGGCGGGGTCGGTGCCGCGTGCCACCAGGCCCGCGTCCTCCAGCCGGTTGATCTGCACGGTCATGGTCGGGAGCTGGACGGCGTGCTCCTCGGCCAGCTCGGTCATCCTGCGGGCGCCCTGTTCGAGGGAGCCGAGGACGCCGTACTGCTGGCTGGTGACGGGCTGGCCCGCTACCGTCCGCCGCAGCAGGAGGACCAGGTGGCGCAGGACCGTGGAGACCTGGCCGGCCAGTTCGGTGGGGTCGGGGCTCATGGTTAGCCAGACTAACTTAGCCTGGCTAATATTCCAATCCGAAAAGAGCGGCACCGCTGGGGTGCCGCTCCTTCGGGGGTGGGAGCGGGCGGCACCGGGTCGGGTGCCGCCCGCGGGGCGGGAGTCGGGGGTTGAGCCCGGGGCGGGAGTCGGGGGTTGAGCCGGCGGGCCGCCGGGGCCGCGCCCGGCTGTGAGCGGCGCGGCCCTGGCGGGTCAGGGACGCTCGGTTTCCAGGCGGACCGTCTCGTCGGCCGTCATCGCGCGCTCGGCCATGATCGACGGCGGGAGCGGGCGCAGGTAGGTCTGCTGGACGCCGGGCACCTGGTCCTCGACGACGAAGGTGGCCCGGGTGTACACCTCCGCCCCCGGCTGGCGGAGCTGCGGCACCACCTTGAAGTCGGCGGTGATCAGGTCGCGCTCGATCTTCGTCACGACGTAGCCGCGCTGGTTGTTGTAGAACTTCAGGTGCGGGTTGATCTTCAGGTACGGGTGCTTGGCCGGGTCGGAGTCGGCGCCGTCACCGCCCGTGCTGATCGAGGTGGCCACCAGCTCCGACCCGACCGACGGCCCCGTCGGGTCGTCGTAGTCGAGCTTCAGGTCGCTGGCCCAGTGCGCGTGGACGTCACCGGTCAGTACGACCGCGTTGCGGACCTTGGCGTCGATCCAGCCCTGGGTGATCCGCTTGCGGGAGGCGACGTAGCCGTCCCAGGCGTCCTGGCTGGTCACCTTGGCCGGCCCGGCGTTGTTGTCACGCTGAGCGAAGAACACCTGCTGGCCGAGGATGTCCCACTGGGCGCGCGACTGGTGGAACCCGTCGATCAGCCACGCCTCCTGCTCGGCGCCGGTGATCGACCGCTTCGGGTCCACCGACGCGGGGCAGTCCTTGTAGCCGTCGCCGCAGCCCTGGTCGTCGCGGTACTGGCGGGTGTCGAGCATGTGGAAGTTCGCCAGGCGCCCCCAGCGGATGCGCCGGTAGAGCTGCATGTCGATGCCGCGCGGGATGGAGGTGCGCCGCAGCGGCATGTTCTCGTAGTAGGCCCGGAAGGCCGCCTCGCGGCGCTGGAGGAAGGTCGGCTGATCCTCTTCATGCTCGGGGATCTCGTCGGCCCAGTTGTTGTCGACCTCGTGGTCGTCGAAGACGACGAGCCAGGGAGCGGCGGCGTGCGCGGCCTGCAGGTCGGGGTCGGCCTTGTACTGGGCGTGCCGCTGGCGGTAGTTGGCCAGCGTGACGGTCTCGGGCCCCAGGTGGTCGCGGACGTTGCCGCCGGGGATCGTGTAGGTGTTCTTGGTGTACTCGTACTGGTAGTCGCCCAGGTGCAGGATCAGGTCCGGGTGCTCCTCGGCCAGGCGGCGGTAGGAGGTGAAGTAGCCGTGCTCGTACTGGGCGCAGGAGACGAACGCCATCGCCAGCCCGCTGCCGTAGGAGAGCGGGTGCGGCGCGGTGCGCGCCCTGCCCACGGGCGAGATGTACGGGCCGACGCGGAAGCGGTACCAGTACTCGCGGTCGGAGCTGAGGTTCTCGACCTCGACGTGGACGCTGTGCCCCCATTCGGGCGCGGCGACGGTCACGCCCGCGCGCACCACCCGGCGGCAGGTCTCGTCCGCGTAGATGTGCCACTGGACGTTGAAGGGCCGCTGGGGCATGCCGCCGAGACCGTCGTCGGCCAGCGGCTCCTGCGCCAGGCGGGTCCACAGCACGAAGCCGTCGTGGGAGGGGTCGCCGGAGGCGACGCCCAGGGTGAACGGGTCGGTGCGCAGGCCGCGCGAGGCGAGGCCCTGCGCCGTCTCGGCCGCGGGGTCCGCTGTGGGGCCTGTCGTGGGGTCGGCGTGCGCGGTGCCGGGGAGGGCCGCAGCGGCGCCCGCCGCTAATCCGGTGACGAGGAAGTGCCTGCGGTTGAGCTTGGACACGGGGCGCTCCTGTGGACGATCAAGGGTGGAGGGACGCCCGTAGCTTTACTCAAGATCGTGACTCTACGGTGAACAGCAATCAACGAAAAAGGCGACATCCTTCGCGGAAGCCACCTTTCTCGTAAAATTCCTCCATCAACCGCGACGCCCGCCAGGTACCTGACGGGCGTCCAGTCGTGCCGGTTCGTTCCTACCAGCCGCGCTCGGCGAGCCGGTGCGGCTGGGGGATCTCGTCGACGTTGATACCGACCATGGCCTCGCCCAAGCCCCGCGAGACCTTGGCGATGACGTCGGGGTCATCGTAGAACGTGGTGGCCTTGACGATGGCGGCGGCGCGCTTGGCCGGGTCGCCGGACTTGAAGATGCCGGAGCCGACGAACACACCCTCGGCGCCGAGCTGCATCATCATCGCGGCGTCGGCCGGGGTGGCGATGCCGCCCGCGGTGAACAGCACGACAGGCAGCTTGCCGCTCTTGGCGACCTCGGCGACCAGCTCGTACGGGGCCTGCAGCTCCTTGGCGGCGACGTACAGCTCGTCCTCGGGCAGCGAGCCGAGCCGCTTGATCTCGGCGCGGATCGTGCGCATGTGCGTGACGGCGTTGGAGACGTCGCCCGTGCCGGCCTCGCCCTTGGAGCGGATCATGGCCGCGCCCTCGGTGATGCGGCGCAGCGCCTCGCCCAGGTTGGTCGCGCCGCACACGAACGGCACGGTGAACTGCCACTTGTCGATGTGGTTGGCGTAGTCGGCGGGGGTGAGCACCTCGGACTCGTCGACGTAGTCGACGCCGAGCGCCTGCAGGACGCGGGCCTCGACGAAGTGCCCGATGCGAGCCTTGGCCATGACGGGGATCGAGACGGCCGAGATGATGCCGTCGATCATGTCGGGGTCGCTCATCCGGGACACGCCGCCCTGCGCGCGGATGTCGGCGGGCACGCGCTCCAGGGCCATCACGGCCACCGCGCCGGCGTCTTCGGCGATCTTGGCCTGCTCGGGGGTGACGACGTCCATGATGACGCCGCCCTTGAGCATCTCGGCCATGCCGCGCTTGACACGGGCGGTTCCGGTGACGGGGGTGTTCTCTGGCGTGCTGGACACGGTCTTCCTCACAACGGCGAACGGTAAGTTACCAAACCCATCGTAGGTCCTGATGGACCCATCCCCCGACATGCCACGATGTCAGGATTCTTCGCAGTTTTTATACGTCAAGGCGTGACGGGCTTGCGGCTCGCGAGCGCCACCCAGACCTGACCGGGGGCGAAGTTCATCGGCTCGCCGTCCTCGGTGGTGAACGTGGTGCCGTGCTCCTCGTCCGCGCGCTCCCAGTTGGCCTTGTACGCCTTGCCGTCGCGCAGGACGATCGCCTTGCCCTTGCCGATGCTCTTGACCAGCGGCGTGTAGCTCTGATGGAAGTCGTGGAACTGCGAGCGGACGGTCTGCACGTACTGGATGACCACCGTGGGCGCGCTCTGTTGCCCGCCTTCCGCGGCCATGTCCTTCTTGCCGTCCTGCGAGATCAGCCACTGCTTCTTCGCGGGCGACCAGTCGAAGGTGAAGCGGGCGGCCGGCCACCTGACCGTCCACGACTTCTTGTCGACGCCGCCCTGCGCGGGCGGGTCGCCGAAGGTGAAGCCGATGTCCTTGGCCTTGGACGCCTCCGGCGCCTTGGAGAGCAGCTGCTTGCCGTTGGCGAACAGGTTGTAGGGGGCGACCCGGCCGGGCTGGCGGAAGAACGCGCCGGGGTTACGGGTGTCGCCGACGTCGTACAGCGACGCCTTGGCCATGAACGGCAGCATCTTGGACTGGACGCCCGAGTAGGCGAACGCCGGCTTGCCGAACTGCGGCACGATGTGCAGGTCGGAGATGCGGGCGCTGCGCACGGGGCCCACCTTGGCCGGGATCTTCGAGGAGAAGATCGCCATCAGCCGGGTCAGGCCCGCCTCGACCTGCTCGATGTAGACGATGTCGGCGCTCTTCAGCCCGAGCTGCGGCTTGCCCGCCGCCGTGTTCTCGATCTTCACGGCGAGCACCGGCTTGACGTTCTCGTTCGGCAGGCCGGTGAAGGGGTGGGTCTTCCCCTGCGGGGTCTCCTCCGCCACCGGGGTGGTGGCGGTCGCCTGCGGCGCCGCGCCCGGTGCGGGCTTGTCGGACGAACACGCCGCGACAGGTAGGAGGACTGCCGCACCGGCCAGCGTCACGGTGATCATCCGGGGTGCCCGCACCTGTTTTCTCCTCCGCATTAGCCCAGAAAATGGAAGGAAGCTTACCGGCCCTGGCAAATCGGGTCATTCAGGTGCCATGGTCGCCGGAGGATTGTCATCGATCTCGAAGAACTGCGGAAAGTCGGTATGCCCCGCCAGGCGCAGGGTTCTGGCCAGCCAGCGGCGCTGCGCCGTACGGGTGACGCCGACCGCGTTGTTGTAGAACCGGCGCGAGTACACGACCTTCGCCACGGCGGCGTCGAGCTCCTCCAGCAGGTCCTGGCCGCCGGGCGCCTCGGCCAGCCGCTCCCGGAAACGCTCCTGGTCCACGGCCGCGCGCAGGGCCCCCGACAGGTCGCTCTCGGCGTGCTCGCGCTCCTCCGGCCCGGCGGTGCGGGCCTCGTGCGCCGCCGCCGCCAGCACCAGCGAGGTGGCGGGGTCGAGCAGCCGCGCGCCCGCCAGCTCCAGCACCACCGCCCTGCGCCGCATCAGCGCCGCGTCGAGCGCCTCGTGCGCCAGCTCGAGCCGGATGTGCAGCCGGTCGAGACGGCCCGCGCGCCAGGAGATGTAGACCGCCGTGAGCACCACGACGATGCCCACGACCAGCACGATGATGGTGGACGTCACAGGTCTTCCTCCACACGGCCCGCGCCGCTTGACGTCACCGTCTCGTAGACCCGGACCACGTCGCGGGCGACCGTCGCCCAGTCGTACTTCCTGACCGCGACCAGCGCCTCCGCCGCCAGCTTCGCCCGCCGCTCCGGCGCGTCGAGCAGCGCCGCCGCCTCCCGCGCCAGCGAGGCAGGGTCGCCGTTGGCGAACAGCGCGCCCGCCTGGCCCTCGCCCAGCACCCTGCGGAAGGCCGGGATGTCACTGGCCAGCACGGTCGCGCCGGACGCCATCGCCTCGGCCAGCACGATGCCGAAGCTCTCGCCCCGGGTGTTGGGCGCGCAGAACACGTCCACCGAGTGGTAGGCGCGGATCTTGTCGGCCTCGCTCACCATCCCGAGCACGGTGACCCGGTCACGGAACTCCTTCGGCACCCGCTCGAAGACGTCCTTCTCGTCGCCGGGCCCGGCGATCAGCAGCTTCAGGTCGGGACGCCGCGCGGCCAGCTCGCCGAAGGCGTCGAGCAGGATCGGCAGGCCCTTGCGCTCCTCGTCCATGCGGCCGAGGAAGCCGATCGTCGCGCCGTCGGGCCCCCACCCGTCGAGCGGCTCCGCCTCGGTGAAGCGGCTGACGGTCACCCCGTTCGGGATCAGCACCGTGTCGCCGCCGAACTGCTCGACCAGGCTCTTGCGGGCCGCGTCGGACACCGCGATGCGCCCGCTCAGCTTCTCCAGTGCGCTGCGCAGCAACGGCTCGGCCACCGCGATCGCCCGCGAGCGGGTGAAGGAGGCGTGGAAGGTGGCCACGATCGGCCCCTTGGCCGCCCAGCAGGCCAGCACGCCCAGGCTCGGGATCAGCGGCTCGTGGATGTGCAGCACGTCGAAGTCGCCGGTACGCACCCAGCGCCGCACCCGGGCCGCCGACAGGAAGCCGAACGACATCCGGGCCACCGACCCGTTGTACGGCACGGGCACCGCCCGGCCCGCCCCCGTGACGTACGGCGGCAGCTCCTCGTCGTCGGCCGCCGGAGCGATCACCGACACGTCGTGCCCCTGCGCCATCAGCGCCAGCGCCAGGTCGTCGATGTGCTGCTTGACCCCGCCCGGCATGTCCCACGAGTACGGGCACACGATGCCGACCCTCATCTGGCCAGATCCTCCAGCCACAGCCGTTGGAGCATGTGCCAGTCTTCGGGATGTTCGGAGATGCCCTTCTCGAACACGTCCGTCAAGCTCTGCGCCACGGCGGCGACCTTCTCCTGCCTGGTGCCCTCTTCAGGCACCGGGATCTCCTCGTGGATCTTGATGCCCCAGTCGTCGCCCTCGAAGTAGACGATCGCCGGCAGCAGCGCCGCACCCGTCTGCACGGCCAGCAGCGGCGGCCCCGCGGGCACCTTCGTGGTGGCGCCGAAGAACTCCACCTCGATGCCGCTCTTGGTCAGGTCGCGCTCGGCCGGCAGGCACACCACGCCGCCGCGCCGCACCCGCATGGCCAGCGTCGCGAAGTTGTGGCCGTCGCCGCCCGTCAGCGGCAGCACCTCCATGCCCAGCCCCTCGCGGAACGCCACGTAACGGCGGAACAGCGACTCGGGCTTGAGCCGCTCGGCCACCGTGGTGAACGGGTGGCCCACGCCCACCAGCCACGCGCCCGCTTGGTCCCAGTTGCCCATGTGCGGCAGCGCCAGCACCACGCCCCGGCCCGCGGCCACCGTGTCGTGGACGTGCTCGGCCCCTGTCACGTGGGTGCGCCGGACGACCTCCTCGGTCGGCATCGACGGCAGCCGGAAGATCTCGTGGAAGTAGCGGAAGTACGACCGCATGCCCGCCCTGCTCAGCTCGCGCAGGTCGCGGCTGTCCCGGTCAAGCCCGGTCACCCTGGCCAGGTTGGACTCCAGGCGGCGCACCGACCTGCCCCGCCCGCGCCACAGCCGGTCGGCGGCGAAGCGGAACACCGCGGCGACCGGCCGCTCCGGCAGCAGCGGCACCAGCGCCCAGCCCGCGGCGAACCCCGCGGCGACGACGCGATCGGTGACGGACGGCTTCTCGCTCATCGCTTCCTCGTCTGCCGGTGGACATGGACCACGCGCTGCACCACGGTGACGGCGCTCGCGACCGCGAGCACCCACATCCCGACAGGCAGAATGTACGGCACGCCGAGCCCGGAGAGACAGGCCGCGACCAGGGCCACCACCAGCCGCTCCGGCCGCTCGGCCAGCCCCACGTCGCAGGTGAGGCCGAGCCCCTCGGCCCTGGCCTTGGCGTACGACACCAGAGCGCCCGCCACCAGGCAGAACAGCGTGACCGCCACCATCAAAACGTCGTCGCGCAGGACGAAGTACAGGATCAGCCCGGAGAAGATCGCGGCGTCGGCCACCCGGTCGAGCGTGGAGTCGAGGAACGCCCCCCACGTGCTGCCGCCGCCCCCGCCCAGCCGGGCCACCACTCCGTCGAGCAGGTCGAACAGCACGAAAACGGTGATGGCCAGCGAGCCCCACGCCAACTGGCCGAGAGGAAAGAAGAGCAGGGCGGAGACGACCGTGCCGAGGGTGCCGATCGCCGTGACGACGTTCGGACCGATCCCGCGGCGGACCAGGGCCTTGCCCAGCGGGGTCATTATCCGGGTCACGGCCGGGCGCAGGAGTTTGAGCATCGCCGTCCGATCGTAGGCCATCACAAGGCTGGCGACTTTCTTTGCCTCACCCCCCTTGTGATATCCGCCACACGGGTATTTGGTGAACTAACCGCGTCCATGCGGTTATCTCACCCTCCGCGACGGACGCGGCGTTGGACCAACCGACGACGCGGGAGGCGGATGTGGCGGAGAAGAACCCGGGCGGTGCCATGGGAGCCGCGGGCAGGGCACCAGCGGCCGACAGGGCGGATGCGATACGCAATGTCGTGCTGGTCGGCCACTCAGGAGCGGGGAAGACGACGCTCGTCGAGCAGTTGCTGGCCTCGACCGGCACGATCCAGCGGGCCGGACGGGTGGAGGACGGCAACACGGTCAGCGACTTCGACGAGGTCGAGGTGCGGCAGCAACGGTCGGTCAACCTCTCGCTGGCTCCACTCGTGCACAACAGCATCAAGATCAACCTTCTCGACACCCCCGGCTACGCCGACTTCGTGGGCGACCTGCGCGCCGGGCTGCGCGCCGCCGACGCCGCCCTGTTCGTGATATCCGCCTCCGAGGGCATCGACGGCCTCACCCAGATGCTGTGGGAGGAGTGCAGCCAGGTCGGCATGCCCCGAGCCGTCGTCATCACCAAGATCGACCACCAGCGCGCCGACTTCGACGAGGTCCTCGCCGCCTGCCAGGACGTCTTCGGCGACGGCGTCGCCCCGCTCTACCTGCCGGTGATCACCAACGGGCACGTCAACGGCCTGATCGGGCTGCTGACGCAGAAGTTCTACAACTACGCCACCGGCACCCGCACCGAGAAGGAGCCGGGCGCCGAGTACGAGTCGCAGATCGAGGAGCACCGCGGCGTCCTGATCGAGGGCATCATCCAGGAGAGCGAGGACGAGTCGCTCATGGACCGCTACCTCGCAGGCGAGCCCATCGACACCAAGGCCCTCATCGAGGACCTGGAGAAGGCCGTCGCCCGGGGCAGCTTCTACCCGGTCTTGTGCAGCGGGCTCGGCGTGGGAGCGGCGGAACTGCTCGAACTGGTCACCCAGGGCTTCCCCTCCCCGCTCGAACATCCCATGCCCGAGATCACCAGCGTCGACGGCAAGCCCGTCCAGGGCATCGCGTGCGACCCCGACGGCCCGCTGGTCGCCGAGGTCGTCAAGACCACCAGCGACCCGTACGTGGGCCGCATCAGCCTGGTCCGCGTCTTCTCCGGCACGCTGCGCCCCGACATGACCGTGCACGTCTCGGGGCACGGCCTGGCCGACCGCGGCCACGAGGACCACGACGTCGACGAGCGCATCGGCACCCTGACCAGCCCTCTGGGCAAGCAGCAGCGCGCCACACCCAAGGGCATCGCGGGCGACATCGTGGCCGTGGCCAAGCTCGCCCGCGCCGAGACCGGCGACACCCTGTCGGACGTCGAACGCCCGCTGCTGATGACCGCGTGGACGATGCCCGACCCGCTGCTGCCCGTCGCGATCCAGGCCAGGTCCAAGGCGGACGAGGACAAGCTGTCGCAGGCGCTGAGCCGCCTGGTGGCCGAGGACCCGACCCTGCGGCTGGAGAACAACGCCGAGACCCGTCAGCTCGTCCTGTGGTGCATGGGCGAGGCGCACACCGACGTGCTGCTCGACCGCCTGTCCAAGCGGCACGGCGTCGAGGTCGAGCGCGTCGACCTGCGGGTGCCGCTGCGCGAGACGTTCGGCGGCAGATGCCAGGCGATGGGCCGCAACGTCAAGCAGACCGGCGGGCACGGCCAGTACGCGATCTGCCACCTCGAGGTCGAGCCGCTGCCGTCGGGCGGGGGCTTCGAGTTCGTCGACAAGATCGTCGGCGGGGTGGTGCCCAGGCAGTTCATCCCGTCGGTCGAGAAGGGCGTGCGCGCCCAGATGGAGCGCGGCGTCGTCGCCGGCTACCCCATGGTGGACGTGCGGGTCACGCTCTACGACGGCAAGGCGCACTCGGTCGACTCCTCCGACATGGCCTTCCAGATCGCCGGCCAGCTGGCGCTGAAGGAGGCCGCGTCCAAGGTGCCGACGCTGCTGCTCGAGCCCGTGGACGAGCTGTCGGTGCTGGTCGCCGACGACTACGTGGGCTCGGTGATGTCGGACCTGTCGTCGCGGCGCGGACGGGTGCTCGGCACCGAGCCGGTCGGCACCGGGCGCACCCTGGTCAGGGCCGAGGTGCCCGAGCTGGAGATCACCCGCTACGCCATCGACCTGCGGTCCATGTCGCACGGCACCGGCACCTTCCAGCGCACGTTCCTGCGCTACGAGCCGCTGCCGTCGCACCTGGCCGGCAAGGTGGCGGTCGCGGACTGAGCCGCGGCGCTGAGCCGGGAGCCCTCCCCTCCCGGCTCAGCCGCCCGGCCACCCCGGGACGCGCCTTCCCGCGCCTTCCCGCGCCTTCCCGCGACGGCACATCTGCCCCTCGGGGCTCGGCCGCCTCTTACGTCACGGTGATATCACGAACACATTTCTTTTTTTCGTCCGGACCATGCCCTAGCGGATGCCACACTGGTTGGCATTATGCGAACCGGACGCGCCTTCCTCGCCGCCGCCGCACTCGCGGTCCTCACCACCGGCGCCGCCTACGTCTTCGGCCCCACCCAGGTGGAGGGCACGGCCGCTGCCGCCAAGCCCAAGAAGGAGACGGCGGCCGACCCCGAGGCGTCCTGCACCGCCGACGCCCGGTACCCCAAGCGCCAGCTGCGCGGCGTCTGGATCGCCACCGTGCAGAACACCGACTGGCCCTCCCGTACCGGGCTGGGCGTCGACAAGCAGAAGGCCGAGTACGGCAAGCTGCTCGACGCGGCCGTCGCGCGCAACTTCAACGCCGTCTACGTCCAGGTGCGTCCCGCCGCCGACGCGATCTACAAGTCGCCGTACGAGCCGTGGTCGCGCTTCCTCACCGGCACCGCGGGCAAGGACCCGGGCTGGGACCCGCTGCCGTTCCTCATCAGTGAGGCGCACCGGCGCGGGCTGGAGTTCCACGCCTGGTTCAACCCGTACCGCGCGTCGTACGACGCCGACGTCGCCAAGCTCCCGGCGAACCACCCCGCCAGGGAGCACCCCGACTGGATCGTCAAGTACGCCGACCGGGCCTACTTCAACCCCGGCCTGCCACAGGTCCGCGAGCACGTCATCAAGGTCGTCAAGGATGTCGTGAAGCGCTACGACGTCGACGGCGTCCACTTCGACGACTACTTCTACCCGTACCCGTCGGGCAACGCGACGTTCGACGACGCGGCCGCCTTTACAAAGTACGGCAAGGGGAAGAAGCTGGCGGCCTGGCGGCGCGACAACGTCAACAAGCTGGTGGCCAAGGTCAGCGAGGCCGTCCACGAGACGAAGCCCTACGTCAAGTTCGGCATCAGCCCGTTCGGCATCTGGCGCAACAAGTCCGACGACCCGACCGGCTCCGACACCTCCGGCATGTCGGCCTACGACGTGATCTACGCCGACGCCCGCGCCTGGATCAAGGCGGGCACCGTCGACTACGTGATCCCGCAGCTCTACTGGCCGCGCGGCTTCGCGGCGGCCGACTACCGGGCGCTGGTCGCCTGGTGGGCCGGCGAGGTCGAGGGCAGCGGGGTCGACCTCTACATCGGCCAGGCCCTGTACCGGGTCGGCGCGAAGGACGAGAAGGCGTGGCAGCGGCCCGGCGAGCTGGCCGCGCACCTGGAACTGAACCGCAAGTACGAGCAGGTCGCCGGCGACGTCTTCTTCAACGCCAAGCTGCTGCTCAGCGACCCGCTCGGCTCGATGGGCCGGGTCGCGAAGCAGCACTACGCCCGTCCCGCCCTGCTGCCGCTGATCAAGGGGGTCGAGGGCGCGGCCCCCGCCAAGCCCGCCGGTGTGCGGGCGCAGGGCACCACCCTGTCGTGGGCCCCGTCCGACGGAGCCCACTCGTACGCCGTCTACCAGGTGCCGAAGTCGGGCCCCGACTGCCAGTCCACCGACAGCCGCAACCTGGTCGCGGTGGTCACCAGCCCGTCCTTCGCGGCCAAGACGCCCGGCACGTACCTGATCACCTCTCTCGACCGTGCGCAGCACGAGAGCAAGCCGGTGAAAGCGAAGGTCGATCCCGTCTGATCGGCTCGCCAGGTCGCACGCTCCGTGTCCCGGGTCATGAGACAGTAGTCGGGTCCAGTGGACCAGGGCGTGATCTTGTCCTACCGTGCCACGGGCAATCGTCGATCACGGGAGGTCTTGGGTGAGGCGCGCGCTGATCGTGCTGGCCGTCCTGCTCAGCCAGATGCTGTTCGCCGGAACGCCCGCGCAGGCGGAGACGGCCGGCACGCGGGTGGCGCTCATCGGCGTGCCCGGGCTGCACTGGAACGACATCACCCAGGCCGACACGCCCAACCTGTGGGAGCTGGCCAGGTCGAGCGCGATCGGGTCGCTGTCCGTCCGCACGGTCGGCAGCCTGACCTGCCCGTACGACGGCTGGCTGACCGTCTCGGCGGGCACCAGGTCCGCGTCCGGATACAGCTGCGGCGCGCCGCCCATGCCTGAGCAGCAGGGCGCCGGCGCGGTCATCCCCGACTACCGCTACCTGATCGACGTGGCGGGCCAGCGCAACGCCGGCACGCTCGGCGAGGCGCTGAAGGCCGCCGGGCAGTGCTCGATCGCGATCGGCCCCGGCGCGGCGCTGGCGCTGGCGGGGCGCGACGGCGCCGTCCCGCGCTACCACGTCTCGCCGCTCCAGGTCCGTACTGCCGACCTGGAGCAGTGCCCGATGGTCGCGATGGACGTCGACGACCTCATCCGCCCCTACCTGAGCAGCGGCAGCCTGCCCCGGGTGCCCGACCAGCTCGGCCCGAAGGAGCGGCGCGACGCGCTGCGACTGGCCGACGCCAAGGCGGGCGCGCTGCTGTCGATCCTGCCGCAGAACACCACGGTGCTGCTGGCGGGCCTGTCCGACCACGGGTCGGTCCCCCACCTGCGGGTGGCGATGATGCGCGCGGCCGGAGCGCAGGGCCGGCTGCTCGGCGCCGCCTCGACCCATCGCGAGGACATCTCGATCCTGCCCGACCTGACCGCGACGACGCTGACGCTGCTCGGCGTGCCCGTGCCGCAGACGGTCGTCGGCGTGCCGCTGCAGGCCGGCGAGCACGGAGCGACGTTCGACCGGCTCCAGCGCGCCGACGCGACCGCGCAGACGATCCGCTCGGTGAAGGGCATCTACTTCACCGTCGTCGCCGTGCTGCAGGTCCTGTTCTACGTGATCGCCTTCCTGCTGCTGCGCCGCCGCAAGGGCCTGCCCTGGGTGCGGCTGGCGGCCGTCGCGCTCGCCGCGCTGCCGGTCGCCAGCTACCTGGTGAACCTGCTGCCGTGGTCCACCCTGACGGGCCTGATCGCGGGCGCGCTCGGCTGCATGGTGGCCATCACGGCCGTGGCCTTCGCCGGGCCGTGGCGGCGCAGCCCGCTCGGCCCGCTCGCGGTGGTCGCGAGCGTCACCGCGCTGACGCTGGCCGGAGATCTGCTGACCGGCACCACGCTCCAGCTCAACAGCGTCATGGGCTACAGCGCCGAGGTGGGCGCCCGCTACTACGGCCTGGGCAACATCCCGTTCGCGCTGCTGGCCACCGGCACGCTGCTGGCCACCACGGTGATCGCGCACCGCTGGCCGGGCAGGCTCGGCGTGGCCGCGGTGGTCGTGCTCGGCGCGTTCGCCATGGTGCTCGGCGGGTCTGGGATGGGCAGCGACTTCGGCGGCGTGATCGCCTTCGTGCCGGGTATCGCGGTGACCGCGCTGCTGGTGGCGGGCAAGCGGGTGTCGATCGTCAAGCTGGGAGCGTTCTGCGTCGCCGGAGCGGTGATCGTGATGACGTTCGCGGTGATCAACTACCTGCAGCCGCCCGACAAGCAGACCCATCTCGGCCGGTTCGTCGGGCAGGTGCTCAGCGGCGAGGCGTTCGAGGTGATCTTCCGCAAGCTGAACGCGATGTTGGCCACGCTGCTCAGCCCCAACCTGATGCCGATCGTGATCGCGGCCGTGGCGTTCCTCGTCTACGCGATCCTGCGGCCCGAGCAGGCGTCGGCCGGGGTGGTGCCGGCCGCGTTCCGCTACTCCCCCGCGCTGCGGGCCGGGCTGATCGGCACCCTGGTCAGCGGCGTCATCGGGATGCTGGTCAACGACTCGGGGGCGGCCGTGCTGTCGATGGCGCTGGCGCTGGCCGTGCCCCTGCTGCTGTCGGCGGGCATCGCGGCGCTGCCGCGCGAGCAGGGCTCAGCGCCAGGCGTCGGCGAGCAGCTGGCGCGTGTCACGAAGTAGCTCGGGCAGCACCTTGGTCTGGGCGACCACCGGCATGAAGTTGGTGTCGCCGCCCCACCGGGGCACCACGTGCTGGTGCAGGTGCGCCGCGATGCCCGCGCCGGCCACCTCGCCGAGGTTCATGCCGACGTTGAAGCCCTGGGCGCCGCTGGCCTCGCGCAGCGTGCGCACCGCCTTCTGGGTGAACTCGCCCAGTTCCGTCAGCTCGGCGAGGTCGAGCTCGTCGTAGCCGGAGACGTGGCGGTAGGGCACGACCATGAGGTGGCCGGAGTTGTACGGGTAGAGGTTGAGCACCGCGTAGACGACCTCGCCCCTGGCCACGACCAGGCCGTCCTCGTCGGTCATCTTGGGGATGGCGTCGAACGGGCACCCGTCGCCGGGGCCCGTGCCGGTGGGCTTGCCCTCACCCTTGATGTAAGCCATCCGATGAGGAGTCCACAGCCGCTGGAAGTTGTCGGGGGACCCGGCTCCTGCCTGATCGTGCATATCTAGCAGCATAGGGCCAGGACGGGCGCCGCCCTCGCGCGAACCCCGCGTCGGCCGCCGCCCGTCACATCCGACGGCGGTCTAGGGTGGGCGCATGGCGGAGCAGCTCGAACCGATGCCGGAAGACTGGCAGCGCGCCCTGGCGATCGTGGCGCACCCCGACGACCTCGAATACGGCTGCGCGGCGGCCGTCGCGACCTGGACCGACGCCGGGCGGGAGGTGACCTACCTGATCGTCACCCGCGGCGAGGCGGGCATCGACACGCTGGAGCCCGCGAAGGCCGGGCCGGTGCGGGAGCGGGAGGAGCGGGCGAGCGCCGCCGTCGTCGGGGTGACGGGTGTGGAGTTCCTCGACCACGCCGACGGGGTGATCGAGTACGGCGCCACGCTGCGCAGGGACCTCGCCGCCGCGATCCGCAGGCACCGTCCGGAGCTGGTGATCACGCTCAACCCCGACGACACCTGGGGCGGCACGTACTGGAACACCCCGGACCACCGGGCGGTCGGCAGGGCCGTCCTGGACGCCGCCGGAGACGCGGGCAATCGGTGGATATTTCCGGATACTGACGCGGAGCCGTGGAACGGGGTGCGCTGGGTGGCCGTCGCGGGCTCGTCCGAGCCGACCCACGCGGTGGACGTCACCGACGGCCTGGAGCGGGGCGTGCGGTCGCTCGTGGAGCACCGCACCTACATCGAAGCCCTGACGGACGAGGCCCCGGAGGCGTACGCCCGTTCCCTCATCGAAGGCTTCGCCGAGCAGGCCGCCGAGCGGTTCGGCGGCCGCCCCGCGATCGCCTTCCGCCTGTTCCCACGCTGAGCGCCGCAGGTCGGCGGCGCGGGTGAGCGCTCGCGCCGAAGGCCGTGATCCCGGGCGCCTTGCGCGCCGCCACGGGCGCGGCGGAGCGGCCCGGCGTGGGCTGCTCCGCCGTGCGGTGTCTCAGACCTGGACGCGGTTCTCCACCGCGTTGACGATCTCGGCGATCGCCTCGTCGACGGGGACGCCGTTCTTCTGCTCGCCGTTGCGGTAGCGGAAGGAGATCGCGCCGTTGGCGATGTCGTCGTCGCCCGCGAGCAGCATGAACGGCACCTTGGCCTTCTGCGCGTTGCGGATCTTCTTCTGCATCCGGTCGTCGGCCGCGTCGACCTCGACCCTGATGCCGCGCTCACGCAGCTTCTTGGCGACGTCCTGCAGGTACGGGGCGTGCGCGTCGGCGATCGGGATGCCGACGACCTGCACGGGGGCCAGCCACGGAGGGAAGGCGCCCGCGTAGTGCTCGGTGAGCACGCCGAGGAAACGCTCGACCGAGCCGAACAGCGCCCGGTGGATCATCACCGGAGTCTGCCGGCTGCCATCGGCCGCCTGGTATTCGAGGCCGAAGCGCTTGGGCTGGTTGAGGTCGAGCTGGATGGTGGACAGCTGCCAGGTGCGGCCGATCGCGTCCTTGGCCTGCACGGAGATCTTCGGTCCGTAGAACGCCGCGCCGCCCGGGTCGTCGACCAGCGCGAGCCCCGACTCGGTGGCGACCTGGTGCAGCGCCGCGGTGGCCTCATCCCACTCGGCCGGGTCGCCGATGAACTTGTCGGAGTCGTCGCGGGTGGAAAGCTCGAGGTAGAAGTCCTCCAGGCCGAAGTCACGCAGCACGCTGAGCACGAACCTCAGCAGCGACTTGATCTCATCGGCCATCTGCTCCCGGGTGGTGTAGATGTGCGCGTCGTCCTGCGTCATGCCGCGCACCCGGGTCAGCCCGTGCACCACACCCGACTTCTCGTACCGGTAGACCGAGCCGAACTCGCAGAGCCGCAGCGGCAGCTCGCGGTAGGACCGCCCGCGCGCCCTGAAGATCAGGTTGTGCATCGGGCAGTTCATCGGCTTGACCCGGTATTCGATGCCCTCCAGCTCGAACGCCGGGAACATGTCGTCGGCGTACCAGGGAAGATGCCCCGACGTCTCGAACAGCGACGACTTGGTGATGTGCGGGGTGTTGACGAACTCGTAGCCGGCCTCGGCCTGCCGCCGGCGCATGTAGTCTTCCATCTCCTTGCGGATGATCCCGCCCTTGGGATGGAAGAGCGGCAGGCCACTGCCCAGCTCCGGCGGGAAGCTGAACAGGTCGAGCTCGGCGCCCAGCTTGCGGTGGTCGCGCTTCTCGGCCTCCTCCAGCAGCTTCAGGTACTCATCCTGCTTGTCGCGGGACTCCCAGGCGGTGCCGTAGACGCGCTGGAGCTGCGGGTTCTTCTCGCTGCCGCGCCAGTAGGCGCCGCCGGATCGCATCAGCTTGAAGGCCGGGATGGACCTGGTGGACGGCACGTGCGGGCCGCGGCACAGGTCCTTCCAGCACAGCTCGCCGGTCTTCGGGTCGAGGTTGTCGTAGATGGTGAGCTGGCCGGCGCCGACCTCCACGCTCTCCTCGGCGTCGGCGCCGCCCTTGAGCCCGATCAGCTCCAGCTTGTACGGCTCGCCCGCCAGTTCCGCGCGGGCCTCCTCGTCGGAGACGGCGCGGCGGGAGAAGAGCTGGCCCTGCTTGACGATCTCACGCATGCGCTTCTCGATGCGCTTGAGGTCGTCGGGGTGGAACGGCTGCCGGACGTCGAAGTCGTAGTAGAAGCCGTTCTCGACGGGCGGGCCGATGCCCAACCTGGCGTCAGGGAACAGCTCCTGGACCGCCTGCGCCATGACGTGCGCGGTGGAGTGCCGGACGATGGCCCTGCCGTCGTCGCTGCCGACCTCGATCGGCTCGACCACGTCGTCGTCGGCGAGCGGGTGGGCCAGGTCGCGCGGCTCCCCGTTGACGCGGGCGGCCACGACGGTGCGCCCGTCGGCCTCCAGCGCCTCACCGGCCGTCGTGCCGGCCGCGACCACACGCTCGGCTCCGGCGAGGGTGATGCGTAGCTCGGCTGACACGGTGACTCCCTGGGATAGATACGGCTGTCATGGTGGACAACCGATGCTATCGCGGGTCGAACCCCAGCCTTGTCAGCTCGTGGCGGCTGCCGCGGAAGACGTTCCGGTCGAGCGGGCTGTTGGAGTACTGATGGATCGTCCATCGGCGCCATGGGCTGGGCACGATCGGCTCGCCGCGCGCCCTGGCGGGGCTGGCGATCCACAGCGGGTACTCGCCCAGGCCGGCGCAGTTTCCCGCGTCGGCGAACCACTGGTAGGTGTAGACGAACGGCCGCACGCCGCCGAGCCGCTCGACGTGGTGGCACCAGCGCCGGGCGTAGTCGGCGACCTTCTCGGGCTTGAGCCCGTCGTTGCTCTCCAGGTCGAGCGCCACCAGGTCGCCGCGGCGCAGCCCGCCCGCGGCCCTGATGGTCTGCAGGAAGTGCCGGGCGTGCTCGGCCGGGTCGCCCTTGGGCCTGCCGAAGTGGTACGCGCCGCAGACGATCCAGCTCTCGCGCATGCCGTGCCAGTTCTGCGCGAAGTACCTGTCGGTCCAGCCGTCGCCCTCGGTGGCCTTGGCGAAGGCGAACGCGATGCCGTTGTCGGCGTGGCCCGCCCAGTTGACGGCGCCCTGCCAGTTGGACACGTCGATGCCGTGCAGCAAGCCCTTCACCTCGCCGGAGTGTATTGGGCGTGCTTGCGGTCAGCCCCTCGACGCGCCGGTCAGGAACGCCCGGGTGCGCTCGCGCTCGGCGTACTCGGACGCCACGAAATCGGTCACCCCTGCCCCGGCCAGCTCGTCGAGCTGGGCGCGGACGCTGTCCTCGTCGCCGACGACGGCCACGTCCCCGGGCCCGCCGGCGCCCTCCTTGTCGAGCATCGCCCGGTAGGAGGGCAGCTGCCCGTACACGGAGAAGATCTCGTTGGCGCGGGCTCTGGCGCGATCGGGGTCGTCGGTGACGCAGACGGGCAGCGCGCAGACGATGCGCGGCGGCTTCCTGCCCGCCGCGGCGGCCGCCGCGGTGATGGCCGGGGCGACGTGCTCGGCGACGGTCCTCGGCCCGGTCATCCACAGGACGGTGCCGTCGGCGACGGCGCCCGCGAGCTTGAGCATGCGCGGGGCTAGGGCGGCGAGGAGGATCGGCATGCCCGCGCCGGGCGCGGTGAGGCCGAGGTTCGCCCTGAGGGTCTCGCCGGTGTACTTCACGTGCTCGCCGCGGGTGGCGGGAATGAGGATGTCCAGGTACTCCTTCATGTGCCTGGCGGGCTTGTCGAAGCTGTAGCCGAACATCTGCTCGATGACGACCTTGTGGGACGTGCCGATGCCGAGCGCGAGACGTCCGCCGAGCGCGGCGTTGGTGGTCATCGCCTGCTGGGCGAGCGCGGCGGGGTGGCGCGGGTAGGTCGGCACGACGGCGGTGCCGAGTTCGATGCCCGGCTTGTCGCCCGGCACCTGGCTGCCGGCGACGGCCAGCGCGGTGAGGGCGTCCAGGCCGAAGATGTTCGACAGCCAGGCGGAGGTGAAGCCGTCGTCGGCGGCGCGGCCGATGGCGGCGCGCAGGTCGGCGAACGGCTCCGGGCCCGTGGGTTCGTTGAGCATCAGTCCGAATCGCATGGCTGCCGAACTCCATTCTGGTGGTTTCCGCGAGTGTAAGCCCGGGAGCAGGTGGCGAAGCGTCCGACACGGCGATCTCCGTCCCGGGGCGGATTTGTAGAGTGGCCTCATGACCCACGAACGTGCAGGACAGCCCGCTCAGCCCGCCGACCTGGTCGACGTCGCCAGGCTGGTCACCGCGTACTACGCGCTGCATCCCGATCCGGAACAGGTCGCGCAGCGGGTGGCGTTCGGCACGTCGGGCCATCGCGGATCCTCGCTGAACACGGCCTTCAACGAGGACCACATCGTGGCGACGAGCCGGGCGATCTGCGAGTACCGCGTGCAACAGGGCACGAACGGGCCGCTGTTCCTCGGCATCGACACGCACGCGCTGTCGGAGCCCGCCCGGGTGTCGGCGCTGGAGGTGTTCGCGGCCTGCGGGGTCCAGGTGCTGATCGACACGCGCGACGGCTACACGCCGACGCCCGCCGTGTCGCACGCGATCCTCACCTACAACCGGGGCCGCAGGTCGGGGCTGGCCGACGGGGTCGTGATCACGCCGTCGCACAACCCGCCCGCCGACGGGGGCTTCAAGTACAACCCGCCGCACGGCGGGCCCGCCGACACCGACGCGACCTCCTGGATCCAGGACCGGGCCAACACGCTGCTGGCCTCCGGGCTGGAGGGCGTCACCCGGATGCCGTACGAGAAGGCGCTGGCCGCCGACACGACGGGCCGGTACGACTTCCTCGGCCACTACGTCGACGACCTGCCGTCGGTGCTCGACCTCGACGCGATCCGGTCCGCGGGCGTGCGGATCGGGGCCGACCCGCTGGGCGGGGCGAGCGTCGCGTACTGGGGCGAGATCGCCGAACGGCACCGGCTGGACCTGACGGTCGTCAACCCGCTGGTGGACCCCACCTGGAGGTTCATGACGCTCGACTGGGACGGCAAGATCCGCATGGACTGCTCGTCGCCCTACGCGATGGCCTCCCTCATCGCCTCCCGCGACAGCTACGACATCGCCACCGGCAACGACGCGGACGCCGACCGGCACGGCATCGTCACCCCCGACGGCGGCCTGCTGAACCCCAACCACTACCTGGCCGTGGCGATCTCCTACCTCTACACGCACCGCGACGGCTGGCCGCAGGACGCCGGGGTCGGCAAGACGATGGTGAGCAGCGGCGTCATCGACCGCGTCGCGCGGTCCCTGGGCAGGCGGCTGTACGAGGTCCCGGTGGGTTTCAAGTGGTTCGTCCCCGGCCTGCTCGACGGGTCGCTCGGCTTCGGCGGCGAGGAGAGCGCGGGCGCCTCGTTCCTGCGGCGCGACGGCTCGGTCTGGACGACCGACAAGGACGGCATCATCCTCGCGCTGCTGGCCTCGGAGATCCTCGCGGTCACCGGCACGTCGCCCAGCGAGCACTACAGGCGGCTGACGTCCGAGTACGGCGAGCCGGCGTACGCGCGGGTGGACGCCCCGGCGACGCGCGAGGAGAAGGCCGTCCTGGGCAGGCTGTCGGCCGCGCAGGTGACCGCGTCGACGCTGGCGGGCGAGCCCATCACCTCGGTCCTCACCTCGGCGCCCGGCAACGACGCGCCGCTCGGGGGCGTGCAGGTCTCGACGGAGAGCGCCTGGTTCGCCGCCAGGCCGTCGGGCACCGAGGACGTGTACAAGATCTACGCCGAGTCCTTCAAGGGGCCTGACCACCTGGCCAAGGTCCAGGAGGAGGCCCGGTCCCTGGTGTCGGACGCGCTCTCCTGACGCGCGTCAGCCGCTCGCCCGGCCGGGGAGCTCGCGGGGCGCGGCGGCGTCCATCCCGGTCCGGCCGAGGTCGGCGCGGCGGCCCGCCTCGGCGCCGTCGCGGTAGCCCGTTCCCGAGGTGCGGGGCCTGACGGTGCGGACGCGGGGGTACTGGTCGGCCACGGCGCGCTCCACCTCCGCCCTGCGGTCGGCGAGGACGAGCGCCGTGCCGGCTCCCGGCGCCTGCGCCTCGGCGCGGGCCTCGGCCTGGGAGAGCAGGCGGTGCACCTCGTCGGTGAAACCCAGCAGCCACGACCTGCGGTAGGCGCGCACGGCCGTGACGTCCGGAGGCAGGCTGACCCTGGCCAGTCCGGAGGCCATCTGCAGCAGCAGCGAGGTCGCCAGGACGTCGGCCCGCTCCAGGTCGGAGGCGAAGCCGAAGATGTGCACCCGCTGTCCGCCCTCTCCCCTGCCGATCAGCAGCGGGCGGCAGCGCACCGCCTGCGCCACCAGACTGACCAGCCGGGCCTTCTCGCGCGCCCACGGGTCGGGCAGGACGACGACGCGGTCGCGGGGCCCGCGGCGGGGCTCGGCGGGGTCGAGGGAGTCGATGCCGTGCCTGGCCATGAGGGAGGAGGCCGCCGCCATGAAGGTCGCCCGCTCGTGCTCGTTGTCGGTGCGTTCGGCCTTGGCCAGCAGCTTCCTGACCCGGTCGAGCGTGCGCTCCCTCAAGCGGCCTCTCCTCGGGACCTGTAGGACCCTCTAGGACTTCGTCAGTACCCTTCCGTCGTCGGCGATGGCCGGGAAGGCGCCCGTGTCGACGATGCCGTGCTGCTGGAACAGCGCCTCGATGAGGGCGTGCGCCTGCGGCTCCAGCTTCCAGAGGGCACGATACTCGCGGGCCGTGGCCAGCGAGATGCCGATCTCCTGGGCGATGTCCACGGTGCGCGGGACGATGCCCTTGGCGATCTGCCTGTCCCAGTAGACGCGGGCGGCCCGCATCAGCGCGGCGCGCTGGGCGGTGTCGACGACCTGCGGGGTGGTGTCGAGGACCTCGATGTCCTCGTCCTCCTCTTCGACCAGTTCGGCGAGGGCGGGCGGCAGGGCGGGGCGGGCGGGCACCGGGTGGTGGTCGACCTCGGGCTCCCACGGCACGCGCGGGTCGGCGTCGATGAGCGCGCTGGTGTTGTACAGGGCGGCGATCTGGGCGAGCAGCGCCTCCTGGCGGCTCTGGTCGACGGCCAGCCCGGTGTGCTCGACGGCCTGGTCCATGGCCTTGTCGAGCTTGGCGAGCGCGCCGCGCATCTTCCTGTCGGACGCTCCGGCCTCGCGCAGCGCCTTGGCCCGCTTGGCGGCCAGGGCGACGCGGGTGAGCCTGCGGTGCGCGTCCACTTCGCTGGCCGTGCGGTCGCTGACCTCGGCCAGGCCGACCCTGACGAGCAGTCGTTCCGGGGTGAGGCGCCAGTTGATGCGGCCGGTGCCCCTGATGCGGTGCCGTTCGATGGCCATGCCGCGCTCCCACAGCCAGGCGGCCACGAGCGGCGCGGCGAGCCTGAACAGCGCCTCCGGCAGGCTGCGCGCGTCCATGCTCGACAGGACCGCGGTCAGGCAGGTCAGCGCCCACACCGCGATGCCGTCGATGCCCGCGGAGAAGTTCTCGCGCATGTTGCGGCGGGCCCGCACGGCGGAGGTGATGATCGCGACCTCGATGAACGCGAACAGCAGCAGCCGCAGCGGTCCGTCGAGCCCGAGGACGTCGCCGGAGAAGCGCCACATGCCCTGCGCGGACACGCCGGTCGCGATGGAGGCGGCCACGACGGTGAGGATGTCCTCGATCGGGCGCGGGGCCATGTAACGGGCGACCAGGAACGCGCCGGCCCGCCAGGCGACGCGGAGCACCAGGTACGCCAGCACGAGCGCGGCAAGGCCCAGGAGCGCGATGACGGCGGTGGCGAACGGCTTCTCGGTGACGAAGGCGGCTATTTCCTCGAATGTGGGCATCAGTCACTATCCGTGAGGCTCGAACTCCTGCTACAAACAACGACGAGATCATCGCAGAATGTCAGCATCTTGTACGCCAAACAGCCGCTCCGGCCCTGTTTTGCCCCGTATTTCCCGCCATTCACTCCCGCCTGATCCGCACCAGATCGCCTGGCTGCTCCGCGTCCACGGTCTGCCCGGCGAACCTGACACGGACGGTGACGGCCGAGTCGAGGAAGGCGTTGCCGCCCGTCACGATCAGGTCGTCGAGGCCGCCGCCGGTCAGGCGCAGCAGCGCCGCGCCGCCACGCGCCGCGGTCACCTCGACGGTTCCCAGGGGCGTGCGCACCGTGACCGGGCCGTCGTTGCCGTCCTGGACGAGCACGGTGAGGTAGTGCGCGTCCCGCTCCGGATGTGAGCGCAGAAACGCGTCGGCGTCGCCGGCCAGGACCGCGACCTCGGCGGGCCCCTCCACGGCGGGCCCCTCCACGACGGACACTGACGGCCTGAACAGCGAGCAGGGCGCCAGGTTCTCGTCGAGGGTGGGCGTGGCGCCGTCCACGTGCACCCGGCCGCCGGCGAGCAGGTAGTCCGCCAGCAGGCGCTGGACGTGGCGGTGCATGAAGGGGCCGCCGGGCACGGTGATCGCGCGGAACCCGGCCAGCCGCCCGGGTGTGGCCGTCTCCAGGTCGAGCAGGCCGTAGTCGCGGCCCTGCGCCCGCATCCGGTCGTGGAAGCGGCGCAGGACCCGCCCGCACTGGGGGCCGTCCTCGCCCGACAGGGCGGCGATCCCGGCGTAGGGCAGGTACAGGCCGAACGCCTGCGAGGCCACCGGGACGCACTCCAGGAACTCCGCGCCGTGCACCCGGAAGAAGTCCGCGAGCGCGCGCACGACGGGGGCCTTCTCCGTCGCGGTGCCGTCGCAGGCGATCGGGGCGCAGTCGGGGTACGGCCCCGTGTGCGCGGAGTCCAGGTCGGCGGGCCACCCGGACGTGGAGACCCCGGTGTAGACGTTGACGCCCGTCGCGCCGGCGGCCATGGCGAGCAGACTCTGGTGGAAGCTGGTCGCGGCGGCGGCGTAGGCGGGGTCGTAGAGCTGGGAGAAGCCCCAGTTCTCCTCCAGGTTCGGCCCGGGGGCGCGCTTGGCGGCGATCACGTAGCGGGCCTGGGAGTCGGGGTCGGCCGAGACCACGCCCATCCAGTTGGTGAACCCGTACGAGATGCTCCCCCACAGCTCGGGGCGGACGCGGGCGAGCCAGTCGTCCAGTTCCTCCACGGTCGGCGGGTTCAGGTTGACCAGCACGGGCAGCGGCGAGCCGACGGCGCGCGCCCAGGCACGGTAGACCTCCGCCAGGTACTCGGCGTGGAAGCGGCCCCAGTCGGCCCGCGCCGGCAACGTGCTCCCCGCGCCGCCGGGTGCGGGCGGGCCGATCTCGTCCCAGCCGCCGTACGCCGTCTGGTGGATCTCGTTGTACGCCCGCGTCGTCCCGTACCAGGACCGCAGCCGGTCGCGGAAGAAGGCCAGCCCGGACGGGCTGTAGTCGTAGGCGGTCAGCGGCAGCGCGCCGCTGGTGTAGATGCCCTCGTTCGCGATCTGCAGCGCGACGACCGGCCCGTCGGCGGCGAGGACGTCCTTGCCCACGGCCGACAGCCACTGCCCCACCCTGGCGGAGAAGGCGGCGCCCAGGGGGGCGGGCAGGGTGCGTCCCGGCCTGCGCTCGGCCGAGTCCGCCCATCTGACCGGTTCGCCCCACGCGTCGAGCAGCGGCTCGATCGACGGGTCCGTGTCGGGGCAGACCCAGTCGGGCAGCCCGCCGTAGGTGACCTCGGCGTGGATGAACGGGCCGGGCTTGGCCACCACCCGCAGCCCCAGCTCCAGGCAGAGCGCCAGGAAGCCGGCCACGTCCCGGCCGGGGTGGGTGGCGCCGGTGAAGTCGGGGGCCGTGCCCGGGTCGGGCTGGTGGTGCCGCCACGGGAGGTAGCAGGTGATCACCTCGATGCCCAGCTCGTCGCGGACGGCCCGCAGCCGGTCGGCCCAGACGGCGGGGTCGTCGCGGTAGTAGGGGTAGTCGGCGGTGACGAGCACCCGCGGCTCGCCGTCGACGACGGCGACTCCGTCGCGGATCTCGATGGTCACGCTCACGCTCCTTCGCGGATGGTCAGGACTTGAGCCCGGTGAAGGCGATGCCCTGGAGGATGCGGCGCTGGAAGACCAGGAGCACGCCGATCACCGGGATGACGGCGAGCGTGGCGCCCGCCATGATGTAGTACGCGCGACCGCCGTCGGGGCTGGCCACGAGCTGCTGCAACGCGAGCGGCAGCGTGTACAGGTCGGGGTCGTTCAGCACGACCAGCGGCCACACCAGGTCGTTCCAGTGGAACAGGAAGCTGGTGATCGTGACGACGGCCAGCACGGGCTTCGACAGCGGCAGCACGATCCGCCGGAAGATCTGCATCCGGCTCGCGCCGTCGATGAGCGCGGCCTCCTCCAGCTCGGCCGGGATCGACAGGAAGAACTGCCGCAGCAGGAAGATGTCGAGCACCGAGGCGATGTTCGGCACGATGAGGCCCCAGCCCGAGTCGAACATGCCGAGCGCCTGCGTGACGTGGATGCGCGGCACCAGCAGCGTGATCGTGGGCACCATCATGCCGCCGAGCAGGACGACGAACAGCTTGTCGCGTCCGGGGAAGGGGATCCTGGCGAAGGCGTAGGCGGCCAGGGCGTCGACGAGCAGTTTGGCGGGCACCAGGACCAGGCAGACCCACACGCTGTTGAGGAAGGCCCGGCCGAGCCCGCCGACGTCCAGGACGTAGTCGTAGTTCTCCAGCGTCGCCGCCCACTCCCCCGTCTTGCGGTCGAGGGGAAGCAGGCTGGGCACCTTGGTGTAGATGTCGTGGCCGTGCTTGACCGAGGTGGCCAGCATCCACAGGAACGGCACCACCGACACGGCCGACAGCAGGACCAGCGCGACGTAGATCGACGCCTTGCGCGCCCTCGTCATGCCGCCTCCTGCTTGACGAACCTGAACTGCAGCGCAGTGATGATCATGATGAAGACGAGCAGGATGAACGACATCGCGCAGGCGGCTCCCATGGCGTCGTAGCGGAACGCGAACAGGTACAGGTGCAGGACGTAGCTGAGCCCCGACTGCTCCGGGCCGCCGGTGACGCTCCGCCCGGACCCCGAGAAGATCACGTAGACCAGGCCGAACACCTGCAGGGCCGCGATCACGCCCGTCACCAGCAGGTAGAACGTGGTGGGCCGGAGCATCGGGACCGTCACCCGCCAGAACCGCTGCCACGGGCCGGCCCCGTCGATGACCGCCGCCTCGCGGATGGCCCCGGGGATGCCCTTGAGCCCGGCCAGGTAGATGATCATCGAGATGCCGCACTGCCAGGCGGCGATGAACGCCAGGGCGGGAATGACCAGTTCGGGGGTGTTGAGCCAGTTCTGGCCGGGGATGCCGAACAGGCCGAGCACCGAGTTGATCAGGCCGTACTGCGGGTCGTAGAGCCAGCGCCAGATCGCGCCCACCGCCGCCTCGGCGGTGACGACCGGCAGGAACAGCAGCAGCCTGAACAGGTTCGCGCCCCTGCGGATCGCGTTCACCAGCAGCGCCTGCGCCAGCGCCGACACCATGGTCAGCGGCACGGCGATCAGCGTGTACTGGAGGGTGACCCGCACCGACTTCCAGAAGTGCGGGTACTTCACGTCGTCGAACAGCAGGTCCGTGTAGTTGGCCAGGCCGACCCAGCCGGCCGCCGAGCGCAGGTTCCAGTCCGTGAAGCTGTAGTAGAGCGCCGACAGGGCCGGGTACAGCAGGAAGACCAGGAAGTAGCCGAGCGCCGGGGCGACCAGGAGCCAGCCGACGAGATGGTCGCGGCGGTGGGGGCCGGGGCGGCGGCGGGCGCGCACCCCGGGCCCCTGCGTCAGGCCGGGCGGATCGGCCCGCACCGGTGCGGTCATGTCAGCCGTTCCAGCCGAGGAGGGAGCGGGTCTTGGCGGCCGCGTCCGTCAGCGCCTGCTGGGCGGTGGCCTTGCCGGTCAGCGCCGACTCCAGCGCCGGGGCGATGATCTCGTCGTTGACCTGGATCCACTGCGGCACGGCCGGGCGGGCGTGCGCCACCTTGAGCTGTTCCAGGAACGCCGCCTGCTCGGGCCCGCCCGCGACCGCCTGCGCCTTGAGGTTGACGGGGAAGCCGCCGAGCGCGTCGGCCAGCGGGCCGTTGTGCTGCGCGTCGGTCAGGAAGGCCAGCCACTTCCAGGCGAGGTCGGCGTTCTTGCTGGTGGAGAAGACGACGGAGTCCTCGCCGCCGATGTTGCCCGCGGGTTCGGTCTTGTACGGCAGGGGCGCGACGCCGAAGTCGAGATCGGGGAACTGCTCGTGGATGGTCGGCACGTCCCACGGGCCGGAGATCGTCATGGCGGCCAGGCCGTTCTCGAACGGCTTGTCCGAGTCGGTGATCTTGCGCGGCGAGGACTTCAGCAGGTCCACCCAGAGCTGCAGCGCCTCCACGGCCGGAGCCTGGTCGAACAGCACCTTCTTGCCCGCGTCGTCGACCATCTGGCCGCCCGCGCCGTGCACGACGCCGGGGAACATCCACGCGCCGTAGCCGTCGCCCTTGGGCACGTTCATCCCGGCGACGCCGGGGTCGGCCTGGTGCACCCGCGCGGCCGTCTGCTTGAGCTCGTCCCACGTCCTGGGCGGGGTCGGGACGAGCTTCTTGTTGTAGAAGAGCGCGACACAGGTCTGGTCGGCGGGCAGGCCGTACAGCTTGCCGTTGGCGCGGTTGGTGTCGAGCGCGCCCTTGTAGTAGGCGCTCTCGTCGATCAGCCCGGCGGGCACCTCCTTGATCGTGCCGTCCAGGGCGTACTTGGACACGAGCGGCTGGTCGAGGATTCCCGCGTCGGGTGCGCTCTTGCTGGCGACGGCGCCGCCGAGCTTGGTGTTGTAGTCGTCCTTGGGGATCTTGACGAGTTTGACCGTGACGCCGGGGTTGGCCTTCTCGAACTCCTTGCGGATCTTCTCGATGACCTGCCCCGCCTGGGGGGTGCGGTCCTGGTACATCCAGAAGGTGAGCGTCCTGTCGCCGCTGCCCGATCCCTGGCCGCCGCCGCAGGCGGCGAGCCCGGCCACAAGGACTGCCGTGAGGGCGCCTCGCGCGAATCCTCGGCTCATTGTCATCTCCTCATCGGGGGGATGGGCAGAACATAATCCAGACCTCGAAGAAAGTCAGGGCTGCCTGGGAAACGCTTCGGTAACGCCCTCGATACGCGCCTGGTCCGCGGGTGACTTCGAGGCTTGAACTAACATGGCGGAGCGAGTTCGGGAGAGGACGGGACGATGGGCACGTCAGAGCGCAGGACCGTGCGGGATCTCCGCCGGGGGAACCGGGCGATGCTGCTGCGGGCGCTGTACTTCGGCGGCCCCGCGAGCCGGAACGAGCTGTCCGGCGCGACCGGGCTGAGCGCCGCGACGGTCAGCACCATGACCGCCGACCTGCTGGCCGACAACCTCGTCGTGGAGGCGGGCCAGGTCGACTCCGACGGCGGCCGGCCGCGCGTGCTGCTGCGCGTCAACCCCGCCTACGGCTACGCGGTCGGCGTCGACGTGGGCGAGACGCGGGTCAGCGTCGAGCTGTTCGACCTGGAGATGAAGGAGCACGCGCGGGCGCACTACGTGGTGCGTTCCGCCAGGCACGACCCCGAGCTGGTCGCCCGCCACATCCTCACCGGGGTGGAGGCGGTGATCGCCGAGAGCGGGGTCCCCGCCGAGCGGGTGCTGGGCGTCGGCGTCGGCGTCCCCGGCATCGTCGAGCCGGGGCCGGGCGCGCTGGTGCGCGCCAAGACCTTCGCCTGGGAGGCCGTGCCGCTCGGCGCGCTGCTGCGCGCGGGCACCTCGCTGCCGCTGTACGTCGACAACGGCGCCAAGACGATGGGCCAGGCCGAGCTCTGGTTCGGCTCGGGACGGGGCACCCGCGAGGCGATCATCGTGCTGATGGGCTCGGGGATCGGCGGCACGATCGTCACCGGCGGCACCATCTACCGGGGCGCGGGCAGGGCCGCGGGCGAGGTCGGGCATCTGAAGATCGTCGCGGGCGGCCGTCCGTGCCGCTGCGGCGCCAGGGGCTGCCTTGAGGCCTACCTCGGGGCCGAGGCCATCCTCGACCGCGCGGGGGTCGTCGCCGACTCGGCCGACGAGGAGGCGGCGCTGGCCGGGCTGCTGGAGTCGGGCTCCCCCGTCATCGGGGAGAGCGTGGACCTGCTGGGAGTCGGCCTGTCGAGCCTGGTGCACCTGTTCAACCCCGAGCGCATCGTCATCGGCGGCTGGGCGGGGCTCATGCTGGGCGGGCGCCTGCTGGACGAGATCCGTGCCGCGACGGCCGCCAACACGCTGGCGCAGCCGTTCCGGCCCGACAGCGTGGTGCTCGGCCGTCTCGGGCCCGACGCCGTCGCCCTGGGTGCGGCGACGCTGGTGATCGAGGCGTTCTTCGGGGACGCCGCGCTCCGGGACCCGGCCCCCACTATTGCCTAAGGGTTTAATTAAGTACCGACACAAGCCCGGAGGCGCACCGCGCCCGGGCCGAGCCTGCCCGCCCGGGACAGTCCCGGCCTCGGGGGCAGACCATCGGGGCGGGCGCCGAGGTTCCCGCGATCCCCTCTCGAGGCACAACCCGCAGGAGCGGGGCCGTCCGCAGGCGGTCGCCGTGCCGGTGCGGGCCGCCGGTACCGTGGGCTGGTGCTCATCGAAGGCTGGTCCGCGCTGGCGGGCGACTCCCCCGCCGCGCGGGCGACAGGTGCCGAGCTGGTCGCACGCTGGGCCGAGCCGCATCGCCGCTATCACACGCTCGACCACCTCGCTGCCGTCCTCGCCGCGATCGACAGCCTCGCCGAGACCGCCGGCGACCCGGTCGCGGTGCGGCTGGCCGCGTGGTTCCACGACGCCGTCTACGACGGGCGTCCGGGCTGGGACGAGGAGCGCAGCGCCCAGCTCGCCCAGGCCACGCTCCCCCGCTGCGGCGTCGGCCCCGAGCGGGTCGCCGAGGTGGCCAGGCTGGTCCGGCTCACCGCCGCCCACGACACACTCGCGCCCGGCGACGCCAACGGCGCGGTCCTGTGCGACGCCGACCTGGCGATCCTCGCCGACGCGGACTACGAGACCTACCGGACGCGGATCCGCCAGGAGTACCGGCACGTGCCCGACGATCTGTTCTCCCTGGGCAGAGCCGACGTGCTGCGCAGACTCCTGTCGACCCCGCGCCTCTACCGGACGCCCCAGGCGTACACCCTGTGGGAGACGAGGGCGCGCGCCAACATGGAGACCGAACTGACGGCCCTGACAGGCGGAGACGCGTAGCCCCGCCCCCCAGGCAGGCACGGACGCTCACAGCCCGGCGGGCGCAGGCGGGCGGCGTCAGCGGATCTTGCGGCGGCGTAGCCCGGCGGCGATGAGGCGGCTGAGCAGCTCTCGGGAGCTGACCGCCTGCGCCCCCAGCGACAGCGCGTGCGCGTGGACCGTCTCCGGCACGTCGTAGTGGTCGCGGTCGAAGGCCCGGCGGGGCACGCCGAGCAGCACCGCGAACGTGTGCAACTCGTCGAGCGAGCTGTCGCTGACCAGATGGGACCACATGAGCCCGCGCGGGCCGGGCCAGTTCGGAGGGTCGATGAGCACCGTCACGTCGTCAAGGGTAGGACCCTCCCGCGCACCTCCAGCTCCCCCAGGTCGGTGACCACCACGTCGGCGCCCCGCTCCGCCAGTTCGGCGGCCTGGCCGTCCTGGACGGTGTTGCCGACGGCGACGACCAGCCCGAACCCGCCCTTCCTGCCCGCGTCGACCCCGGGCAGCGCGGCGTCGACCACGGCGGCCCTGACCGCGGGCAGCCCCAGGCGGCGGACGGCCTCCAGGAACAGCGCGGGGTCGGGCTTGCCCGGCAGGTTCATCAGGGCGGCGTCGTCGCCGTCGACCAGCAGGTCGAACAGGTGGTTCACCCCCGCGGAGCCAACCAGCCTGCGGCCGTGCATGCTGGCCGACACGGCGGCGGTCCGCGCGCCCCGATGGCGCAGCTCGTGGAGCAGGGCCACCGTCGCGGGGAAGGCGGCCACGCCGTACTTGTCCACCTGGTCGATGAACAGCCGGTCCTTGGCCAGGCCCAGCCCGTGCACGGTGGGCGCCCCCGGCTCGTCGTCGGGCGCGCCTTCCGGCAGGGTGATGCCGCGGGAGGCGAGGAACGTGCGGACGCCGTCGAGCCGGGGACGTCCTGCGACGTGGCGCAGGTAGTCGTCCCTGATGTCGAACGGCGTGGAGCGGCCGCGCAGGAAGGCGTCGAAGACATGCTTCCAGGCGGCCGCGTGGCCCCGAGCGGTGTCGGTGACCACGCCGTCGGTGTCGAACACGACGGCGTGGATCACGGTCAGGTCGATGACGGGCTTGTTCACACCGTGAACGTAACCGCTCTACCAGGCGACGGGTAGCTTCTCCACGCCGTAGACGATGGCGAGCTTCCTGAACGGCACCTCTCCGGCCACGTGCAGGTTCGGGAAGCGGCGCAGCAGCGCGGGGAAGGCGATGCGCATCTCCATCTGCGCCAGCGGCGCGCCGATGCAGCGGTGGATGCCGTGGCCGAACGCCAGGTGCGAGCCCGCCGTCTCGCGTCCGGGCTTGACCTGCTCCATCTCCTGGCCGAGCTCGGGGTCGCGGTTGGCCCCGGTCAGCGAGCAGAGCACCATCTCGCCCTTCTTGATCTGGTGCCCGTGCAGCTCCAGGTCCTCGCGGGCGAAGCGAGGGAAGGCCACCTGGACGACCGTCATGTAGCGCAGCAGCTCCTCGACGACCTGGTCGGCGTAGCCGTCGACCTCGCGGACCTTGGCGGCCTGGTCGGGGTTCTCCATCAGCCAGAGCGTGCCGAGGGCGAGCATGCTGGTGCTGGTGTCGTGGCCGCCGGTGAGCAGGCCGTCGGCCATGCTGGCCAGCGTCCTGTCGTCGAGGTCGTCGCCGTGCTCGCGCAGCAGCTGGCCGAGGAGCCCGTCGCCGGGGTTCTGGCGCTCGCGTCCGACCAGGTCGGTCAGGTACGTCATCGCGTCGTTGATCGCCTGGAGCGACGCCTCGGGCCCCGCCGTGAAGTCGAACCGGTCGGCGCTGATCTTCATGAAGTCGGCCCGTTCCTCGTACGGGACGCCGAGCAGCTCGCACACCACCAGCGACGGGATGGGGAGCGCGAACGACTCGACCAGGTCCGCCGGGGAGCCCTGGGCCTCCATGCGGTCGAGGTACTCCTCGACCATGGCCTCGATGCGCGGCTCCAGCCGCTTCAGGCGGCGCATGGTGAACTCGGGCGTCAGGTACTTGCGCAGCCGGGTGTGCTCGGGTGGATCACGGAAGCCCAGGCCGCCCGGATCCTCCTGGTTGGAGCCGAGCCCGATCACGTTGCCGAAGTCGTTGCTGAAACGCTCGTGGTCGCCCAGGACGCCGCGGACATCCTGGTAACGGGTGACCAGGTAGACCGTCTGCCCCCCGGGGATCTCCATCGGGAAGACGGGCTGTTCCGTCCGAATGCGCGCAAGCTCGGCCACGGGGTCGAAGCCCTCGCGCATGAACTGGACGAGGGGAAACTCTGAGTCTGACATGGAGAATCCGTCCTGCTGGGGATACATCACGCCTTGTCGGGATAAATCCCTCCATAGATGGTCCCATCTGGCGGGATGCGATCCAGCCAGGGCCAGTCGAGCGCCAGCGCCCACGCGGGGTCGTCAGGTGACGGCACCGTCCCAAGGTGCGTGAAGGGGCGGTTCCGGCACCGCTTCCGCCGTCAGCGAAGGCGGGGCAGCTTGCTCCATTCTGCGCCCCGGCGCACCCACACGCGAGCCTTCAAGCGCCGGGAAATCAGGGCTTCGGACGCTCCGCCGAGACCGGCCCCGGCAACGCGAACACCCCGTGAGCACCGGCTGGTTGATTGTCCACATTCGGACAGGTTCGCGCGGCACCAGGGCGCCTGAGTGATCGTCACACCTGTGTCACGTTCCACTCCCCCTGGAGATCGCATTGCTCAAGCGTCTGCTCGTCTCCGCCGCGCTCATCGGCGCCGCTCTCGCCGTCCCCGCCACGGCGGCGCCCGCGTCCGCCGCGACCCAGTCGCCCGCCGGGGTGACCGCGTCCTGTTACCAGCGCGAAGGCAACCACTGGAACTGCGTCACTCCCGGCGCCTACTGCCCGAAGGCGGCGCACAACCGGAACGGCTTCGCGAAGGTCACGAATCGGCTCTACACCTGCAGCCAGTACAGCAACGGGCAGTGGCGGTGGAAGCGCGCCTGACCCCGGCGGTCACTCGCCGACCTGGCCGACGAGGCGGACCCAGAAGCCGGCCATGATGATCGAGAGCGCTTCGCCGTGGGAGGCGCTGCGGCGGAGCGCAAACGTATGATCCTTCCCGTCCTGATCTCCTTGTAACCGCACCGGCCACCCGACCCGGAGCGAGGTCTGGACGCGCGCCCGCATCGTCCGCACGCGGCGGGCACCTTGAATCGGGCGAAAAAGGGGCGAGGGGGCCGGATACCACCCCGGCCGCCCTCGCCCTAGGCAAAGAGCTCCGCGAAGAGTCTGCGCCAATCTTTGACGATACCCTGTGCCCGCAAGTGATCGCACAGAGTAATCAAAAGGTGACTCCAGAGAATTTCTCGGATTCCGTCTCGCCTGATGATGCACTGTCCAGATTCAGGCAGTAGAGTGCCGACATCGACACTCCGTAGTCGGTCAATTACCAACCGTCGCAAATACGGACACAGTCGATATAGCTCCGCGAAGCAGTCAAAGGGGACTCCTCCCCACGTCCGAAAGGGGGACAAAATGTCATCCCAGCTGCCCCTTCTCTACGCCGCGTGCGTCATCCTGGCCATTCTCTGGCTGACCTACTACGCCATCCGGCGACTCTCCGCTGTCGCCCCGACGACAATCGCCGCCGTCATCACCGCACTGGCCGCGCTGCTCACCGCCACGGCGCACCTGCTCGGCCTGCTACCGATATGACCGCGTCCGCACGGTCGCGTGAAACGTGAGGAACGGCCGGCCTCTCGCCCGGCGAGGGGCCGGCTCATCAGCACCGGACGAATCCGTTGACGAGCGGCAGCGAGGCGTCCAGCCCGGCCACGTTGAGCAGGGTCGCCGATCGTGCAGCCGACCGCGGTCATCGCGGCCACCACCACGCGGGTCAGCGGGTTCACCTGCCGGCGGTAGACGGTGAGCGCCCGCGCCGGGCGGGAGCCGGACGAGTCCACGGCCGCCAGCGGCCGCCCGCCCGAGGGCTCGGCGTTGCCGAAGGTTCGCTGCTCTTCCGATTCGACGCGCCTGGGAGCGGATGTGGTGGTGTCCACCGGTGTGCAGATGCTCTTCCAGCTGAGCTACGCCCGGCCATGGCCGGGGCGGCGGGAGTCGAACCCGCGACCGTCTGATCTGGTAACCGATGGACTTCGACCCGCGCCGGCACCAGACCTGACCAGCTCACCGTGCCGATAGGGACGCGCTGGCGCCCCGTACCCGGTGGACCGGTCTCAACGTTAGCGATCAGCGCGACGCGTCACACCTGAATATCCGCCCTGTCGCGAAAAGTCGGGAGATAGCCCGAAATGGGCGCATCCTTCGCACAAAACCTGCCGAACACCGAGCAGTGAAAGGCGAGGGGGCCGGATACCACCCCGGCCGCCCTCACCGCAGGGCAAAGAGCTCCGCGAAGAGTCAGCGCCGGTCTTCGACAATACCCTGCGACCCGGCCGTCGATTGCGCAGAGTAATCAAAGGGTGACTCCAGCGACTCCTCGTATTCCGTCTCGCACGCGGGCGGCTCCTTGCCCTGGACGGTCACCAGCAGGGCCGTGCGGTGGTCAGCGCATGGGCAACGCGCCCAGGTAGCCGACCTCGACGATGCGGTCGGCCATGACCTTGTAGTCGGCAGGATCGTCCGGGGTGAACGCGGCCAGGCCGTCGACATACCGGTTGAACATGCAGAAGGCGGCCGCGATCAGGATCGCGTCGTGGATCTCCACGTCGGCGGCCCCGGCGGCCCTGGCGGCGGCCACCTGCTGGTCGGTGACCGTCTTGCCGCCCTGCTGTACGGCTCCCGCGATGTCCAGCAGCGCCTTCATCTTGTCGGAAATGGGGACGTCCGCCGGGTTGGCGCAGATCTCCTCGACCGGGGCCGTCCCGTCGGGGAGCTGCGCCTCGGCGAACGCGGCGTGCGAGGAGAAGCAGAACCGGCAGTCGTTCTGCGCGGACACGTAGGCCGCGATCAGCTCCCGCTCGCCTCTGGACAGTGCATTGTCGCCGCGTAGGAGCACCTCGGCCAACTCGCTCATCGGCCGCGCGGTCTGCGGCCGGTAGTGGAACAGGCCGACGATGCCCGGCAGGTCGTTGCCCAGCGTGATGTGCGCCATGAACGCTCCTTGGAGAGTGCGGATCGACAGGCTTCAGGCGCAGCGTGAGCGATCGCCGCCACCCGGTCAACCCCCCGGTGACCTGTCAGGGTGAGGAACGCACGTGGGAAGAAACCGTGCCGCGGAGCCCGGTGTTAGCGTGATCGTGACCCGGATGAGGGGACGACGGCCGTGTCCAGACCGAACCATCAGTGGCAGATCGTTCGTGAGACGCTGGAGCGGGTCGGCGCCCGGTTCGCCCGCCTGCTGACCTCCGTCCCGCCCCAGACGATGGCGACGCGCGACTGGACCGTCGCCGAGACCGGCGCGCACGTGGCGTCCATCGCCTGGCTCTACAGCGCCATCGTGCGCCAGGACGGCGCGCCGCACCCGATGCCCTCGCTCGCCGCGCCGATCGCGTCCACCAATGTCGACACCGTGGCCGACGTCAACGACCTGGTGCTGGGGTCCTACCCCGAGCGTGACCCGGCCGAGCTGGCCCGTCGGCTGCGTGCCGACATCGGCGAGATCCTGCGCGTGACCGAGCGGCTGGACCCGGCGACGTTCGTCCCCTGGCTCGGCGAGGCCCGCGTTCCGCTCGCCGGGGTGCTCGCCCATCTGGTCAACGAGATGCACCTGCACGGCTGGGACATCGCCCGGAGCGGACGCGCGCCGTGGACGATACCGCCGCGCGAGGCGGCGCTCTTCTTCGACCTGTTCCTCATCGGGATGATCCGCGAGGATTACGGGCGGCTGATGGACACGGGCGGGCCCAGGCGGTCCGGGCGTATAGCGGTCCGGTTCCACTCCCGGTACACCGCCCCGGCGACGCTGGTGCTGCGGGACGGCCGGGTGTCGGTGGAGGAGCCTTCGCGTCGCACCGACGTCCACGTCGCCTTCGACCCGCCGACGCTGAACCTGATGCTCTTCGGCCGCGTCAGCCGTCCGAAGGCCCTGCTCACCGGCAAGATCGCCGTCTGGGGGCGGCGCCTCTGGCTGCTTCCGCCGTTCCTGCGCGAAGTCCACCTGCCGGCCAACCGGCGTCCGCGCCGTCACTACGCGACGGCCGCCGGCGAATCCGTGGCCGACGGCTGATCCGGGCGCACCCGTCGGCCGCCCCGGGCCCTATCCGGCGAACGCCGCTTCCTCGGCGCCCGGGGCGAGATCGACGCTCTGGTGAGCGCCTCGAAAGCGGCGATCATCCGGCTTTCGCGCGGGCCAGCACGGCCCCCACCACGAAGTCCGGGTAGTTCTCGGCGACGGCGTCGACATCGGGGAGGATCTCCACGTCGCCGAGGCCCGCGGCCTCGAACGTGGCACGCCACGCCGCGGGCGTCAGGAAGCCGTGTGTCGGCCGCTTCACCGGATCGGTGGCGACGTCGGTGAAGCTGTCCAGGAAGTCGAAGATGAACTCGACGTAGATGGGCCGCGCGAGCTTCGTGGGGCGGACACACTCGGAGACGACGACCGTCCCGCCCGGTTTGAGCGCCTTCGCCGCTTCGGCGATGACGAAGTCGAGGTCCGGCGCCACGTGAAAGCAGTTGACGGAGTAGACCACGTCGAACGTGCCGGGCTCGACCCCCTGCTCCGCCCAGGGGATCGTCATGTCGAGGCGCGCCGACTCGACGAGCGTCGTCGGCGAGGCGGCGGCTCGTGCCGCCCGCTCGCCGTGACGGGCGAAGGTCTCGGCGATCTCGGTGAACCGGTAGCGCGAGATGCGAGGGCCGAGCTTCTTGAGCGCTTCCTCGGCCGCGCTGCCGCAACCGCCACCGATCTCGAGGACCTCGAACGCGCCGCCGTCCGCGGGAACGATGCGGGCAAGCGCCTCGGCGCCGAGCGTGTTGTTGATGGTGTACAGAAGGTTGGCGTTGGAGAAGTACCGGAGCCAGAGCGGGAGTTTCTGGGGAGAGAAGAGGATCTCGTCGCCCGTCGCCTCGCTGCGGAAGTAGCGCGGCGCCTCGTCGACCAGCGTCCGCACGAGCTCGGCGGCCACGGCGGCGCCGGGCTCCAGCTGGGCGAGCTCGGCCGCGACGGTCTCGAACTCCTCCACCGGGACCGCCCCGGGAAAGTAGCGGCCGTCACGCCGGTCCAGTATTCCGGCGTCCGCGAGCTTCTCGTAAAGGAACGTCAGCGGGACCGTCCGGCGCCAGGGAATGGACAGCGCCTTCTTGGTCTCCTGCACCGTCACGCCCCTCTCGGCGGGGAGCGCGCCGATCGACGAGAGAATGCGGTGCGCGGCCGCGTCGACGAGGCGGTCGAATGTCCTGGTCGCCGCCAGGAACCGGAAGGTGAAGAGGTCGCGGACGCGCTCGTCGGCGATGGCGGCCTGGAGTTTCGCGAAATCCGCCGTATCTCCGGGCCGCGTAGATCGGTCACTCCGAATGTCCGCGAGGTTTTCCATGGCGCTCTACCGCCTTTCCGTGAAGTCGTCCATGGTGCCCTCAGAGTTCTCCATGGTTCTCCTAGCCAAGTGTCGGCGGCGACCTTCTCGCCGAGCGGATGGACAGCCTGGAACCGCGCCCGCGGTGACCCTGTGCCGGCCGGAGGGCGGCCCTGGTCACCGCGGGCGGGGTCATGCCGCGGAGCGGTCAGCCGCCGTCCAGGGCTGGACGGTCATGGGCAGGCCGCCGCCGAGGCGCAGCGAGAGCATCGGCTCCGGCTTGACCCGGGAGCCGGGCAGCCTCTCCAGCCGCAGGTCGCGCAGGAGCGTGGAGACGATGAAGGTGGCCTCCATCATCCCCAGGTGGTTGCCGACGCAGAACCGTGGGCCGGCGCCGAACGGGATGTGCGCGTAGCGGGGCCGGCTCGACGGCACGTCCGGGTTGAACCGCTCCGGGTCGAACCGCTCCGGGTCGGCCCAGTACCTCGGGTGCCGGTGCAGGGTGTACGGGCAGATCAGGACCTCCGCGCCGGCGGGGACGTGGTAGCCGCCGACCACGTCGTCGCGGACCGCCCGGCGGGTGAGGATCCACACCGGCGGGAACAGGCGCATGGTCTCCTGCAGCACCATGTTCGTGTAGCGCAGCCGGGGCAGGTCCTCGTAGGTCGGGCGGCGGTCGCCGTAGACGGCCACCGCCTCCTCGTGCAGCCGGTCCCGGACCTGCGGGTGCCGGCTCACCAGGTTCAACGTCCAACCGACGGTGCTGGCCGTCGTCTCGTGCCCGGCCAGCAGCAGCGTCACCAGTTCGTCACGCATGCGGCGGTCGGCGACCGCCTTGTCGGTCTCCTTGGCGGTGGAGGCGATGAGCCGGGTCAGCACGTCGTCGCCGGACTCGGACGGGTAGGCCTTGCGTTGCACCACGAGGACGTCCACGATCCGCTCAAGGTCGGCGCGGGCCCTGCGGAACACCCGCTGCCTCTTCAGCGGCAGCCACTGCGGCACCAGGCCCAGGGTCTCCATCTCGAACATGGCCTGGTCCTGTACGGCCTCGAAGGAGTGCCCGACCGACTCGAACGCGCCCAGGTCGGCGTCGAGCAGAATGCTGCCGAGCACGCCCAGGGTGAGCGAGGTGATCTCGGACAGCACGTCCACCGACCGGCCGGCGGCCTGGTGGGCACGCAGCCGCTCGACCAGGCCGAGCGCCTCGTCGACGATCACGTCGGCCTGCGCGGCGATCCGCTTGTGCTGGAACACCGGCTGGATGGTGCGCCGCTGCTCCTCCCACAGCGCGCCCTCGCTGGTCAGCAGCCCGTCACCCAACGCCCGCTTGGCCTCGGTGTAGCCGATGCCCTTGTGGTAGTTGGCGGCGTTGTCCGCGAGCACGTGCTTGGCGTGGTCGGGGTGGTTGAAGATGTAGAGCTTCTTCGGGCCGATCGCCACCCGTACCGCGTCGCCGTACTCCCTGACCGCCCCGCTCATCAGGCCGAGCCGGTCCGCGCGCAGCTTGCGCAGCAGCCCGAGGGCCGCCCTGCGGGGCGGCCCTGGGGGGACCCGACCGCCGGTGGCGGTCATGCGACCGGGCGAGCCATCGGCTCGTCGTCGGTGAAGACCGGGACCGGCGAGGCGTTGACCTCTGCCTTGGCGCGCTGCTCGGCCTCGAACCGCTCGCGCGCCTTGTTGACGAAGTGCAGACCCCACAGGAACATCCCGCGGATCAGGCACACGATGGCGGTGGCGAAGAACAGGCCGTAGGCGATGTGCGCGACCATGAAGACCCCGTAGACCAGCGCCACGCCCCCGCCGAACGCGAACTGTGCGCCCGGCTTGGACGGGGTGGTGCCCGGGTCGGTCACCATGTAGTTGCTGTACAGCACGAACGCGACGCCGGTCATGACGGCCAGCGCGGCCGGGATCGACGTGTCGAACAGCAGCCCGCGGACCACGGCCTGGAGCGCGAAGACGCTCACCCAGCCGAAGATCAGCCACATCCGGTTGGTCAGCTTGGCGTTGAGAATCGTCCCGGACACGAGGATCACCGCGACGATGACCCAGCTGATGGGGTCGTTGACGTGCTCGGTGAAGTGGTACGGCGGCGCGATGCTGCCCCACGGGAACAGCACGAGGACCATCAAGATCCCGAAGTTGGACGGGTTCATGTAGTGCCGCAGGTTGCCGCGCACCGGGGCACGCAGGATCCACTTGGTGGCTACCGCGAGGGTGACGGCGAACATCATCACCCAGATCCGGTCGTTGACGTAGATCAGCATGTTCAGCGCGAGGCTGGTGATGTGCGCCGGGAACAGGAACTCGATCAGGCCCTTCAGCCCGCCGCCGAGGAAGCGGGGCGCCCGGCCCTCGACCCGGGCGCCGATCGCCTCCAGCACCAGCTCGGTGGTGTAGCCGGTGGCCAGCGCCACCAGCGGCCAGGTCCACGGCTGCTCGAAGCCGAGCACGGTGTAGCCGAGAATGTTGAAGATCGAGATCGAGATGGCGAACCTGCGCAGCGCCTTGATGATCTTCGGGTCGTGCCGCGGGCCACCGGCAGGCGGCTTCCCGCCAGATTTCACTTCCTGGACCACCATTGTCCCTCTCACTTCTCCCTGGCCTGGTCGCCGAGCACGAGCGCGTGCCGGCCCTGGCTGAGCTTGAGATCCTGCTGGTGCACCGCGCCCTGGCGGTCCCGCCACTTCAGGTGCGCCTGGACGGCGCCCTTGGCGTCGCCGAGGCCGATGTGCACCTCGCTGCTGCGCCGGCCGGAGTGGCCGCTGCTGCCGTCGACGCGCTGGACGTACTTCTTGCCGTCCGCCGTGGTCACGGTGACCTCGGCGCCGGTGACCGGCGAGCCCGGCGCGGGCGCGGTGCCCACCTTCGTCGCCTGCTCATGGGTCAGCGACAGGTCGAGGTAGCCGCCCGGCTTGGGCGCCTGGTTGTGGTAGAAGATCGGATCGCCGTACTGCCGGGCCACCGCGAGGTCGAGCAGGCCGTCGCCGTCGGCGTCGCCGGTGGCGATGCCGCGGGTCGGGATCGGCACGGCCAGGCCCAGTTCGGGGGCCAGGTCGGTGTAGCGGCCGTCCTCGCCCTTGACGTAGAAGCGCAGCGGTTCGCTGCCGGCGAGGTCGTCGCCGGAGTTGGCGTTGGGCCAGAAGAACGGGTTGGCCACCAGGGAGTCGTTGGCCATGGCCAGTTCCTGCAGCTGCGGCCAGCGGTTGGTGTAGCCCCTGATGAAACCGGTGGTCTGGGCGATGTCCAGCTCGCCGGAGTTGGCGAAGTCGGCGATCTTGACGTCCCAGCTCCACCCCGACCACGCGGTGCCTTCCGCACCGCTGACGTCGCGGAACGGCGCCTCTCCGGCGCGCAGCCTGGCGCGCAGGTCGGCCTCGTTCTTGGCGGTGTTCATGAAGTGGAAGTTGCTCTCCACGATGCCCCACCCGACGGTGAGGTTGGAGACGAACGCGTCGTAGAGGCCGTCGTGGTTGAAGTCGCCGAAGTCGACGCCCATGCCCTTGAAGGAGTCGGCGCCGATCCGCTTGGACTTCGGTGTGCCCGGCGAGCGCGCGGTGGTGACGCTGGCGAACTTCACGTGGCCCGGCGTGGACTGGTTGTACAGCAACCGGTCAGGGCCGAAGTCGTTGGCGATGTACACCTCGGGCAGCAGGTCCCCGTCCAGGTCGGTGGCGCTGGCCGCCAGCGACCAGCCGTGCCGGGCCTCCTCGGGGAGCGCGTCGTCGGGGACGCGTTTGAAGGTGGCGGTCGGGTGGTCGCCCGCCGTGGCGCCCGCGCACAGCAGGATGATCTTCTCGCCGCCGTTCTGGGCGTGCGAGAGGGAGTGGTTCATCGTCACGCCGCCGTCGACCGACGGGTCGAGCAGCGGGCCGTCGGGGAAGTAGTTGCCGATGAAGATGTCGTCGTGGCCGTCGCCGTCGAAGTCGCCCACGGTCGCCGCGTTGGTGTTCCACTGCGGACCCGTGTACTTGCCGTCCGCGCCGGTGTTGCCGGGCACCGCCTCAACGGGCTCGTACGTCTGGGCCGAGAGGGTACCGTGGTCGGCCCGGCTGAGGTAGAGGATCGGCGTTCGCCCCCACATGTAGACCAGCAGGTCCATCCGGCCGTCCTCGTTGAGGTCGGCGGGCACGCAGCCCATCGGCGCCATCACGTCGCTGACCGGCAGCGGCGCCGGGTTCAGCGCGAAGGGCGCGTAGCGGTGCTCGCCCTTGCCCGGCGTCGGCGTGACGATCACCTGGTCGGTGCGCGGGTCGACCAGGCACAGGTCGTTGGGCAGGCCGTCGCCGTCCAGGTCGTTCATCGCGACCGCCGCGCCGACCGAGGAGATCCAGGCGTCGAAGCCCTTGTAGTCCTGGTTGACCTTCCTGATGGACTGCTGCTTGTCCGATGTCGGCAGCGCCACGCTGTGGCCGGCGAACCCGTACCTGCTCGCCAGCCGGTTCTTCGCGTCGGCCGAGGCTTCCGGCAGGATGACCACGAAGTAGAAGCCGACGACGACCACGAGCGCGATGACACCGGTCAGCTGCCTGCGCAGCATGCCTAGTGCCGCGTTCATCTGTTGACACCTCCAGAAGAGACGAATGCGTTGACGAGCCGCTGCCGCCACACCTCGTACGCCGGCAGTGCGCCCTCGACCGGGTGGACCGGGCGTAGTTCGGTCACGATCCGGGCCGCCTCCTCCGGCGTCGTGCCGCAGAACATCTGGGTGGCCATCGCCGTGTGCGGGGGGACGATGCCCGTGCGCACCCGCGCGTCAGCGGCGAACGCGGACGCCTGCGCGACGTTGCCCCGGTAGCTGCCTGCGCGGGACCACAACGTCCGCAGCTCCTGCTCGTCGACGCCGCCCGCGTACGTCGCCGCGAGTCCGGTGCCGCTGTAGAGGTCGCCGCGACGAGACTCCGGAAACGCGTCGATCAGGTCGGCCACCCGCTCCGGGTCGGTGCCGCCGACGAACCACATCGCGCGGCCGATGCCCTGGTCGATGGCGTTGTTGGCGTACGACCCGTGCGGGCCGCCCGGCCACGGGAAGCTCAGGTCCCGGTACTGGCCGTGGACGTAGCGGGCGGTGTGGAAGTAGGCCTGGTGGAAGCCGTAGCCGTCGAGCACCAGCGGCACCAGCACCGGGTCCAGGGTCCGCGGCTTCGGCCACCGGAACCGGGGTATCCGGGCCATCGCCCAGCCGATCCCGACGTAGGCCAGGTAGCGGTGCGCGTCGGCGAGCGGGCGTCGCAGAAACCGGCGGACGTTGTCCGAGCGGCCGAACGGCAGACCGTCGAGTACGGCCAGGCCCATGGCGGCACCCTCGTAGGCGAAACCGCGCAGCCAGTCGGGCACCTGCTCGATCGTGATCTCGGCGTCGGCGGGGGTGCGGGCCTCCATCGCGGAGGCGTAGCCGACGATAAACGTCTTCCCAACCGTCTCAAGCCTTTCTTGAGCTGCGGGCGATTTCTTGTGGAAGCCGCGTTTGTCGAGACTCGTCTCGGCGACGTCCGGGGTCAGAATGCGACGCCGGAGCGCGCGTAGTGAACTGGCCAATTTAGCCTCCAGACAATCGTTCTCGGGTCCGCCGGTCAGCCGGGCAACGATGCGGTGTCGGTGAAATGCGCGCGAATTCGGCTGCGCCACTGCTCATACAGTGGCACTGTTTCCCGCGCCGGGTCGCGGCCGTTCGAGCCGGCCTCGGTGCGGTCGGAGATCCGCACGGCGTCCGCCACGGACATTCCGGCCAGCACCTCGGTGGCGAGCGTCGAGTGCTCCGGCACATGGCCGGCGAACGTCCGCGCCTTGATCGCGAACACCACGCCGAGCCCGAGCTGCGGCCAGTGGTCGCCGGCCGCCTCGCGCAGCACGGCCAGGCCCTCGGCCGGGCAGCCGCCCGCGAACGTCGCGGCCAGGCCGACGCCGCTCCACAGGTCCGGCCGGCGCGCCTCGGCGAACCGGTTGACGGCGGCGGCCACGGCCACCGGGGCGGCGCCGTGGATGAACCACAGCGCCCGCCCGATGCCCTGGTCCACGGCGCGCGGGAAGTAGTCGGGCGATCCCTCCCACGGGTAGGGCGCCGGCACGCGTTGCGCGTCGACGTAGCGGCTGGTGTGGAAGTAGGCGAGGTCGAAGCCGTAGCCGTCCACGGCGAGCCAGGTCATGGTGGGGTAGTACGGCGAGCCGGTCAGGCCGGGGATGATGGTGCGCCACAGCGGCCTGGGCAGCCGCGCCATGGCGAACCCGATGCCGATGTAGGTGAGGAAGACGTGCGGCGCGCCCGGCCCGAGCAGCAGCTCGCGGGTGAGCCGGCCGCTGCCGCCCGCCATCGCGTCGCGGACCGCGAACGCCATCGCCGCGCCCTCGTAGGCGAACCCGCGCTGCTCCGGTTCGACCAGCTCCAGCCGCCTCCGCACGTCCCACAGGTCGCGCGCGGCGATGCCCCACTCGAACCCGCACACCACGGCCTGCGGGATGGCCTCCAGCTGCTCGGTCGCGGGCGAGCCGGCCCCGGGAAAACCGCGCTTGGCGAATGTTACGGAGTACAGATTCGGCGCCAGCACGAACTGACGTAACGAACCCAGAAATGATGGCATCGACTCCTCCGGTGGTGGGGGCATTGCCAGAGTCAGCCTGGTAATCGGGGGGCCGCATCTTCGCTACTGCGGTGTCGCGCCACCGGGTGATGATTATTTAGCGGAATGCCGCAATATGAGAGAAGCGCGCGTACCGCACCTGAGGAGAAGAAAACCGCGGTGGCGGTGATGCACCCTTTACGTGGGCAAGCAAAATCGTTTAAAAGGACTATCGCCGGACTCGGCTGGTTCACGACATGTGCCCGGCGTAAATGGGCGCGTCGATTCGGGTCGGGTGGTCATCGAGAAAAGGCGGTACAGGATTGAGCACCGTTCGGCTCGCGATCGTTGGCATCGGACTTCGTTACCCCGACGCGGCTGGCACTGACGAGCTCTGGGAGAACATCCTGGCTGGTCGCCGCGCCTTCCGCAGACTGCCCGACCAGCGGATGAACCAGGCGGACTACTGGTCTCCGGACCCGAACGCACCGGACCGCTTTTATGCCAATAAGGCGGCCGTGCTGCGCGACTACGCATTCGACCGGCTCAAGTACAAGGTCGCCGGCAGCACCTACCGATCAACCGACCTCACGCACTGGCTGGCGCTGGACGTCGCCTCGGCGGCGCTGGCCGACGCCGGCTTCCCGGACGGGGCGGGCCTGCCCCGCCAGGCCACAGGCGTGGTCATCGGCAACAGCCTCACCGGCGAGTTCTCCCGCGCCAACCTGATGCGGCTGCGCTGGCCCTACGTCCGGCGCACCCTCGCGGCCGCGCTGGCCGCCAAGGGCTGGGACGACGACGAGACCAGCGCCTTCCTCCGCGACCTCGAGCCGGTGTACAAGGCGCCGTTCCCGCCGATCGACGAGGACACGCTCGCCGGCGGCCTCGCCAACACCATCGCCGGCCGCATCTGCAACTACTTCGACTTCCGCGGCGGCGGCTACACCGTCGACGGCGCCTGCTCCTCCTCCCTGCTCTCGATCGCCACCGCGGCCAAGGCGCTGGCCGACGGCGACCTGGACGTCTGCCTCGCCGGCGGCGTTGACCTGTCCATCGACCCGTTCGAGGTGATCGGTTTCGCCAAGACCGGGGCGCTGGCCACCAGCGAGATGAAGGTCTACGACAAGGACTCCAACGGCTTCTGGCCGGGCGAGGGCGCCGGCGTCCTCGTGCTGATGCGCGAGGAGGACGCCGTCGCCCGCGACCTGCGGATCTACGCGTCGATCACCGGCTGGGGCATCTCCTCCGACGGCAAGGGCGGCATCACCCGCCCGGAGGCCTCCGGCCACCGGCTGGCCATCAGCCGCGCCTACACCAGGGCCGGATACGGCGTGGAGACCATCGGTTACTTCGAGGGCCACGGCACCGGAACCGCGCTCGGCGACGCCACCGAACTCGAGGCGCTCGGTTCGGCCCGGCGCGACGCCGATCCGGACGCCCGCCCGGCCGCGGTCAGCTCCGTCAAGGGCAACTTCGGCCACACCAAGGCCGCCGCGGGCGTCGGCGGAGTGATCAAGGCTGCGCTGTCGGTCTACCACCAGGTCATCCCGCCGGCCACCGGTCACCACGAGCCGCATCCGAAGCTCACCGGCGAGTCCCCTGCCCTGTACGTGCCGCGGAAGGCCGAGCTCTGGCCGACGGACCAGCCGATCAGGGCCGGGGTGTCGGCGATGGGCTTCGGCGGCATCAACACGCACGTCGCGCTCGAGCAGGCACCGGGCGCCACCCGCCGCGCCGAGCTGCCCGGGAAGACGGCGGCGCTGGTCGGCAGCCGGCAGGACGCCGAGTTGCTGCTGCTGGACGCCGCCGACGCCGACGCGCTGCGCGATCGGGTCGCCGGACTGGTCACGCTGGTGCCGGCGCTGTCGTTCGCCGAGCTCGCCGACCTGGCCGGCGCGCTGGCCGGGCAGCTGTCCGGCGGGCGGGTGCGGGCCGCGGTCGTGGCCACCGGCCCCGATGACGCCGCCCGCAAGCTCGACCGGCTGCTCGCGGCGCTCGACGCGGGCGAGCAGAGCCTGTTCGCCGCGGACGGGGTGTTCCTGGAGCACCGGCTGACCGCCCCGAAGATCGTCTACCTGTTCCCCGGCCAGGGTTCCGGACGCGGCGCCGTCGGCGCGATCCGCCGCCGGTTCGCCGCGGCGGAGGCCGTGTTCGCGGAGTCCGGGGTGTCCACCAACGGCGACCAGGTGGCCACCGAGGCGGCCCAGCCGCGCATCGTCGCCGGTTCCGTCGCCGCCCTGCGGGTGCTGAAGACGCTCGGCCTCGACGCCGACGCCGCGGTCGGGCACAGCCTCGGCGAGCTGACCGCGCTGGCCTGGGCCGGCGCCATGGGCGACAGGGACGTGCTGCGGCTGGCCAAGGCGCGCGGCCAGGTCATGGCGAACGCCAGCCAGGGCGGCGGTGCGATGGCCGGCCTCGCCACCACGCCGGATCGGGCCGAGCAGCTGTTCGGCGACGACCCGGTGGTGATCGCCGGGTACAACGGACCGCAGCAGACGGTCATCTCCGGCGACGCCGCCGCCGTGGACCACGTGTGCGAGCGGGCCAGAGCCGCCGGCGTGACCGCGACCCGGATCAACGTCTCACACGCCTTCCACTCACCGCTGGTCAAGCCCGCGGCCGAGGCGCTGACCGCGCGGCTGGCCGAGTTCACCTTCGCCCGGCCCACCCGCTCGATGGCGTCCACGGTGACCGGTGACCTGCTCGACCCGGCCACCGACCTGCGGGTACTGCTGCGCGACCAGGTGCTGTTCCCGGTCCGCTTCCATGAGGCGGCCGCGAAGGCGGCCATCGGCGCCGACCTCGCCGTCGAGGTGGGTCCCGGACGGGTGCTCGCGGGCCTGCTGCACGAGATCGTGCCGGGCACGCCGGTGCTGTCCGTCGACACCGACAGCCAGTCGCTGAGCCCGCTGCTGTCCGTCCTCGGTGCCGCGTACGTGCTGGGGGCCGCGCTCGACACCGAGGCGTTGTTCGCGGGCCGGGTGTTGCGCCCGCTGCCGCTGGACGGCGGATTCACCTTCCTGTCCAGCCCGTGCGAGGCCGCCCCCGACCTCGCCGTCGGGCTGACCGTCCCCGGCGAGGACACGTCCGGCACCTCGGCCGAGCCGGCGGCGGCCGAGGCCACCGGCGATACCGCCGACACCGGGCCGTCCACGCTCGACCTGCTGCGCAGGCTCGCCGCCGAACGCGTGGAGCTGCCTCTGGAGACCGTGACCGCGGACACCCACCCGCTCGACGACCTGCACCTGAGCTCGATCACGGTCGGCCAGCTCGTCAACGACGTCACCCGTCAGCTCGGCCTGCCCGCGTTGGAGGCGACGACCAACTTCGCCACCGTGACGCTGGGCGAGCTCGCCCAGCTGATCGACGAGTTGGCCGAAACCGCGCAGGACGGGGACGGGAACGGCGGCGGCGGCACCGAGGTGGCCGGCGTGGCGCAGTGGGTGCGGCCGTTCGCCCTCGACTACGTGCCGACCGGCGCGCCGAGGGTGGACGTCGGCGCCGGCCCGGTCGGCCAGTGGCAGGTGTTCGCGCCGACCGGCCACCCGCTCGCCGAGCGGCTGCGGGTCGCGCTGGCCGAGTCCGGCATCGGCGACGGCGTCCTGCTGTGCCTGCCGGACGACGGCGAGGAGCACGTCGAACTGGTGCTGAAGGCGGGCAAGACGGCCGTCGTCGCGCCCGCCGGCACCCGGTTCGTCGTGGTGCAGCACAGGCTCGGGGCGTCCGGCCTGGCCAGGACCGCGTTCCTGGAGGCGTCGGGCGTGCCGACCACGATCGTCACCCTGCCGGACCTCGCCCCGTCGTCCGCGACCGCGGTGGACGAGGCGGTGCGGCGGGTGATCACCGAGGCCGCTGCCACCACGGCGTTCAGCGAGGTCCGCTACGACGCCGGCGGGCAGCGGACGGTGCCGGTGATGCGCGTGCTGCAACCCCCCGCCGAACCGCGGACCGGCACCCCGCTGAACGGCTCGGACGTGCTGCTGGCCACCGGCGGCGGCAGGGGCATCACCGCCGAGTGCGCGCTGGCTATGGCCAAGGACTCGGGAGCCAAGCTCGCGCTGATCGGCCGGACCGAGCCGGCGGAGGACGAGGAACTGTCGGCCAACCTGGCGAGGATGGCCGCGGCCGGCGTGGTCTACCGGTACGAGCTCGTCGACGTCACCGACACCGAGGAGGTCGCCGCGGCCGTGGCGCGGTTCGAGGCCGCCCTCGGCCCGATCACCGCGGTGCTGCACGGGGCCGGCCGCAACGAGCCGGCCGCGCTCGCCAACCTGACCGAGGAGGCGTTCGCCCAGACGGTGGCCCCCAAGGTCGCCGGCCTGCGCGCCGTCCTCGACGCGGTCGACCAGGACAGGATCAAACTCCTGGTGACGTTCGGCAGCGTCATCGGCCGGGGAGGGCTGCGTGGCGAGGCGCACTACGCGACCGCCAACGACTGGATGACCGAGCTGACCGTCGACTTTCAGCGCGCGCACCCGGGGGCGCGGGCGCTGGCGTTGGAGTGGTCCGTCTGGTCGGGCGCCGGGATGGGCGACAAGCTGGGCGTGGTCGAGTCGCTGGTGCGCGCCGGCATCACCCCGATCTCCCTGGAGAACGGGCTGAGCGTGCTGCGCCAGGCGCTCGCCGACCCGTCGGCCGGGCCGGTCCTGGTGGTCACCGGCCGGATGGGCGGCCTGCCGACGCTGCCCCTGGACACGAACCGGGAGCTGCCGCTGACCCGGTTCGTCGACAGGGTGCTGGTGCACTACCCGGACGTCGAGCTGATCACCGAGGTGGAGCTGTCCGCCGGCAGCGACCCCTACCTGTCCGACCACCTGCTGGACGGCGACCTGCTGTTCCCCGCGGTGGTCGGAATGGAGGCGATGGCCCAGGTCGCGACGGCCGTGCTCGGCCGGACCGGCTCCCCGCTCCTCCAGGACGTCGAGTTCCTGCGGCCGATCGTGGTCCGTCCCGGCAACCCGACGACGGTGCGGTTGGCGGCGCTGGTCCGTGACGCCGAGACGGTGGCGGTGGCCATTCGCGCCGAGGACACCGGGTTCAGCGCCGACCACTTCCGGGCCACGGTCCGGCTGCCACAGCCGGCCCTGCCCGACGCGGGCCCCTCGCGGGAGGCCACCCGGCTGCCGATCGTGCCGGTCGACCCGATCACCGAGCTCTACGGCGGGGTGCTGTTCCAGGGCAAGCGGTTCCAGCGCCTGCTCGGCTACCGGAGGGCGAGCGCCCGGCACGCGGTCGCCGAACTGTCCACCGCCACGCCGGCGCCGTGGTTCGCCGCCTACCTGCCACAGGAGCAGGTGCTGGCCGACCCGGGCACGCGGGACGCGGTGATGCACGCCATCCAGTGCTGCGTTCCCGACGCGGTCCTGCTGCCGCAGGGTGTGGAGAGGCTGTACCTGGCGGCGCCCTCCGACCAGAACGCCGAGTTCGTGCTCATGGACGCTCGGGAGCGGTCGCAGGACGGCGACAGCTACACCTACGACGTCGACGTGCTCGACGCGTCCGGCCGGGTGGTCGAACGCTGGCAGGGCCTGACGCTGCGGGCGGTGCGGAAGAAGGACGGATCAGGCCCGTGGGTGTCCGCGCTGCTCAGCGGCTACCTGGAGCGATCGCTGGAGCGGGTCCTCGGTGGCAGCCGGGCCGTGGTCGTCGAGCCGGACCCCGAGCCGGCGCTGCCGGGCGCGCAGACCGACCGGCGGGCGCAGACCCAGCTCGCCGCCGGCCGCGCCCTGGGCGGCCCGGTGACGGTGCGGTACCGGCCGGACGGCAGGCCGGAGCTGGACGGCGCCGCGATCTCGGCGTCCCACGGCGCCGGTGTGAGCCTGGTGGTGACGGGGTCGGGCCGGCTCGGCTGCGACCTGGAGACGGTGGTTCACCGCACGGAGGTCGACTGGGCCGGACTGCTCGGCGACGACCTGCGCCACGTCCGCGACCTGGTGATGGCCGAGTCCGGCGAGGACGCCGACGTGGCCGGCACCCGGATGTGGACCGCGCTGGAGTGCCTGCGCAAGGCCGGGGTCACGACGCGGACGCTGACCGTGGACCGGCTCCACGCGGACGGCTGGATGGTGCTGTCCGCCGGTGACGTGAAGGTGGCGACCTGGGTGACCACGTTGAGCCACAAGACTGATTCCGTGGTGTTCGCGGTCCTGGCGGGAGAGGAAACCGACGCGCGATGAGCAACTACTACGAGTTCCGCCACAGAGTTGGCTTCGAGGAGACCAACTTCGTCGGCAACGTGTACTACGTCAACTACCTGCGCTGGCAGGGCCACTGCCGGGAGAGGTTCCTCGAGGAGAAGGCGCCTTCGGTACTCGCCGACATCATGCACAACGACCTGAAACTGTTCACGCTCAAGGCCGAGTGCGACTTCTTCGCCGAGATCACCGCGTTCGACGAGCTGTCGGTGCGCATGCGGCTGGAGGAGCTGACCCAGACCCAGATCGAGTGCAGCTTCGACTACGTACGCCTCAGGGACGGGCTGGAGAACCTAGTGGCCCGGGGTAAGCAGCGGATCGCGTGCATGCGCGGGCCGAACAACGAGACGGTCCCCGAGCGGGTGCCGGTCGAGCTGCGTGAGGCGCTGGCCCCGTACCAGGGGGAGCAGTTCGGCCGGCGGGCGTCCGCGTCGACGGTGTCTGGAGAGTGACATGTCGGGGGAACAGGGCCTGATCTCGCTCCAGCGGGATGAAGCGGGTACGAGGCCGCCAGGAGACGAGATGGTTCCGGCGTCGCTGCGCGAGGTGCTGTCGAGGCTCCCCACCGGCGTCACGGTGCTGACCGTCGGCGGTGAGCGCGGGCACGGCATGACGGCCAACGCGTTCTGCTCGGTGTCGCTGGATCCGCCGCTGGCGTTGTGCTGCGTGGCCCGGCCGGCGCGCATCCACGAGGCGATCCTGTCCACGCGCAGTTTCGGCGTGTCCCTCCTCGCGGCCGACCAGCAGCACCTGGCCAGGTACTTCGCCGACCGGACCCGGCCGCAGGGCATGGCCCAGTTCGACGGCGTCGACTGGGTGCCTGGTCCGCGGACGGGCGCGCCGCTGCTGGCCGGGGCGCTGGCGTGGGTGGAGTGTGGGCTGACCGAGGTCTATCACGGCGGCGACCACTCGATCTTCCTCGGCGAGGTGCTGATGTCGAGCCGGGGAAGCGACCAGGACGCGCTGCTGTTCTTCGCCGGCGCCTTCCACCAGATCGCGGCGCCGGGGAGGCCGGCGGAGTCGGTGTAGGGGCATCCAGGGACAAGGGGCCGTCCATGCTGGTGAGCGTTGCCGGTGACACCGGGCACGTCGGCGTGCCTTCGGTCGCGGCGGCGCTCACCGGCGGCGACGGCCGCCCTTGTCACGGGTCTCCTCGGCGATGGTGCGACCGTGCCGAGGAGGCCCGCCCATGGATGATCTCCATCGCTGTTCGGGCATGTGAGAAGAAGTTTCACGATCTGCCGCGGTGCGAAGATGCGCCCATGGCAGTGTTCGATGGACCTGGAACGACCGTCTCGCTGCCCGGCGAGACGGCCTACGAAACAGCGACGCAGGTATTCAATCTCGCGGCGCCGGCCCGGCCAGCCGCCGCGGTGACAGCCCGGACCCTCGACCAGATCCGCGCCGCGCTGGGCCACGCCCGCGCTGAGGGGCTGCCCGTGCGCGTCCACAGCACCGGCCACGCGGCGGCCGCGACAGGCCCGATGGAGGGCTCGCTGCTGATCAGGACCGAGCTGGAGGGCGACGTCGAGATCGACGCCGACCGCCGGCTGGCACGGATACCCGCCGGCACGCGCTGGGGCGCGGTCGTGGCGGCCGCCGCGCCGCACGGCCTGGCCGCACCTCATGGCTCCTCCCCCACCGTGGGAGCCGTCGGCTATCTCCTCGGCGGCGGGCTGAGCCCGTACGGCAGGCAGCTGGGGCTGGCGGTGAACAGCGTCCGGGCGATCGAGCTGGTAACCGCCGACGGGGAACCGAGGCGGGTGGACGCGACCCACGATCCCGACCTGTTCTGGGCTCTGCGCGGCGGGGGCGGCGGGTTCGGCATCGTGACGGCCGTCGAGGTCGAGCTGTTCGAGGCCGCCGGCGTCGTCACCGGTTCCACCTCCTGGGCGGCAGAGCACGCCGGCCCCCTGCTGACGCGCTGGCTGGAGTGGACGCTGAAGGCGCCCCGTGAGGTGACCACGTCCCTGCGGCTGATGAACCTTCCACCGCTGCCGGACGTTCCCCCCGCCCTCGTCGGCTGGACGCTGGCCGTCGACGGCGCCATTCTCGTCCCGGCCGGCGGTGATCCGGCGGCCGCGCAGCGCATGGCGGACCAGCTGCTGGAGCCGCTGCTCGGCACGGCCGACCCGGTGCTGAGCACCTGGTCTCTCACGTCGCTGTCCGGGGCCCTGGAGGCGCACATGGATCCGACGGACCCGGTCCCGTTCGCCGGCGACCACATGCTCCTGTCGGAGCTGGACGAGGACGCGGTCGCGGAGTTCCTGAGGCTGTTCGGCCCCGGTTCCGGGTCACCGCTGGTCGTCGCCGGTCTGCGGCAGCTCGGTGGGGCGTTCGCGGAGCCCGGCCCGGACGGCGGGGCACTTGATCACCTCGACGCGCCCTACTGCTACGCGGGCTCGGGCGTCCCGTTCGACGCCCCGGCCGCGCGAGCGCTCGAGGAGCACCAGGCGAAGGTCCGTACGGCCCTGCGGCCGTGGGACACAGGACGCACCGTGCCCTCGTTCGTGGAGAGCGTCACCCAGCCGCAGCGGCACCTGGACGCTCTCGCGGTCTCCCGGGCCGACCGGGTCCGCGTCCGGGTCGACCCGGACGGGCTGTTCCGCGGCGACATCGCGCCGAACGCCACGTCGCTCCGGTGACGCCGGCAGCCTGGAGGTAAACCCCGGCACCGCGCTCCAGGCCACTCAGCGCCCCTGCCGCCTGGCAGGGGCGCCGCCTTTCGGGGTACGCGTCACGCCGCCTCGGTGGCCGCGCCCTCGTCCGCTGTCGCGCCCAGCGGCGGCTCGTGCCGCAGCTTGACGATGATGACCACGGCCAGGGCGGCGAGCAGCACCGCGGTGATCCAGGCGACGACGTGCATGCCGCTGTTGTACGCCAGGCGTGCCGGCCCCAGGAGTGCCTCACCCAGCTGCTCGGGCAGCGACTGCGCCGCGGCCGTGGCGCTGGCCACGCTCTCGTCCGCCGCGGCGGCGGCCGCCGGCGGCACGTTCGCCGGGATCGCGCCGGACAGCTTCGCCCGGTAGACCACGGTCGCGACCGTGCCCAGCAGGGCGAAGCCCAGCGCCGAGCCGACCTCGTTGCACACCTGCGGCACAGCCGACACCGCCCCGGCCTTCTCCGGCGGCGTGGCGCCGAGGACCAGCCCGATGCCCAGCGCCTCGATCGGCGCGCCGCCGATCGTCCAGACGGCGAAGGCGGCGATGACCAGCGTCGCCGAGAAGCTTGCCTGCGTGATGACGACCAGCGCGGCAACGGTGATCAGCAAGCCGATGCCGATGAGGTAGGCCGGCCGGAACCTGCGGGCGAGAATCGGAGCCACCGTCGAGGCGATCGTGGACGTGATCATGCCGGGCACGAGCGCGAGGCCCGCGCCGAGCGCTGAAAGGCCGGCGACCGACTGCAGCCACTGGGACATCAGCAGCAGCACCGCGCCGGTCAGCAGGCTGTACCCGAACAGGCCGAGCAGCCCGAAGCGGACGTTCGCGATGGAGAACAGCTTCAGGTCGAGCAGCGGATGGGGCAGCCGGTTCTGGCGGCGGATGAACAGCACGCCGAACACGATCCCGAGGACCAGGGCCACCACGGGCACGACCTGCAGGCCGGACCTGGCGATCTCCTTGATGCCGTAGATGAACGGCAGCATCGCGGCCAGCGACTGGAAGACGCTGATCAGGTCGAGCCGGCCGGCGTCGGGGTTGCGGAACTCGGGAAGCATGGTCGGGCCCAGTATCAGCAGCAACGCCAGGATGGGCACGCCGATCAGGAACACCGAACCCCACCAGAAGTACCCGAGCAGGATGCCACCGGCGATCGGGCCGAGGATCGCGCCGACCGTGAAGGCGCCCGCCCAGATGCCGATGGCGAGGCCCCTCTCCTTGGGGTCCCTGAACATGTGGCTGAGCAGCGACAGCGTCGAGGGCACCAGCGTGGCGCCGAAGAGGCCGAGCAGCGCGCGGGCCCCGATCAGCATTTCCGGGCTGGTCGAGTACGCCGCGAGCACGGAGGCCAGGGCGAACCCGGTGCCGCCGATCAGCAGCAGCTTCCGCCGGCCGATCCGGTCACCGAGGCTGCCCATCGTGATCAGGAGGCCGCCGACGAAGAAGCCGTAGATGTCCATGATCCACAGCTGCTCGACGCCGTCGGCGCCCAGGTCGGCACTCAGGTGCGGGAGGGCCAGGAGCAGCACGAAGAAGTCGAACGAGATGAGCATCGCCGTCAGCACCAGCACGGCCAGGCCGACCCACTCGCGCTTTCCCGCCCTCTCGGATATCTCTACAGCACTCACATTCTCAGTCCTCTCCGAATTGGGCGAAAGCGGCGAGTCATTGAACGGTAGCAAAGGCAGCCATGAGCGGCACACTTCTCGCCCATGACTCGGCTCAGAACCGCGCGCCTGAAGGCTGGCATCGCTCCGCTGAAATGCTCCTCGCCGGGGTCTACTTACTCAGCACATTCAACTACAGGTCAAAAGGCAAACAGGCATCTTCTGAAATGCTCTCCTCGTCGGCGACGGGTCCAGGCCGCTCAATAACGGCCTTCCTGTCAAAATGGATTTAGGTAACAAACAGCCACAAAACTCTGTCTCGAGAGCGGGCAGGGAGCCGTCCTCATGGGAGCGGCGGCGTTCATCCAGCCGCTCGCCCCGCCTTCGGCAGCGGCGGCTTGACAGTGCGCTTTGCTGATTCGCATGGCGGGAGAAGCCTCGTCCCGCACCGGCTGACACCATGAACGAAACGCCTGCCCGCGATTCCCATGTCACCCCCTTTCCGGTGCGCAGCAAGGAGATCAGACGTCATGAAAATTGGCCTGGAACTCGCGGAGTTCGGCTGGGACAGCGGGCCGGCCGAGATGGGCCGCACGCTCAAGCAGATCGCCCGAGTCGCCGATGACGCCGGGTTCGACCTGATCGGGGTCGGCGATCACGTCTGGCAGGGCCCGCACGCCGGCGGGCCGGAGCAGCCACAGCTCGAATGCTTCACCACGCTCGCCGTCATCGCCGCCCACACGCGGCGGTGCCGGGTCGCGCCGGTCGTCGCCGGCGTCCACTTCCGTCAGCCGGCGCTGCTGGCCAAGACGGTGACCACGTTGGACGTGCTGTCCGGCGGCCGGGCGATGCTCGGCATCGGCGCGGGCTGGTACGCCGACGAGGCCACCGGCATGGGATTCCCGTTCCCGCCGCTGGCGAAGCGGTTCGAGATGCTCGAGGAGACACTGCAGATCTGCCTTCGGCTGTGGCAGGGCGAACACGGCGACGAGCGCCCGTTCGAGGGCGCGCACTACCGGCTGGAACGCCCGTTGAACCTGCCGCAGAGCCTGACCCGGCCGCACCCGCCCATCATGATCGGCGGTGATGGCCGCAAGACGCTGCGCCTGGTCGCCCGCTACGCCGACGCGTGCAACGTCTACCCGGGCCCGGATGTCGCAGCCAAGCTCGACCTGCTGCGGACGTACTGCGCCGAGGAGGGCCGCGACTACGACGCGATCGAGAAGACCGCCATCTTCCCGTTCACCGTCGGCGCGGACGGGACCGGCGTCGCCGAGTTGACCGGCGAGCTGCGCCGGTGGGCCGACGCCGGCGTCCAGACCGCGATCGGCATCGTGTCGAGCACCGACCCGGTGCGGCAGATGGAGCTCATCGGCGAGAAGGTCATCCCGGCCGTCGCCGACGTGTAACCACCGAACGAGGTTTCGCCTCACCAACTCCAGGAGGTCATGGTGCCCAAGACCGTCATTCCGACGCGGGAGCAGCTCGTCGACCGCGCGGCCGAACTGGTACCGCTGCTGCAGAAACATGCGCGCTGGTCGGAGGAGAACCGCCGGCTGCACGACGAGGTGGTGGAAGCCCTCAGCGACGCGGGCATCTTCAAGCTGCGCCGGCCGAAGCGCTACGGCGGTTATGAAGCGGACGCTCGCACGCTCGTCGACGTCGCCGCGGAACTCGCCCGCGGCGACGGCTCGGCGTCCTGGGTGGCGTCGGTGTACTGGATTCCCGGCTGGATGGCGTGCATGTTCCCGGACGAGGTCCAGGACGAGGTGTTCGCCACGCCGGACACCCGGGTGTGCGGCACGCTGAGCCCGAGCGCGATGGCCGCCCCTGCCGAGGGCGGCGTCACGGTCACCGGCAAGTGGCAGTTCATCAGCGGCGCCCACCACGCGGACTGGCAGGAGATCATCGCGATCCTCGTGCCGCAGGAGGGCGACCCGTACCCGATCATGGCGCTGGTTCCGATGTCGGACCTGCTCATCGTGGACGACTGGCAGACTTCAGGGCTGAAGGGCACCGGCAGCGTCAGCACGGTGGCCAGGGACCTGTTCATCCCGCAGGAGCGCGTGCTGCCGCTGCCCGCCGTGCTGCAGGGCCAGACGGCTTCGAAGAAGAACGCCGAGTCGGCGATCTACCGCGTCCCGCTGCTGCCGACCGCCGCCGCGTCCTCCGTCGGCCCCGTGCTCGGCCTCGCGCGGGCCGCCGGCGAGGCCTTCCTCAAGCGGCTGCCCGGCCGGAAGATCACCTACACCGCCTACGAGAGCCAGCGTGAAGCGCCGATCACTCACCTGCAGGTGGCCGACGCCGCACAGAAGATCGACCAGGCCGAGTTCCACGCCCACCGCCTTGCCACCCTGGTCGACACCAAGGCCGTCGAGGGCTCCGACTGGAAGATCGAGGAGCGTGCCCGCGCCCGTGCCGACCTCGGCACGGTGGTCCGGCTGTCCAGGGAGGCGACGGAGATCCTGGCCACGGCCAGCGGCGGCTCATCGATCTACCTCGACGTGCCGATCCAGCGCATCTCGCGCGATGTGCAGGCCGTCAGCCTGCACGCGCTGATGCACCCCAACACCAACGCCGAGCTCTACGGCCGCGTGCTGTGCGGCCTCGAACCCAACACGCTCTACATCTGACGGGGGCAGCGCTCCCGTTCACGAGCCGGGCGAAGGGGCTCCGGCCGGCGCCTGACGGTTACAGGCCGTGTCTTGCCCTGGACCGTCAGTGACGGACGGCGGCCTTGGCTGCCGTGGCCAGGACGCGGTCCTCGGCCGGCGCAAGGCCCCGGGTCCGACAGGATCCGGGGCCTTCCGCGTTTCACCGGACTTCTCCCGCGATCACCAGACGGACATCGCCACGCAGACAAGGAGCGTCACATGGTCATCGTCATGGCCGCCGGGGCCACGCAGGACGACGTCGAGTCGGTCGTCAAGGTCGTCGGCTCCGCCGACGGGGAGGCCTTCGTCAGCCGCGGGGTCAACCGTACGATCATCGGGCTGGTCGGCGACGTGGAGCGATTCGCGACGCTGAACCTGAAAGCGATGCCGGGCGTCGCCGACGTGGTGCGGGTGTCCATGCCGTACAAGCTGGTCGGCCGGGAGTACCATCCCGACCGGTCGACCGTGATGGTGGGCGGCGTGCCGATCGGCCCTGGCACCGTCACGCTCATCGCCGGCCCCTGCGCCGTCGAGACGCCGCAGCAGACGCTGGCGGCGGCCGAGATGGCGAAGGCGGCCGGAGCGACTCTGCTGCGCGGCGGGGCCTTCAAGCCGCGGACCTCGCCGTACGCCTTCCAGGGGCTGGGTGAGGCAGGGCTTCGCATTCTGGCCGACGTCAGGGAGAAGACCGGGCTGCCGATCGTCACCGAAGTGGTCGACGCCCACGACGTGGCCCTGGTCGCCTCCTACGCCGACATGCTGCAGGTCGGCACCCGCAACGCGCAGAACTTCGCGCTGCTCCAGACCGTCGGCGCCGCGGGCAGGCCGGTGATGCTCAAGCGGGGCATGAGCGCGACGATCGAGGAGTGGCTGATGGCGGCCGAGTACATCGCCCAGCGGGGCACCCTCGAGATCGTCCTGTGCGAGCGGGGCATCAGGACGTACGAGACGGCGACGCGCAACACGCTCGACATCTCGGCGGTGCCGGTGGCGCAGCGGCTCTCGCACCTGCCCGTGATCATCGATCCGTCCCATTCCGGTGGACGCCGTGACCTGGTGTTGCCGCTCACCCGCGCGGCCATCGCGGTCGGCGCCGACGGTGTGATCATCGACGTGCACCCGCATCCCGAGCAGGCGCTGTGCGACGGCCCCCAGGCCCTGGTCGACGGCGACCTGGACGACCTCGCCCTGATCATGCAGGAGTTCCCCAAGCTCGTGTCCCGCACCCTGACCGCCCCCACCTCAGCGTGATCATTCCCCGTGCGGCTCGCGCCTGCGCGCGCAAGCCGTACGGGAAGAAGCAGGCCCCGGAAAAGCTCGGAGGGTGTACCGAGTTCCGCGGAACTCGGTACACCCTCCGACCGGGCCGCAGCCCGGGTGAAGAGGCTACGCGGCCTGGGCGACGCCGCTGTCGACCTTGGTCAGGTGGACCGGGAGGCTACGGTGGCCGTTGAAGATGAACGTCGGCAGCGGCTGAATCTCCTCGACGGGAACGGCGAGGCTCAGGTCGGGGAAGCGGTCGAACAGCGAGGACAGGCCGACCGTCGCCACCATGACGGCGATACCCGCGCCAAGGCAGAAGTGCGGGCCGTGGCCGAAGGACAGGTGCCCCTTGTCCGGCCGCGTGATGTCGAAGGCGCACCTCGACTCGCCGTGCACGGCGGGGTCGCGGCCGATCGCGGCGTAGTTGACCAGGAGCGGGTCGCCTTTGGGGATGGTCACGTCGCCCAGGTCGATGTCCTCGACGGCGTAGCGCAGCGGCAGGTTGGCGATCGGCGACTCCAGCCGCAGGACCTCGTCGATGACGTCGTCCCAGCTCGCCTTCCCGGACCTGACCAGCTCGAGCTGCTCGGGGTGGCTGAGCAGCTGGGTGATCGCCAGGTCGAAGAAGTTGATGGTGGTCTCCGAGCCCGCGCCGAGGATCGCGAAGATCGTGTCGGCGAGCTCCTGCTCGCTCAGCCGCGAGCCGTCCTCGTCGCGGGCGGCGATCAGGTCACTGGTGATGTCCTCGCCGGGCTGGGCGCGCTTGAGCGCGATCAGGTCGGCGATGGCGGTGCGCCAGCCCAGCAGAACCTCCTGAGCCTGCTCCGGGCTGATGGTGGTCTGCGCCATCATGTCGAGGACCTTCGCGGTCGCCACCCGGGCCTCCTCGGACATGCCGATCAGGTCCGCGACCAGCATGCCGGGCAGCGGGTAGGCGAACCGCTCCTTGAGGTCCACCACCTCGCCGGGCGGCACCGCGGACAGGGCGTCCAGCAGCATCGTGGTCAGCTCGACCACCCGCGGGCGGATCTCCTCGGTCCGCCGCGGGGTGAACGCCTTGCCGATCAGCCGGCGCAGCCGGCGGTGGTCGGCGCCGTAGGTGGTGGACACGTTGTCCATCGCCACCCAGCTGATCAGCTCCCAGTCGGGCCGGATCTCGCCGTTGATGAACGCCGGCCAGTGGTTGCGGGCGCTCTTGCTGACTCTGGCGTCGGTCAGCAGCCGCTTGCTCACGGCGTAGCTGTTGACCGACCAGACGCGCACGCCACCAGGCAGCTCCACCTGGACGGCGGAACCCTGCGCACGCAGCGCGTCGGCTTGGCCGTGGATGTCCTGGCCGGTCGGGTCCAGGAAGGGACAGCGCTTCTCCATCGGACGTCTCCCACTGTTCTCGTAGCCGTTGCTGTGAACCGGTCAGGCCGTGCGCTGAGCGGTGATGAACACGAACGTCGCGGTGCTCGCCGACTCCTTGCGCACGACCAGTCCCGCGTCGGCGAGCCATTGGCGGATCTGGTCGACCTCGAACAGCAGGTGGCCGTCCGGGCGGCTGGGGAAGAAGTGCGACGCCTGGAAGTAGCGGGCGACGGGGTCGTCGCTCCACCGGAACGTCATCATCGTGAGGACGCCGCCGGGACGCAGGCAGCGGCCGATCTCGGCGATGGCCGTCGCGGCGTCGTCGGGGAACGCCTGCAGCGCGTTCCACAGGTTGATCGCGCCGACGGTGGCGTCGCCGAACGGCAGGTTGAGGGCGCTGCCCCTGACGGCCGGCACCTCGGGCAGCCGGCCGCGCAGCACGTTGAGCATGGGCAGGAGCATGTCCACCGCGATCAGCCGGTCGACGCCGACGGCCTCGGCCACCACGGCGGTCCACCGGCCGGCCCCGGCGGCCAGGTCCACGACCGGCCCCTCGGTGGACTTGAGGTTCTCGATGATGTAGGCGTCCTCGTCGGCCGGGGTGACCGCGTTGCCGAAGTTGCTGCCCGCCAGCCGCAGGTAGGAAGGGCGCTGCACGGCCTCGTACACCAGGCCCATGGTGGGCATCTCGGTCAGCTTCTGCAGCAGGTCCGCGGTCGCCTCGTGGGCCGGCTGGCCGTCACGGACGCCGGCGGACAGGTCGAGGATCCCGTTGGCACTCGGGTACGTGGTGGCGCACGTGCTGCACCGAGCGCCGTTCTCCAGCAGCGCGATCGGGCCGTGGCAGGTGGGGCAGCGCAGCAGCGCCGCGCGCGAGCCGAACGTCTCGTCCACCGGCCGGACCGGCGGCTGCTTGATGGCCTCCCGCTCGGGAACGGTGCGGACGGTCATCGGGGCGGGCGGGCCGTTGCGCACCGCCCAGTAGGCCAGGGCGCCGGTGAACGCCCAGAGGGTCCGGGTGTCGTTCTCCCAGTTCTTGACGATCTGCTGGGGGGTGAGGCCCTTCAGCGCGGCCTCGGCGAAGGCCGCGTCGTTCTCGTCGAGCGTCCACACCGACGGCGCGGGCCACACCCGGCCGAGGTCGGGGCGCTGCGGGTCGAGTTCGGCCAGCCCGCGCTCCAGGCGGGTCCGCTCCTCGATCTCGAGAGGGAGTTCGCCGGTGACGGCGAGAATGCGGTCCCGGTCGGCGGGGAAGTGGGCGAGCAGGTAGAGCAGCGCGAGCGTCAGCGGCTGCCCGCTCGTGCCGCCGCGCACCAGGTCCAGGTAGCGATCCAGGCCGGCGCGCACGGCGGTGGCCACCTCACCGTCGAGGCGCGGGTACTCCGCCTCGGCGAGCAGGCCGAGCAGGATGGCGAGGTACCCCTGGCGGTCGGAGCCGACCTCGTCGAGCGCGGCCACCAGCGCCGGCGTCGCCTCCAGGGCGAGGCCGGTCAGTTCTCCCTCGCTCCACAATGCGCCGGCAAGTCGTTGAAACGCCGCGTCGAGACCGTCGGGCGTCGCATTGATGAACGCGTTCACCAATTCCGCGACGGTCGAATGGGTAACGGAGGCTTTCATCAGGGATTCCTCCCGGAAGGCGAATAGGCAGGCCGGGCCAATAGCGATCGTGGCATCGCCGACGGCGGCCGGACATCTTCCGTTATGCGGCCCGGCCAGGCGCCGCGAGCCGTGCGTTTGTCGCCGGTTTCGTTCATCGGCCCCGCGTCGATATCGGGTGCGCCATTCAGCTGATGCGCCGTCTATTCGGGCGCCAAGAGCGCAAGCCGAGAGATGCGGCCACGCCGGATCGGCGGCCACGATGGCCTCGCCAACAACGGCGAACCGGGTGGGCACATGAGCAAGACAGCGGATATCGGCGAGCATTACGACAAGCGCTCGCCCATCGGCGACGAACTGCGCAACGGCCAGCTGCACATGTGGTACTGGTACGACCGCGAGGACGACGCGTCGCTGCCCGAGGCCGTCCACCGGATGACCCGCAAGGTGACCGACACCCTCGGCCTGCGGGCCGGCGAGCACGTCCTGGACGCCGGTTGCGGGCCCGGGGAGACCGCGGTCTACCTCGCGACGCGGTTCGGGGTGCGGGTCACCGGGATCACGGTGAGCCGCTTCGAGATCGACCGCGCGGTACAGCGGGCGAGCTCCGGCGGCGTCGCCGGCACGGTGACGTTCGCGTACGACGACTTCATGTCCCTGTCCTGTCCGGACGCCACGTTCGACGCGGTGCTGGCGCTGGAGTCGCTGCAGAACGCTCCGGACCTCGACCAGGTGCTCGCCGAGCTGTACCGCGTGCTGCGCCCCGGAGGGCGGATCTCCTTCTCCGACTTCAGCCTGGCGGACCAGGGAGATCCGGCGCGGGTGGCCACGTTCATGGACACCCTCAAGCTGCCGAGGCTGCCGACGCTGCCGCAGTGGCTCGAGCACGCGCGGGCCGCCGGCTTCGAGATCGAGGAGTACACGGAGTGCGGTCCGCGGGTCTTCGGCCAGAAGGCCAAGTACCTGGAGACGGCGCTGCGCATGCGGGACGAGGTGACGGCCAAGTTCGGCGAGGACGCGGTCGACGAGTTCTCCCGCCTGCACCACGGCTTCTTCGTACCGCGCAGGAACCAGATCGGCTACGTGATCGTCTCGGCGAGGAAACCTCACCGGTGAGACCCATTTGGGAGTACAGATGCTGAAGGGACGGCACTCTCCGGCTCTGGGCGGAGGCGGCTGGGACCTGCTGGTCCGGCGCGACGACCTGACGGCCGCCGAAGTCCGGCCGGCGTCTCAGCCGGTGCTCGCACCGGGCGAGGCGCGGCTCGCGGTCGAGAAGTTCGCGCTGACCATGAACACCGTCACCTACGCCCGGCTCGGCGACTCGGAGCTGCCGTTCTGGGCGGCCTTCCCGGGCCCGGCGGGGTACGGCCGGGTGCCGGTGTGGGCCTTCCTGCGGGTGACCGACTCGCGCAACCCCGACGTCCCCGTCGGTGGCCGGTACTTCGGCTTCGTCCCGATGGGCACGCACCACACGATCGCGGCGCGGCTCACGGCCCGCGGATTCGCCGACACGGCGCCCGAGCGCGCCTTCCTGCCCACGTGGTACCGGACGTTCCAGCGCGCGGCGGAACCGGACGCGCTCGACGATCAGCGGGCCGTGTTCCGGCCGATCTTCCCCGCCTCGTTCCACCTCGCCGACTTCGTCGCCGGGTACGCCGAGCGTGGCGCCAAGTCGGTGCTGATCACCAGCGCGTCGAGCCGGACCGCCATCGGGCTGGCCGACCTGCTGGCCCGGCATGGCGACCTGCCGACCGTCGGGCTCACCTCGTCCGCCAACGTCGGCTTCGTCGCCGGCCTCGGCTGCTATGACACGGTGGCCGGCTACGACGAGCTCGCCTCGGTCTCGGCCCTCGCCCCGGCGGTGTTCGTCGACTTCACCGGTGCGCACCGGTCGATCTCGGCGGTCTACGAGCGCTTCCCCGGCCAGCTGGCGCACGCCGCGCTGGTCGGCTACACGCATCCGGAGTCGGTACAGCAGCCGCCGGACCTGGCCGAGCCGGAGCCGGAGATCTTCTTCACCCCGGCCGTGGAGGAGCAGACCGTGGCGGACGAGGGCGAGGACCACTTCTACGCCCGTTACCACGACGCCGAGCAGCGGTTCCTCGAGTCGACGACCGCCTGGCTCACCATCCGCCGGCAGCAGGGCCCGGAGGCGGTCGCGGAGGTGTTCCGCGCTCTGCTCACCGGGCCGCAGCCGCCCGGCGTGTCCTATGTGCTCAGCCCATGAGAGACGGTCGGAGGAACAACCGTGTCGTTAACTACCGGCGAGGACCGCAAGTCGGACGGGCCTGACCAACCATCACGGCCGGCGGGTGCCACGCAGCGCGAGGGGACGCCGTTCTGGCGGCGCCCGTGGATCATTCCCCTGTGGCTGGTGACAGCCGCGTTCCTGTACCTGCAGGCGGGGCCGTTCGTCGGCACGCCGGAGGCCGAGGCGCAGATTCCGGCGCACGACGGCTTCGCGGCGTACTACCCGCTGCTGATCACGCACATCTCGCTCGGCACCGTCGCCATGGTCGCCTGCTGCCTGCAGGTGTGGCCGTGGATGCGGAGGCGGCACCCCGCGGTGCACCGGGTCATGGGGCGGATCTACGTGCCCGCCACCTTGGTCAGCGGCGTCTGCGGGCTCGTCATCATCCCGTTCGCGCCGGTGGTCGGCCAGATCGGCGCGTTCATGTCCACCACGCTGTGGATCATCACCACGCTGGTGGGCTTCTGGGCGGTCCGCACCGGCCGGTACGTTCTGCACCGCCGGTTCATGCTGTACAGCTTCGCGCTGGTGATGAACAACGTGTGGGGCCTGACCATGGCGAAGATCATCATCGGGTTCGGGATCAAGATCGACTTCACCTATCTGGGAGAGGCGGCCCGCTGGGTCGGCTGGGTGGTGGACCTGATGCTGGTCCAGTGGTTCCTGTACCGGACCGCCAAGCAGCCGGTCGAGGCCCCGGCGCGCCGGGCCGGCGCCTGACAGCCCGGAGCCGGGCACCACACCGAAAGAAAGAGCTGTGGCCCGGATCGCTCTGAGAGCGATCCGGGCCACAGTGCTGTGCGAGGTGGTGGGCCGGATCAGGTGCCGACGAGCAACCAGCTCCCGTCGCGAGGTCCGGGGCCGAGACAGGTGGCGTTGTAGGCGTCCAGGGCCTTCTGCGCCTCGGCGGTGGCCCGGGTGAACCGGGCGACCGGCTCGGCACCGCGCACCAGCACGTCCTCCATCGCCGCCATGATCGCGGTCTGGATGCCGTGCGAGCCGGGGAACACCGGCCCGTTCGACCCGGGTGAGCCGTCGGTCCGCTCAAGCTGGTCGGTGGCCACCCGATGCAGTGGCTGCTCGGCGAACCAGCCCTCCTCCTCGAGCACTGCGACGGCGCCGTAGGTGGCGGGCGTGGAACCGACGGCCTTGTGCCACTCGGCCCCGTTGCGCGGGCTGTTCAGGTACTGGATGAACGCCAGCGCGCCGTCGCGCAGCGCCGGATCCAGACCGTCGGCGAGCCACAGGGCGTCGCCGCCGATCCAGTTGCCGACCGGCGCGGTCCGCTCGTTGTGAGGCAGGCTGCTCGCCGTGACGTCGAACCCGCCCGCCCGGCCGACCTCGGTCATGGCGGCGATCTCGAAGGAGGAGCCGAACCGGAACGCCACCCGCTGCTCGGCGAACGCCTGGCCGCTGCCGACCCAGTCCTCGAACGCGCCCGTGTAGAGATACCACCCCCGCTCGTTGAGCTGCCGCCACCAGGTCACGTAGGACATGATCTCGTCGGAGGCGAGGTCCACCCTGCTGGCGCGGGCGGACCGGCCGTTGTCGTTGTCCAGGAACAGGCCGCCCTGCTGGGCGACCGCGTGCTGGAACAGCTTCCCGTCGTCCGGCCAGGTGACCGCGAACTCCGGCCCGCCGTCGAGCCGGGCGATCGCCTTGCACGCCGCGATGAGGTCGGCCCAGGTCCGCGGCACCGTGCTGACGCCCGCAGCGCGCAGCATCGTGGTGTTGGTGTAGAGGAGCATCGTCGAAAGCGTCAGCGGGACGGCCGCAATCTCACCGCCGATGGTGTAGAAGCCGCGGCAGGCCGCGATGAGGTCGTCGAGGATGACCGGCTCGCCGAGGATCTCCGTGCGGCCGGCGACCTGGGCCCCGATCGAGGTGAACAGCGGCCGGCCGTCGCGGGTGACCGTGTCGATGGCCTGCTGGGACGCGCCGGAGTAGTAGGACGCGATCGTCGGCGGTGTGCCGGCCAGCGCCAGCCGGGACACCTCGGCCGGCAGGTCCTCGTAATAGCAGCCCCGAATATTGACCCGGTATTCGGGATGTGCTCGTTCGAACTCCGCGGCCCACTTCCTGACCGGTTCGAGAAATCCCGGAAACGGATATTCGGACAGCACGGCGTCGATCACTAACGGCGGTGAGCCTGTCGATGCGTCCGAAGGCATGAGACCTCCACTTGAGCGAGAGCGGCTGGCGCGCGGCGCGCGACGGTTTCGGCGTCCATGCTGACATCGGCATTCGTCGTCGGCATCTCCCTGGTGGCGGCAATTTGGGAGATGTAGTCGCGCACGCGATTTTGTGATGCTGAACGCGCATCATCGCTTCCAGTAAAGGATGTGCGGTATATGTCAGTTCTCGCCGCGCGTATTGGAGAACAAGGATTTCCGCGCCCGCCCGAACCGGGCCTGACTCCGGCGGACGTCATCACCAGGGCGGAGGCCATCGCGGCCACCCTCGTGGAACGTCAGCAGGAGACCGAAGACCGCACCTTCTACGCGTCGGACACCCACGAGGCCTTCACCAAGGCCGGCTTTCACCGCATTCTGGTGCCTCGCCGCTTCGGCGGCTACGAGTTCGGTGTGGACACGTTCATGCGGGTCTCGATGGCGCTGACTCGCGGCTGCCCTTCGACGGGCTGGATGTACACCCTCGGCGCCGCGCACGCGCTCGCCGTCGCCACGATGTTCCCGGAGCGGACACAGGAGGAGATCTTCGCGGCCGGCGACTTCGTCTGCCCCGCGACGGTCATGCCGGCCGGCACCGCCGAGCGCGCCGACGACGGCGGCTGGGTGATCAACGGAACCTGGAGCTACTGCTCCGGCTCGCCCTACGCGACGCACTTCCTCGGCCACGCCCTGGTCTCCCGGTCGGACGGCGAGCCGGCGCCGATGATGTTCATCGCGCCGCGTAGCCAGTGGCGCCGGCTGGACGACTGGGGGCAGCAGCTCGGCCTGCGCGGCAGCGGGTCGCACAGCATCACCATCGACAACGGCCGCGTCCCGGACCACTTCACTCTCGACGGCCACATGAGCGAGTTCTCGGTCGCCGACAGCGCGCCCGGGCTGCGCCTGCACCGCAACCCGGAGTACGGCGGCGGGCCGTTGAGCTTCATGAACCTGGAGAGCGCCGTGCTCGCCGTCGGCATCGCCAGAGGAGCCCTGGACGCCTACGAGGACCTGATGCGCACGCGCACCACGTTGTTCCCGCCCGTCGTCCAGCGCACCCACGACCCGGACTACCAGTTCTGGTACGGCGAGGCCGCCGGCCTGATCGCCACCGCGGAGGCCGCCATCCTCAACGCGACGCAGCAGTGGCAGGAGGCCTGTGCGCACGGCCCGGCCACCTTCACCAGGGAATTCGAGATGCGCATCGCCACGATCTGCCGCCAGGTGGTCGAGTTGAGCTGGCGCGCCGTCGAGCAGCACCTGCTGCCCACCGCGGGTTCCAGCGCGGTGCGCAGGGGCCAGCGGCTCGAACGCGTCTGGCGGGACATGTCCATGTTGCACACCCATGCGGGCTTCACCGTTTTTCTTGCTGCCAAGGCGCAGCGCGAGCTTGCCAAGGCTCGCTTCGACATCGAGGAGGTACCGCGATGAGCCAGCGCCTGGGCCACCGCGCGATCGTGCTGGGCGGAAGCATGGCCGGGCTGCTCGCGGCCCGAGTGCTCGCCGAGTCGTTCGCCGAGGTGGTGATAGTGGACCGCGACGAGCTGACGGGCGTGACCACGGCCCGGCGCGGGGTGCCGCAGGGCCGGCACGTGCACGGGCTGCTGGCGCGCGGCCAGCAGATCCTGGAGGAGCTGTTCCCCGGCTTCACCTCGGGCGCGACCGCCGCCGGCATCCCGACCGGCGACCTCGGCGAGCTCCGCTGGTTCTTCGGCGGCCACCGGCTGAAGCCGAGCGCCACCGGGCTGATCTGCGTGTCGGCCACCCGGCCCATGCTGGAGTCCCATGTACGGGCCAGGGTGGCCGCCCTGCCGAACGTGTCGCTGATCGAGCGGGCCGACATCGTGGGCATCACCACGACCCGCGACAACTCCCGGGTGATCGGGGCGAGGATCCACCGCCACGCCAAGGGGAGCACCGAGGAGGCCCTGGACGCCGAGCTCGTCATCGACGCCACCGGCCGCGGCTCGCGGACGCCGGTGTGGCTGGACGAACTCGGCTACGGACGGCCGGACGAGGACCGAGTCAAGATCAACATCAGCTACACGACCAGGACCTACCGGCTTGCCGACGAGTCGGTTCTGAACGGCGACCTGTCGATCAACCCGGTAGCGACGCCCGCGGCACCGCGCGGCGCGTTCTTCTCCCGGATCGAGGACGGCAAGTGTGCGCTGTCGCTCACCGGTGTGCTCGGCGACAGCGCGCCGACCGACCCCGACGGGTTCCTCGAGTACGCCAGGTCCCTTCCGGTGCCGGACATCTACGAGATCATCCGGGACGCCGAACCGCTCTCCGACGCGGTCGTCTACCGCTACCTGGCGAGCGTCCGGCGACGCTACGAACGCCTGGCGCGCTTCCCCAAGGGTTTCCTCGTGCTCGGCGACGCGGCCTGCAGCTTCAACCCGGCCTACGGCCAGGGCATGACGGTCGCGGCGCTCGAGGCGATGACCCTGCGGGACCACCTGACCCGCGGCATGCCCGAGGCGGCCGGCTTCCACCAGGACATCTCCCGCGTCATCGACGTGCCGTGGGACATGGCGGTCGGCGGGGACCTCAGCTACCCCCAGGTGGAGGGCCCTCGCCCGCTGAAGGTCCGGATCGGCAACGCGTACATCGCCAAGGTGCACGCCGCCGCGACCCGCGACCCCGAGGTGACCCGGGCGTTCATGCGGGTGGCAGGCATGGTCGAGGCGCCGACGGCGCTCATGCGTCCCAGCATGGTGCTGCGCGTGCTGCGCAACGGGAAGCCGTCGGAGTCGGCTCCCCTGCCGCGCCCGGACAGCGGACCCGACAGCGGACCCGACAGCGGACCGGACAGCGGACCGGACGAGGTGCGGGCCTCGCGCGCCGCCTGAACCCGCCCGCTCCGGACGGGCCGGTCACCGAAGAGGTGATCGCCGGCGACATCGACGTGACAGCGACGTGACGGCAGGGCAGGCGAATGGGATCCGACGATGGCACGGCGAGTCTCGCCGTCACCACCAGCGCGCAGGACGGGCTGTGGTTGCCGGCGGAGCCGGCGCCCGGGTCGCCGGCGCACACCGTGTGCCGGGCGTACCGGGTGGCCGGGCCGCTGGACGTCGGCGGGTTGCGGACGGCGTGGCGGGCGGTGGTCGGCCGGCACGAGAGCCTGCGCTGCACGCTCGTCGAGCGGGCCGGCCGGGTCGCGGCGCGAATCGCCGGGGACGTCGCCGATGATGTGTGGTCGTTCGTGGATCTCGCGGCGCGGGCCGAGCACCCTCACGCTGCCGCCCGCGAGTTCTGCGCCGAGCTGGCCGCGGCGCCGCCGCGGCCGCCTGCCCGGCTGGCCGTCGCGCGGCTCGGCGCAGACGACCACGTCGTCGCACTGGTGGCGCACCGGGCGGTCGCCGACGACACGTCGATCTCGATCGTCGTCGACGAGCTGTCCGCCGCCTACGCGTCCGCTGTGAACGGAGGCAGGCCGGCGGATGCGCTGCCGGCCCAGCCTCGGCGGTACGCCGACTACGCGCGTTGGCAGCGCGCCCAGGACCACCGGCACCTGGTGGACTGGTGGCGTGCCACGCTGACGCCGCTGCCGACGGCGCCGGACCTGCCGGTGGATCGCGTCCGTCCACCGGCCCTGTCGGCGACGGCCGGTGTCGAGCGGTTCGACTGGGGGGCCTCGCTCGGGCGACCGCTCGCCGAACTGTCCACGGCGGAGCACGTGGAACCGCACACCGTCCTGCTGGCCGCGTTCCAGCTCCTGCTGCACCGGTACGGCGACGGAGATCGGATCGCGGTCGGGATGCCGGCGTCCGCCCGCCCGGTGCCCGAGTTCGCCGGCGTCGTCGGCCTGTTCGACACCCTGCTCGTCCTGTGCGCGGACTTCACCGGTCCCTTGACCTTCCGCGAGCTGGTGCGCCGGGCGGGCGCCGCGGTCACGGGCGCGCTCGCACACCGCGCGCTCCCATTCGACGAACTGGTCCGCGCGCTCGACGTCGACCGGGCGCCGCACCGGATCCCCTGGTGCGACACCCTGTTCGTGGTCGGGGCGTCAGAACCGCGGCTGCGGCTGGCCGGCGCGCGGGTGACGCGGCAACCGGTCGATGCCGTCGCGGCCGTCGCCGACCTCACGCTGACCGTCGACGCGGGCGGTCCGGCGGCCACCGGAATCCTGGAGTACCGTGCCGACGCGTTCGAGGCGGCGTCGGCGCGCCTGCTCCTCGAGCAGTTGCGCACCCTGCTGGCCGCCGCCCTCGCCGATCCCGACCTGCCGGTGCGCGCGCTCCCGCTGGAGAGCCGGGACCGGCTGCGCGCCGCGATCCGCGACGCCGACCGCGTGGCGGACGGTCCCGCCGGGCCCGACACGGTCAACACGCTGGTGCGCCGGGTCGCCGAGCGCACGCCGGACGCTCCCGCGCTGTCGTACGGCGGCACGCGCGTGTCCTATGCGGAGCTTCGCGCCCACGCCGCGCTGATCGCCGCCGCGCTCACCGGAGGGCACGGCGCGGTGCCCGGAAGGCCCGTCGTGGTGCGCATGTCGACCGGACCACGCCAGATCGCCGCCGTCCTCGGCGCCCTGGACGCCGGCGCCCACCTCGTCTGCCTCGGCGCGGACGAGATGGGCGAGCGGGGCAGGACGATGCTCGCCGACATCCGGCCGGCCCGCCTGGTGATCGACGGTTCGGCCGGCCCGGACGCGTTGGCGCAGTGGTTCGCCGACGAACTGGACGGTCAGGTGGTCGACGTCACCGCGCCGCCGGCCCCGGCTGCCTCGTCCCCGGTGCAGAGCGCGCCGCAGGACCGCGCCTACGTCGCCTACACCTCCGGATCGACCGGACACCCCAAGGGCATCCCCCAGTCCCACGCCACGCTGGCGCAGTTCGTCACCTGGTTCGGCGGCGAGTTCCGGATCGGCCCCGGCGCCCGGGTGGCGCAGTGGGCGGCCCCCGGCTATGACGCCAGTCTCTGTGAGGCGTTCGCCGCCCTGGTCGCGGGCGCGACGCTGTGCCCGGTGCCCGACCGGATCCGGGCCAACCCGGAGAAGATCGTCGACTGGCTCGCCGCCGAGCGGATCACGCACTTCCAGACCGTCCCGACCTTCGCCCGGGAGATCCTCCGGGTGATCAGCGGCCGGGCCGGCGCGCCCGAACACCTCGACCACCTCCTGCTCGCCGGCGAGGCGCTGCCCGGGGAGCTGGCCGGCGGCCTGCGCGCGGCCCTGCCGTCGGTGCGGTTGATCAACCTGTACGGCCCGACCGAGCTGATCCTGGCCACCTGGCACGAGGTCGCCGGCGAGGCACACGGTGAGGTACACGGTGTCACGCCGGTCGGCCGGTCCATTCCCGGCCGGCAGGTCCTCGTGCTCGACGACCAGGACCGGCCCTGCCCCGCCGGCGTGACGGGCGACCTCGTCATCCGCAGTCCCTACACCACGCCCGGCTATCTGGGCCCGGCGGCGGCCGATCGCGCACCGTTCCGGCCCGTCGCCGACACCGGCGGGTGGGGCATCGGCGGCCCCTGCTACCGGACCGGGGACCTCGGCCGGCGGCGCTTCGACGGCGCGCTGGAGTTCCGCGGGCGCAAGGATTTCCAGGTCAAGTTCAACGGCATCCGGCTGGAACTCGGCGACCTCGAGGCCGCGCTGGCCGCGCACGACTCGGTCGCCGAGTGCGCCGTGGTGGCCGTCGCCGACGCGAACCGGCTGGCGACCCGGCTGGTCGCCTACGTCGTGCCGGTTCGCGGCCCGGACGGAACCGCGGCCGGAGCGGCGGCCGACTGGCGGGCCGCCCTGCGCGCCCGGTTCGGCAAGGCGATGCCGCCGGTCACGTTCCGGACGCTCATCGGCCTGCCGCGCAACATCGGCGGCAAGATCGACCGGCGCAGCCTGCCGGGCCCCGGCCCCGCCAGGGGCGGGGCCGGAGCGGAGCCCGAGTCGTGGGGTTCTTCGCCGACCCCACCCTGGCCGGGCTGACGGCCCGGATCGAGCCGCACACCACTACGACAGAAACCTTGGCGGGCCGCCGCACACAGCACTGAAGAAGATGCGGCCCCGGCGATCGCGGTGTGAAGATCCTCGTGTCGTCGGAGGGACGCGAGGTGAACGATGAACGGTCGCAGCCTGTACGCGGTACTGGAGTCCACCCGGCGGACCCTTCAGCCCGCGGTGCTGGCCGATGTGAAGGTTCGCTCGCCCCGCGACGGCACCCTGATCGACCTGGACGGGCTGGACGCGTACGTGGACGCCCTCATCGAGGGCGGGGTGGACGCGCTGAGCACGCCCACCGATCCGGTGTACTTCGCCGGCGGTCTCGAGGTGGCCGCGCGGATCCGGGCGCGGAGCGGGCTGCCGTTGTTGCGCAAGGATTTCTTCAACAGCCCCAGCCAGCTCGACGAGTCGGTCGCGGTCGGCTTCGACGCGGTACAGCTCTCGATCAACACGACGCCACCCGACCAGCTCGAGCGGCTGCGCGACCACGCCGAGCGGCTCGGGCTGGAGGTGTTGTTAGGGGTGCACACCAAGCGGCACCTGGCAACGGCGCTCGCCCTTGACCCGGTCGCCATCGCGGTGAACAACCGCAACATCGTCGCCCTCGAACTCGATCCGGGCACGGTCAGCGTCACCGAGACGCTGCTGCCGGAGGTGCCGCCCGACGTCCTCGTCCTCTCCGAGAGCTCGTTCTTCACCGCCGACGACGTCGCGCGGGCGGCGGCGGCCGGGGCCGAGGGCGTGCTCATCGGCACCGCGCTGGCCAAGAGCGACGACCCTGCCGCCCTGGTGCGCAAACTGCGGGACGGAGCCTGGCTTTGCCCACGTTAGACCGACTCGGCGACCGGTTGAGGGCCGCGGACGCGCGACAGGAGCGGCTGCTGGTTCTCTACCTGACGCTCGGTGACCCGCTGACCGACTCGCTCGAACTCGCCGTCGCCGCCGCGACGGCCGGCGCGGACGTGCTCGAACTCGGCCTCCCGACACCGGGGACGCAGCCGCGCGGCGCCGACATCGCGTCGTCGTTCGACCGCGCCCGGCAGTGCCCGCCCGGCCGGCTCTGGGAGCTGGTGCGGGAGCTGCGCGCCCGCCTGCCCGACACGCCCCTGCTGTCGCTGGTGTATCCGCAGACGGTCGCCGACGTCGGCGTGGACCCGCTGCTCGAGCTGTCCGTCGAATCCGGCGTGGACGGATTGGTGCTGACCGATCCGGACGGTCAACTCACCCCCGGCCGGGTGGCGGCCGCCGGTCTGAGCGCGGTCCCGCTCGTCAGGCCCGGAGCCGACGCGGCGCGGCGGCGCCGGCTGGAGGACTCCGCCCGGCACCTGACCTACCAGGCGCTCGCCGAACGCACCGGCGTCCGGCTGGACCCGGCGCAGGTCGGCCGGTCCGCCGAAGCGGCGGCGCTGGGTGCCACCAAGCCGTTTCTCGCCGGGTTCGGCATCCGCGACGACCATGACATCCGCGCGGTCGCGCCGTACGCCGCGGGTGTGGTGATCGGCAGCGAGCTCTACCGCGGCCTGGCCGCGGCCGAACCGGCGACGCGGGTGGCGTGGACCGAGGCCGCCGTGCGGAGGTGGAAGGCCGCCACCATCCTGTCCGGAACCGAGCTGCCGGGGAGCGAGCATGCGCGTTGACATCATCGGCGGCGGCCCGGCGGGACTGTTCCTGGCCATCCTGTTGCGCCGCGACCGTTTCGTCGACGACGTCCGGCTGTTCGAACGCAACGAACCGGACGCCAGCGCCGGCTGGGCGGTGGTCTTCCCGGAGGGATCGCTGAACGCGCTGTCCACGGCGGACCCCGGCGTGTTCGAGGCGATCGACCGCATCGGCGTGAACTGGACGCAGGTGGAGATCCGCTGCCGGGACTCGCTGTACCTGGTGGAGGGCAACCGGTTCCACGGCATCGGCCGGGACGCGCTGCTGTCCATCCTGCGCGAGCGGGCCACCGCGCTGGGCGTCGAGCTCCACTACGGACAGCGGGTGACCGACCTCGCCGATCACGCCGACGCCGACCTCGTCGTCGGAGCCGACGGGCTCAACTCCGTCGTGCGCGCCCAGATCGAGGACGAGATCGGCCCGCGTGTCGAGCACGGATCGTTCTGGTACGGCTGGTTCGGAGTCGAGGCGGCCCGGCCCACCTTCGCCTACCTCTTCGTCGACACCGAGTGGGGTCTGTTCCAGGGCTACGTCTACCCGTCCGGGGAGTCGTGGAGCTCGCTGATCATCTACGTCTCCGAAGAGACCTGGCAGCGGTCCGGGCTGTCCGCGATGGACGTCGAGGAGTCGCTGAGGTTCTGCGAGCAGGTCTTCGCCGCCCACCTGGACGGCAGGCCGATCCTGCGCCGCGGACCGGCCTGGACCCGGTTCCGCCACCTGCGCTGCGACAGCTGGCACGCCGGCAACGTGGTGCTCATCGGCGACGCGGCGCACACCGCGCACTGGTCCATCGGCTCCGGAACCCGGCTGGCCGTCGAGGACGCGATCGCGCTCGCCGCCCAGCTGCGCGCCCAGCCGGCCAGGATCCCGGACGCTCTCGCGATGTACGAGAAGGCCCGGCGCGACCGGGTCGAGCGGTTCCAGGACGCGGCCCGGCTGTCGGAGCGGTACTTCGACAACGTCCAGCGCTACCTGGACTTCGAACCGATCCAGTTCGCCTATCAGCTGGTCGCCCGGTCCTGGCGGATCACCTTCGCCGACATCGCCGAACGCGATCCGGACTTCATCCGCCGGTTCAACGCCTGGTTCCACGGCCGGGCCACCGGCACACCGACCGAGATCGCCCCGTCGCCGGTGTTCGCCCCGGCCGGCATCGGTGGGCTGCGGCTGGCCAACCGGATCGTCACCACGGTCCCGACGGAGGGCGCGGGCCTGGTGATCGGCGCGCCGCCCACGCCGGGCCGACCCGCCGCGGCCCTGGTGAGCGTCGGCCGGCTGGTGCCGGACCTGGCCGCCGCGCGCGACGCCGGCTACCAGCTCGCCCTGCTCGACCTCACCGCGCGACCGGTCGCGGACCTGCTCGCCGATCCACCGGGCCATGAGCTGGCCGCCCTGCGCGCGCGGTGGCCGGCGGGCCAGCCGGTGGGCGCGGTGCTGGGCCTGGCCGCCGGCTGCGACGGCGCGTCCCGGATCGCGGAGGCCGTCGCGTTCGCGAGGGTGCTCGAACTCTCCGACGTGGACGTCGTGTTGCTGCAGGCGGCGGGCGACCCGCCGCCGGGGCAGGTGTCGCAGGTCGCCGACGCCGTCCGTAACGAGACCGGCCTCGCCGTGATCGTCGACGACGGCCTGCGCACGCTCGACGCGGCGGACACCGCGATCGCGGCCGGCCGGTCGGACCTGTGCGTGCTGCGTTTCGATTCCGACGCTGGGGAGGCGTGATGAGCGGCTCCAGCGTTCCCCGGAAACGATCTGCGGGAAAGGCAGGTGTGCCATCAGCGATCTGATCAGCGCCCACGACCAGCCGTTCTGGAATCCGCGTACCGAGACGATGCCCCGCGAGGAGCTGGCGGCGTGGCAGTGGCGCAAGCTGCGACGTGCGCTGGCGCAGGCCCGCAACTCCAAGTTCTGGGGCGACCGGATCCCCGCGGACATCCGGTCCTTCGAGGACTATGTGCGGCGGGTTCCGTTGGTGCACAAGAAGGATCTGGTGGCCGCCGAGGAGGTGGCGCCGCCGTTCGGCGTGCTGCCCTCGATCGACCCGTCGGCCGGGATCCGGTTCCACCAGACCAGCGGCACCAGCGGCAACATTCCCCTTCGGACGTTCGACACGGCCCGGGACTGGGCCTGGGCGGTCGACATGTGGTGCACCATGCTGCACGCCGTCGGCGTGCGGCCGCACCACCGCGGCTGCGTCGCCTTCGGGTACGGCCTGTTCATCGGGTTCTGGGGGATGCAGGACGCGATGATGCGGATGGGCTGCATGGTGCTGCCGACCGGGTCGATGGACTCCGCCGCCCGCGTCCGGCTGCTGGTGGACCAGCAGATCGAGGTGATGGGCTGCACCCCCACCTACGCGCTGCGCCTGCTCGAGACCGCCAAGGAGATGGGCGTCGACCTGGCCGCCGAAGGCAACCTGCACGTCGTGATCACCGGCGCCGAGCCGCGGCCACCGGCCACCGCCAAGGCGATCAGCGAGGGCTTCGGCGCCAAGGTGATCGACGTCGCCGGGATGACCGAGCTCGCCACGGTGTTCATGTTCGAGTGCCCGGCCAAGCCGGGCGCGTGCCACATCATCGAGCCCGGCGTGATCGAGGAGGTCCTGCACCCGGAGACCAGGCAGCCGGTCGGCTACGGGGAGCGCGGCGTCCGGGTCATGACCGGCCTCGGCCGCGAGGGCTTCCAGATCTTCCGCTACTGGACCGAGGACGTCGTCGTCAAGCGGCCGTGGCACGAGTGCGGCTGCGGGCGCACCTGGGACTGGTACGACGGCGGCATCCTCGGCCGCACCGACGACATGCGCAAGATCCGCGGGATCTCGGTGACCCCGGTGATGGTCGAGGATGTCGTCCGCGGCTTCGCCGAGGTCCGCGAGTTCCAGACCGTGCTGCGGTCCGATCGCGGGCTGGAGGTGATGGTGCTGCGGATCGAGCCGGCCGACGACGCCGGACCGGCGGCCGGCACGCTCGCCGACCGGATCGGCGCGGAGATCAAGCGCGCGATCGGGCTGCAGCCGCTCGTCGAGCTGGTGGAACCCGGCGTTCTGCCGCGATTCGAGGCGAAGGCGGTGCGGTTCCATGACGAGCGGTGAGCTGACCGCGCGAGAGCAACAGCAGCTCCGCGAGTGCTACGCGACGCTGCACGAGCTCGCGGCGACCTGCGCGGTGCCGGCGGTGCGGGCGGCCGCCCGGGCGGCGGTCGCCGAGGTGCACGTGGCGCTGGACGGGCAGGCGCTCGAGTTCGAGATGTACACCCACAGCTGGCTCACAGACGGACACGAGAAGGAACGCGAGTGACTACACCGATCCCCTCTACCAGTGAGATCGCCTCCGCGCGGTCGGGCGACGCGTCGGACTACAACCTGTCGCGACGGTTCCTCGACCCGGCCCCCGGCGAGCGCACCGCGCTGATCACCGCGGCCGGCCCGACCACCTACGCGGAGCTGCGCACGCTGGTCAACCAGGTGGGCAACGCACTGCGCGGCCTCGGCGTGGACAAGGGCGACCGGGTGCTGATCTCCCTGCGCGACGGCGTCACGTACCTCGCCACCTGGTACGCCGCACAGCGGATCGGGGCGGTCACCCTCGACGTCTGCAACTTCCTGTCTCCCGACGACTACCGGCACTACGTCGACTACCTCGAGCCGTCCATCGTGGTCACCGACGGCGACGCGCTCGAGGCGCTGCGGTCCGCCGACGTGACCGGGATGGCCGTCTTCGGCCCCCACGGCGGGCTGCGCGCGGACGAGCACGACTTCGAGGCGCTGGTCGCCGCGCAGCCCGCCGACCTGACCGCCACCCCGATGAGCGCGGACGACCAGGTGATGTGGAAGCTCACCACCGGCAGCACCGGCAGGCCCAAGGCGTGCCGGCACCTCGCGCGCAGCCCCTGGCTGAGTCACCTGTGGTTCGCCAGGGGCGTGCTCGACATGCGGCCCGACGACGTGGTGATGCCGGTGCCCAAGCTGTTCTCCGGCTGGGCCCGTGACCTGGTGGCGCTGTACACGATGGGCGTCGGCGCGACGGGGCTCCTCTATCCCGAGCGCAGCACGCCGGAACGGATCTTCGAGCTGGCCGCGCAGCACCGGCCGACCATCCTCGTCAACGTGCCGACGATGATGAAGTCGATGCTGGCCCACCCGGACGCCTCCAAGGCCGACCTGAGCTCGGTGCGGATGTGCCTTTCGGCCGGCGAGCAGCTCCCCGCCGAGTTACACCGGCGGTGGCAGGACACGTTCGGCGTCGAGGTGCTCGACTGCGTGGGGTCGTCCGAGTCCTTCAACGCGGTCATCTGCAACCGGCCCGGCCGGGTCCGGGTCGGCAGCCTCGGCCAGGTCATCCCGCACTACGAGGCGACCGTGACCGACGACGAGGGCAACCCGCTGCCGGACGGCGAGGTCGGCGTCCTGCAGGTGAAGGGCGAGCCGGTGGCGATCGACTACTGGAAGGCCCCGGAGAAGACGGCGAAGACCTTCCCCGCGCCCAGCACGCTGCGTACCAGCGACCTGTTCATCCGTGACGCGGACGGCTACTTCTTCTACCAGGGCCGGGCCGACGACCTGCTGAAGGTCAGCGGGATGTGGGTGGCGCCGACGGAGATCGAGAACTGCCTCGCCACCCACCCTGCCGTGGTGACGTGCGCGGTGATCGGCTACACCACGACGGACGGCCTGACCAGCACGCGCGCCTTCGTGGTGGCCAGCAAGCCCGTCTCCCCCGCCGAGCTCCAGGAGTACGTGAAGGCCCGGCTGACGCCGCACAAGTACCCGCGGGACATCCGGTTCGTGGACGCACTGCCGGAGACGCCGACCGGCAAGATCGACCGCAACACGTTGCGTTCGGTTGAGTGACAGCAATCTGAAAGATGCGTGGCCAAACCCTGGCGGACAATCTGGTTCGCCGACGGTACCGAATTCCGTGAAAGAGGCATTTCATGCACACAGTCACGTCAAGTGACGGCACCACCATAGCGTTCGAGAAGGTGGGTCAGGGGCCGCCCGTCATCCTGGTCGACGGCGCGTTCGTCTACCGCGCCATCGACCCCTGGGC